>BDTH01000035.1 GCA_002923195.1 bacterium BMS3Abin15
AGTGTAGAAAAATCTGATAATTAGTGTGTAGCTTGCATTAAATAAATATTTGAAAAATTAAAATATTGCTGATAGTATTAATTCTATGAATAAAGAACTTTCAAAGATTTACCCCCACACCAAAAAAATGAATAATAATAAAATAAAAAATATTAACAAGGCTTCCAAGTCAGGGAATAAAAGACTTTCTACTGCTTTTGGTGTGGGGGTTTACGACCCGAAAAAGGTTGAAGATAAAATTTACAAAGAATGGGAAAAGTCCGGTTTTTTCAATCCGGATAATTTGGATTTACCCAAAGATGCAAAATCATATACCATAACTCTTCCTCCGCCAAACATAACCGATAAGCTCCATATTGGACACGCCGTTATGCTAGCTGTTGAAGATTTATTAATCCGTTATCACCGAATGAAGGGCTACCGAGCACTCTGGGTTCCAGGAACAGACCACGCCGCCATTGCCACCCAAAACGTAGTTGAAAAAAAATTACATAAAGAGGAAGGTAAGACTCGCCATGATTTAGGCAAGGAAAAATTCTTAAAAAAAGTCTGGGAATACGCTTTAGAAAAACAATCTGAAATTTTAGAACAAACCAAAAAAATGGGTGCTTCTTTAGATTGGTCTAGGGAAGCGTTTACATTGGATGACGAAAGAAAAAAGGCCGTAACCAAAATGTTCGTTGATATGTATGAGGCTGGAGTGATTTATCAAGGAAAAAGAATTGTTAACTGGTGCCCAAGATGTCATACCACCTTAGCGGATGACGAAGTTGAGTATGAGGAGGAAAAGGGAAAGTTCTACTGGATAAAGTATGGCCCCTTTGTTTTAGCTACTGCCCGTCCGGAAACTAAATTGGGAGATACTGCCGTAGCCGTCAATCCGAAAGACAAACGCTATAAAGATATGGTCGGAAAGAAATACAAAATTCCTGGTGTATTAGGTGAATTTGAAATTATAGTAATAGCGGACAGACACGTTGACCCTGAATTTGGAAGTGGAGCGGTTAAAGTTACTCCGGCTCATGACTTTGCTGATTACGAAATGGCCCAGAAAAATAATATTCCGATGAAGCAAGTCATAAATGAGGATGGAAAAATGATGGAGAATACCGGCAAATATGCCGGAATGACTACTAGTGAGGCGCGAAAAGCAATTGTGGCTGATATGGAAAAGATGGGCTTAATTGACCATATTGATGATGACTATGTTCATAACGTTGCTGTTTGCTACCGATGTGGAACGGTAATAGAGCCGATACCATCCAAGCAATGGTTTATAGCCGTTGATAAAAAATTAAAGCGACTGGGAAATAAATCGCTTAAAGAAAAAGCTGTTGAGGTCGTTAAAAATGGAAATATAAAATTTACCCCGGAAAGATTTACTAAAAGTTATTTGGACTGGATGAATAATATGCACGACTGGTGCATCAGCCGGCAAATTTGGTTTGGGCATGAAATTCCGGTTTATTTTAAAAATATTTCTTCATTAGATTTGCTGGAAAAATATAAAAAAGGGAAAAAAGAATTTAAAGTCGGAGAAAAAGGTAGCCCCGTTCATGCTAAAAAAGAAAAAGAATATAGAGTTAGCCTCTCCAATGAAGAAGATTTTGAGTGGTTTATTAAAAACTTCAAAGAAAAAGAAGACTATGAATATGTTGATTATTTTGATGGGAAAAATCGAACAAGAGTTTCTGAGAAAAATAATAGCTTCACAATTATCCCTAAAAAATCCAAAAAGAAGGGTGTCGTTGGTAAAAAAGGAAAGAAGGGAGAAATTGATGGAATTTATGCGACAATTGAGGAACGTTCTACTTCGGGACTTGCTCGTTACGAGGCTGAATTCAAAGGAGGCTTACCTGAATATTTTAAAAATCATAAACAAATCTCTTCAGTAGATATTTTAGATTATCAAAATGAAGAAAAAACCGATTCTTCAATGTTAGTTAGTTCGTCTGATCCTATTTTTGATGGATGGAAACAAGATGAAGACTCATTAGATACCTGGTTTTCTTCCGGAATGTGGACTTTTTCAACATTAGGATGGCCTGATACTTTCAAAAACGGCAAAAAATCAGGTGATTTGGCCAGGTTTCATCCTACTCAGGTTTTAGAAACTGGATACGATATTCTGACTCTCTGGGTTTCACGAATGATTATGATGTCTCTATTTGCCGTCAACGAAATTCCTTTTAAAAATGTTTATCTTCACGGGCTGGTTCGCGACGAGAAAGGAAGAAAGATGAGTAAGAGCTTGGGGAATGTTATTGATCCGCGTGAAGTGGCTGAAAAATATGGAACCGACGCAGTCCGCTTATCATTGCTTATCGGCAACACGCCAGGAAATGATTTAAAGATGAGCGAAGAAAAAATTAGAAGCTTTAGGAATTTTACTAATAAGATTTGGAATATCAGCCGGTATTATAAAACAAATGTCCACTTAGACCATAAGCAACCTACCAGGCCTACTTCGGAAAATAATATAATAGAAATTCCTCCGGGAGAATCAGAAAGAGCAATATGGCATAATAAGATTTCGAAAAATGCGACACTCTCTGATAAATGGATTTTATTCAAAATTGGAAAGCTGATCAGTATTGTTTCCTCTGATATTGAAAATTTTCATTTTTCTCAAGCTGGAGAAAAATTACACGATTTCACATGGAACGACTTTGCCGATTGGTATTTGGAAATAAGTAAAATTGAGAAGAATGAAGAAAAAAATATTATATTATCAAGCATATTAACTGATCTTCTTAGGATGTGGCATCCTTTTATGCCCTTTGTTACTGAAGCCATTTGGAAAGAAATAGGAAATAACAAATTGTTAATGATCGAAAAATGGCCAAGTCAGGAGAAATATAATTTTATTTCAGAAAAATCCAGGCCCATTATATCTTTCGAGTTATTGCAAAAAATAATAATTGCTATCAGAAATGCTCGCGTAGAAAACAAAATTGATACTAAGAAAAAAATTAAAGTGATTATTGATACAAGAAATTCTGCATCGGGTGTTACTGAACTAGTTACTGAACAAAAGAATTTAATCGAAAGCCTCCGAACAAAATGCGAAGTGGAAATCAAGAACGACGGAAAGAAAGTTCCCAATTCAATTCACAGAACGACGTCTGGAATTAATATTTACATTCCTACTGAAGGATTAGTAGATGTTGAAAAAGAAAAGAAAAGATCAGAAAAAGAAATAGAGAATTTGGAAAAACATATCGCTGGAATTGAAAGTAAATTGAAAAATAAGGGATTTTTGGCAAAGGCACCTGAAGAAATCGTAAATCAGCAAAAAGAAAGTTTAGAAAGAGCTAAATCTAAGCTTAAAGAAATAAAAAGACATCGAGATAGTATCTCTTAACCGATACGAAACTACAAATGAGATACGAATCTGCGAACTTATTCGAATGTGCGCGTTCGCATTTCGCGAGCATATATTGTGAGCGAGCGCTATTCGCATACCATAATGAGGCAAATTGAATCACTCTTTTTGGGAATCATTGCTGCGCTAGGAGCCGTAGTGTTGGAGCTTATTGTTTTGGTTATAATTTCAATCTTCGCTGACTATGAAACAGCATTAACTTCCGAAAGTCTGTTTTCTTTGAATGCTATGCCCAAAACGTTGTCTGCATTTCATTATCTACTCTTGACTTCAGCAGTAATTGAGGAATCACTAAAATATGTAATGATAGTTAAAAGAGTTGAAGTATTTTCCCTTGATAGAAAAATAATTTTGAATTCCTTCCTAGTCGGACTTGGCTTCGCTCTTGTAGAAGTTGTACTGATTTATGGAAAAATAAGTAGTGGATCTGCAGAATTTTTTTATCAGAATATTGCAGAAATAATTTTGATTCATGTTTCAACGGCAGGAATTATCGGATACTTCATCGCTACCCGAAACCCTAAAAAAATTAGAACATTCATCAAGCCGGTTGCAATAGTAGTATTTTTCCATCTTTTGTATAATCTTTTGGTTGTCTACCGCGATAATTATCTCGCAGACCCGCTTATCATTTCTCTATTGACAATACTTGTGGTAGTTAATATATTTAATATAATGGTGATAAACAGACGTCTTGCATCCTAGTAAATTCTGTACTATAATCAAAATACTGCTTAATAATCTAATTTTAATCTTTGATCATTGATTTTTAATCATTGATCATCGGATAATACATATGGCCAAAGAAAAAAAATCATTTTTTGAGAAACTGACCGGAGCAAAGAAAATAGAGGACGAGGGCGAATCAATGCCTGTTTATTCTGACGATGAAGAAGCAGAAATGACAATGAACACCAGCACCACTCCTTCAACAGAAGAAAACTGGCCTAGTGACGCTGAAGGACAGCTTACTATTGATGTCTATCAAACTGAAAATGATGTGGTAATTAAATCAACTATTGCTGGCGTGAAGCCGGAAGATTTAGACGTCGCCATAAACAACGATATGATAACAATAAAGGGAGAAAGGAAGAATGAAGAGGTAGTTGAAAATGAAAATTATTATTATCAGGAATGTTACTGGGGTTCATTCTCTAGATCAGTAGTTTTGCCAGTAGACGTAATTGCCGACAAGGCTGAGGCATCTTTAAAAAACGGGATTTTAACAATTCGGCTTCCCAAAGCTGATACCACTAAAGCTAAGAAGATTCAGGTTAGAGGATTTTAGTTATAATATTCTTCATATAAATAAAAAGGAATGCTGGGCATTCCTTTTTATATTTTGTTTGGAATTTTTTCCATTTTAAAGTATTCTTAAAATATATCACTTATTCATGCAATAAAATGCAAGAAAGGAGGTATAATAGAGTGTAGAAATGAAAATAAGTTTCCATATTACAGTTCTAACTTTTTTTATTTTACTGCTATCACCAATTAGTGGTGTTTTTGCATCCGAAGAAAATTCCAAGGAATTAAAATTAATGATGGGCGAGTTGGAAGAAGCTATTTCTTATGAGGAGATTTCTCAATGGACAGTTATTAAAACTACTTTAATGAATGACAAAAACGCAAGGGCAGAAATTGAAAATATTCATTACTGTCCTACCGATCCTATCTTTTGCAGGTTGACAAAAACCTACCGGGAAAGAAATCATCTTGTAAAAAAGTCCGCGCGCATTGTAGAAAAAAAGGCGCTATATTCTTTTTTAGAAGATTTGGGAAGAAGGGTAAATAAAGATCCTGTTGACGCAAAATTTGCAGTAGAAGACGAGAAAGTGTCTGCTTTTGCTTTCAGTAAGAATGGAATGGAGCTTGACGTTGGCTCCAGTGCCAAGATATTGCTTGATGCGATTTCGCAAAAAAACCATTCTAATGAAAAGTTTCCGGAAGAAGTACACCTCGTTTATAAAATCATTGAACCAGAAATAAAATCAGAAGATATTGAAACTTTGGGAATAAATATACTTATCGGGGAAGGTAAGTCTAATTTTAGAGGTTCTCCGAAAAATAGAGTTCATAACATAAAGGTAGCGTCTAACAGATTCAACGGTGTACTTATAAAACCGGGGGAAGAATTTTCCTTTGTTGAGATCTTAGGTCCAGTAGATGAAGAGCATGGTTATAAAGAAGAATTGGTTATTAAAAAAGATAAGACTGAGCCGGAATTTGGGGGCGGAGTCTGCCAAGTTTCTACCACCACATTTCGAGCGGCAATTTACAGTGGAATGGAAATCACCGCCCGTCGTAACCACGCTTATCCGGTCGCTTACTATAATCCTCAGGGGATGGACGCAACAGTCTATATCCCCCGTCCGGATCTCCGTTTCATTAATAACACATCCGGACACGTTTTGATACAGACAAAAGTTGAAGGAACTGAGTTAATTTTTCAATTTTATGGAACCGACGATGGGAGAAGAATAGAAATAATAGGGCCTCGAATACTGGAAAGGAATCCAGATAATTCAATGAAGGCTACTTTTACACAAAAAGTATATGACAAAGATGAAAATTTGATAATTGATGATGTTTTTAACAGCTCTTATGATTCCCCGGATAAATATCCTCATCCTGGAGAAGAAAAATTGACTGAAAAACCAAAAGAGTGGTCTAAGGGCGAGTGGAGAAGATATAAAAAAGAGCACGGACTATAGCATGTTTATTGACTAAATGCTTTATTTTTGGTACTATCCACAATGTTACTTCAAATGATTTCTTCGTGATTATTGCGCTTTACGTCGCGTTTTCTATTACATACACTGTTGCTACTTTAAAAATATGCGCCCATAGCCCCGACGGAAAGTCGGGATCCCGACCAAAGCGTCGGGACTCAGTTATATATCCGATAAAAGCATGTACCGAATATTATTACATGCGCCCATAGCTCAGTCGGTAGAGCAGTTGCCTCTTAAGCAAACGGTCGTAGGTTCGAATCCTACTGGGCGCACACTTGCCCCCGTAGTTCCCCGTAAAAATTTTCTTTGAAAATTAACGAGGCAGGCAACAAATAGAACAGGAATCCTCAATACGTATGTCCTCGTAGTTCAACGGATAGAACAGGAGCCTTCTAAGCTCCGGATGCGGGTTCGATTCCTGCCGAGGACACAAAGTAAAATAAATAAAATGTTTTCCAGGTTCCCTGCCCGCCATCGGCTGCGCCGAAGGCGCTGGCAGGCGGGGACTCCTAGTGAGGGTACAAAACTGAATGGTTCGATTTTTACCCCGTACTAAACTGTGCTTTAGTGACGGGGCCTGTCGGGGGTACAAGAAAGCGAAAAGTATAAAGTATAAAATCAAATTATTTTTTGTTTTACGCTTTTGGTTTTACGCTTTCATGGCGGGTATAGTTCAATGGCAGAACACTGGTTTGTGGTACCAGGTACGAGGGTCCGATTCCCTCTACTCGCCCAGAAAAACGCGCTCGTAGCTCAATGGATAGAGCACTTGGCTTCGGACCAAGGGGTTGTAGGTTCGACTCCTGCCGAGCGCACATTATGCGGGAGACCAAGAATTCCAGGTTCGATTCCTAGCGAGAGCATAGAAAGCAAAAATCCCTGTTTATCAGGGATTTTTGTTACTTTTATATAGAACCAATTATTTTACTTACTCATCATTATTTTCTTCTATTAATTGAAAGATGCTATTTAGCGTTTTAAATTTATCCTCGTATGCACTTTTTCTGCTTTCAATTGCTTTAACTACATCTTGAAATTTGTCTTCCCTGAAATTAACTTCCACTTTTTGAGAAGCAGTGTATTGCTGTTTTTTTTCATAGCTCCACTGAGAATTGTACAGCTTTTGATACCAGAAGAGAATGCCCGCAATAAAAGTCAAGAAAAATAGCAAAGCAAATATTACACGGTAGTGCCTAAACCAGAATTCTCCACAATCAGAAACTACCTTTTTAATATTAATATTTTTAAAGTTTATCTTTTTTAAATTAGATTTTTTTGCCTTTGTCTTTGCTTTTATCTTTATCTCCGCCTTTGGCTTTAATTTAGAAAAAGGCCACTTAAAAATTCTTTTTAAAATATTTTTCTTGCCGGTATCGCTTTCCTCAGATTTTTTCACCTTGGAATCTTTAGTGCTGGCACCCTTTTTATCACCTTTATCACCGACACTCTTTGCATCAGCAATTTTTTTACCAGTATCTTTTTTTTCAATGCCTTTTAAATCAATATCACTTTTATTAACACTCTCCTTATCGATGTTCTCCTTATCAACATTTTTCTTTTTTACATTTTCTATATTAGATTCCTTATCATTGGCGCTTTTTTCACCACCTTTTTTATTGTTAATATTTTTTTCACCAATAGTATCTTTCTTCGCATTTTTCATGCTAGTATTTTTTTCATCAGTATTTTCTTTGTCAGACTCAGGTTTTGATACTTTTTTTATACCCATTTTATTTGTTTTATATTTCAGTTTGGTAAAACTTATTACTTAAGATAAAATACGATTTCTAAAATCGAACTTATGTCTCCGGTTTCAAAAAACTTTTCTTCTTCATCGGATGCTCCTCCTGGAGATATGAAAGGGGAAGATCCGGAGCGCCGACTAGTAAGACTTAGCTCCTTGTTTGATATATTTATAGAAATAATGTCGGACCAATATCTCATATTTTCTACCTTGCGAATAAAGTCAACTATACTGTTGTAGCTTCCGGAAAGTAAGATGTTCATTTTTAAATAATTTTCGCTTGGCAGATTGGCGATTAGACTTTCTTCTTTTTCTTTTTTTGAGTTCTCAGACTTTTTTTTCTCTTCAGCGCTGATTATCACTTTATTATTTGTTTCCTCCGCCACTTTCTCTATTCCTTCTATAAGCGCCACCAAATTATTAGGGGATACCAGAATCTGAATATTTTCTTTCTCTCTTTGTATCATTTCAAACTGCTCTTTTAGTTTAGCTAGTTCGTTTAGTTTTTTCATCCGTCTTTCCTGATCCACTGTTTTTTCCTGAACCTTTTCAATTTTCGAATTGACACTTTTAGTAAATGGCTTAATAACAAAATTAAACACTGCTGCCAATATAAGGACATACACTATTATAATTATTAATTCTTTGTATTTATTCCAGATGGTTTTCATTCCTATTTGTTATTTATTCTTCACTTATTACTTCTTCGTTCGCTATTTCTTCAGGCTGATTAATTAAGTCTTCATCAACAGGATTTTCTGTTTCCTTTTTCGCCACTACTATTCCTCTTAGGCAATCATCATTGACTTTAAAAATTATTTGGAAGGCTACATTTTCCTTAAATACCAAGTTTGAAAGTGGAACAATGGCATTGCTAAAACACTCGGAAATATTGATGCTTTCTTGAAGTTTAAGCAAGTCATTTCTCGTATCAGCCTTGCCCAATAAAGTAATGCTGTAATCCTTTGTTATTAGGTCGGTGAGAATTATTTTTTCTGTCACAATGCTGTCGAGATCATAAAAAACGCTTAGCCAGCGCAGATTGCTTTGCTGGATATCGTGAAATAAGTCTACTTCTGAATTCATTTGCTTGAATTCGCTTTCGTATTTTTTCAATTCTTGATAGCTTGGTTGCATTTGTTCAAGACTATGCACTTTTTCTAAGCTATTTACCTGAATTTTTAATATAAAATTGGTGCTTATGATAATACTGACAAAAACTGCGATTATAAAAAAAAGCATGATCTCCTGCCAGACAATTAGCCGGAGTCTTTTCTTTCTTTTTATTTCTTTCTTTTTATCTTCTGGGAGAAGATTAATAAAAATTCTCATATAATCCTTTTAAGGCCAGCCCGACAGCTGTAGAATATTGAATCGATTCATCTTTCTTTATTGTCAGTGCGTCATCTTTTATATCAAGATTTACCCATGGATTGCCCAGCGTTATCTCCTTATTTAGTCTTTTCGACAAATAATCAATGATGCCCTTGGTCCTAGCTCCTCCTCCGCATATTATAATATTGTCAATGGAGGGCGAGTATTTTAGTCCACTAAGGTAAAAGTCCATCGATTTCTCTATCTCCGAAGCAAGATTTTCTAACACGGGCTGCACTGCCCTAAATACAGGGTCATTTTTTTCCGCCGACCCAATTCCGTGTTCTATTTTTCTTCTTTCTGCTTCTTCAATGTTTATATTGAGTGTTTTTGAGATAATATCCGTCAATGAACCCGCTGATAGAGGCAAACTGGAAGTAAAACAAGGAATATTATCTACCGAAATTAAAAAACTAGTTCGTCTGTCACCTATGTCAATAACTAAAGTAGTTTTTTCTTTCTCTTTTCTGTCTAAAAGGCTCCGGGCTTGGGCAATGGACTCTATTTCCATATTTGCTGCTGTCAATCCTGCTTGCTCTATAATATCTGTAAATTGATTCACGACATCTTGAGAAACAGCAACAATTAATACACTCATATTGCCATCTTCACGGCTAAAATTTTTGTCTAATAGCTGCCAATCATAATAAACCTGATCAATAGGAAGAGGGATGTTAGCTTCAATTTCCCATTTAATAGCTCCTTCAACTTCTTTCTCTTTCATTCTTGGAATATTAATTATCCTTAAAAATGCCTTTGTTTCTGGTAAAGAGCAAATTACATTTTTTGCCTTAATTGCCCTCGGCTTAGCATTACTAATTGCCTTCTTAATTGCCGCGATGACATTTTCTTTATTGACAATCTCTCCTCCGGAGATGCTTCCAATGGCCATTTCTGCTGAGCCAAGATCGGCAATGACATTTTTCTTTCCCTTTCTTTCCAACTGAATAACCTTAATGGAAAGATCGCTTAAGTCCAGGCCGATAACGTTGCCGGAAACATTTATTATCTTTTTATTTAATACACTCAATATGCCCATTCTTTTATTTTAGTGTTCTTTTTTATTATAATTCCTCCCAAAGATCAAGGGAATACTCTGTTCCGGTCGGAAAATACGGAGGCGGGAAATACAGAAGATTATTGTCGTATAATAAGTTTCTCGTGGCATACCCAGTGCTTCTGGGACAAGTGTCTCCCCAGGCAAAGCCATATCTCTCACTGGTCGCTATTGATCCGAAGACCGTAATGGTGTCTCTATGATCCTCACAGGATGTCTGGCCGCAGGGACAATATCCCCATCCCCACCAATATTTTTTCAAGGAATAATAATCTCTTCCCACTCTTCCATTTTGGGCAACCAAGGCTCCATCAATCCTAAGATCATTTTCGCTGTCTCTGATTATTTCTATATCCTTCTCGGCGATAATCCCGATGATGTCGGTGCCGTCATAGTTGGTATATTCTATGTCATGCTCAATAAAAATATTGGGACTTCCTCCGCCTATTAAGTCGGCTGCTACAATTGTGATTTTTTTTCCATCGACTTTTCCTTCCAGCCAAATATTATCTTCCACGAAAATCACTCCGTTATCAGGAATAGGATAATTCTGCCACGACCCAGCGTACCTGGTTATATTCTTAAATATTGAATTGTAATTCCTGACTTTTCTGATGTCAAAAGTGCCGTCTGTTTTTAAAATAATATGCCTGCCACGCCTAGAATTATCAAAATAAGTGCTATTGTCAATTGCCTCCTGTTTCATAACAGCCAGGTCTCCCATCAAGTTGTCAAAGTCTTTGGATGGGACCGGATAATCTTTTCCTCCGAGAAAAACATCGCTTGACATATTGGTATTATACTCGCCTGGCCAAGCAGTCCAAACCCCGTCTTTCCATGCTTCGACATCAAAATCAGAGTCATAATAAGTACTTGTGGAACTGCTAATGGTATTATGGGCCACCCCGTCAAAATGAATCCCTCCGTTAGCATGGAGGGGACCGAAAATTTCTGTGCCATCTCCAAAACGAATGTAAGATCCCTCGACATCAGACAGCACAGCATATTCACTCCAAGAAGGACGGCGGAAGCGAACTTTTACCACTCTTTGGGAGTCCGGATTTTTATAGGTCCATCCTGTAGATTCTACAACAACGATAGTAGAGTAAGACTCAGGAGGAGTCACGCTAATGCTAAACTTTCCAATACCGGCCCCTTGGGGATCTTTATATTCTATCTCGTAAGGAGAATCCACTCCATAAGGATTTCCAGTCTCCCAGAAGTCTTTTATCTGCTGGGCAGTTTTTCCTTCTATTTCGTGTGCCAAATACCAACGGTAAAAATATATTCCCGCCTCGGAAATCTGAAGTGATTCCTCACGATATGCTTCATAAAAGCCATATTTTATTTGAGAAGCCACATACTGGATAGTAGAAACTAAAATAACTGTGACGGCTGACATTATCACCAATATATAAACCAATGCGGAGGCTTTCATTTCTTTTTTGGTTCTACATTCTATATTTATTTTTTTATTGTGATCTATCATATTCACTTAAATTTCTTATCGACGCGTATGATTGAATAACTATATTATTTGGAGTGCGAATGGGATCAATATTCACCTCTAGATAAACCTTGGCCATCTTAACATTATTCACGACAGCCGGAGTTGCAAGAAGATTATTATCAATATCATAGTATGAAAATATGGGAGCTTCTGCATTATTAACGACGTAATTGGCAGTATCACTGACCGTCTGATCTCCCACCGGGTAAATCGGAGGCACATCATCAGTCGGTTCGGTAACGCCTACTTTAAAATTCCCGTTGTCAAGATAATAATGCACTCTTTCCACGGTGCTATCCCCGTCTATGTCGCTGTAAATAACTAAATCATTATCATTGGCTGATACTATCGTAAAGGCTCCATTATCGGCTTGTCGCGCATTTCTTATTACATTAATGGTTGTCTGCACTCCTCTGGAAGCGATGAACGACGCCATTCCTGTTTCTAAAGTAAATGAGTTCATTTGCCAGCTCTTGGTAAATAGCAAGACAAATCCTTCCATACCAATTACAAAAATAGCTATCGCTACTATAGCTTCTATAAGCGTCATTCCTTTTTTATTTTTATTCACCATTAGATTGGATTTAAAACAAACTCCTCCTCTGTCAGATCGTTTATTGTAACGGTTCCATTTTCATCGCTAAAGCCAGTAGCACTTATTGAAATGTCGTAATCATCATTTTCCAAATTGGCGGTATTGTCAGGAAAATATACCGTTCCATACTTATCGGTTTCCAGTGTAACATCATACCCATGGGTAGTGTTAACAAGACTCACGCTGGCCTCTTCTACCGATCCTCCCGCGTCATCTTTTACCGTAACAATTAGCGAGGGGATGCTTTTGTCAGCAATTACAGCATTGATGTCTAACGAACTCCCTGGATCTAATATAAACTTACTATTTTCTAAATCATCTCCTGGATCCATTTTGAAAAGCTTATAATCAGTTTCTGAATTCCCCGTAAGCGTAAACTGATATGTTCCCGGACTAACATCATCGACATTTTCTGCTCCCCCAGAATCGGAAGTTAGATCTTCATCATAATTATATATGGGGTCACCGGTATCAATATCTGTCCCCAGTGTCCTTCCTCCTATCAGACTGAAGCTTACGTCTCCTATGGCAATATCCAGTGGATCTATCGTCGTAATATTTATATCGGAAAGAGGATCCATTATTATTGCTTTGACATTAAGCAGTCCTTCTATAACTGAAGCATGTTCATCAGTTGGATTATAAGCTGTGCCGGGATACGGCGGCATAGTTACTATGGTTTCATATCCATTTTTTGAAAGCCCAATCTCGTATTTATTCATTGATGCTGGAGCTCCGGGAAGCAGCAAGTTTCCCTCCGAATCAGTCACAGTATCTAAATCAACCCCGACCTCACCATTTGTTAAGCTAATATCTACTGATGGAACTCCACCTCCAGAAGAATTAATGATGTTAATGGCCAACGTTCCTCCTCCGGCATTGGTTTCCCTCCCTGGAGGAACAAACGTTGAGGCTAAAAAAACTTCCTGGCGAGTTAATTCCTGCCCCCACTTAACAGTAACTCTGGCTACCTTATAATCATTAGGGATATCATCATTGGGAGATCCGCCTTGAGTTCCGTCAAAAGGATCGTCGTAATATTTTATATCTGTTAAAACATGGTATGTTATCTTGTCTACGGTCTCATATTCATCCGAGTCGATAGGTCCGTCGGGTATTCCATCTTCAATTCCTATGTTGTCATAAGCAAGATTTCTGATAATTTCTATTTTCTGGTTAGCTATTGAAACAGCTCCTAGGCGTTTTTTGGACTCTATTATATGACTCATCCCAAGAGTAAAGACGGAATAAAAAGTAACAACCACTACAGAAAAAATAAAAAGTAAAGCAAGAGCTTCAATAAGAGTAAAGCCTTTTTTTATTTTTGATTTTTTGTTTTTATTGTCTAACATTGCTTTTATTATATATTTTCCAGTACGCTATACATTGGCTGAAGCATAGCTACGGCGAAAAATCCCACCGCTCCGCCAATAATAAGCATTAAGATTGGCTCAATAATAGAAGACAAGTTTTTTGTAATTTGATCGACTTCGTCTTCATAAAACTCAGCTAGTTTTAACAATACTGCCTCAGTCTTTCCTGTTTCTTCCCCTACTTCGACCATTTGAGATACAAGAGGAGGGAATATGCTGGTGTTCTCCGACAAAATCTTGCTCATGGGTATTCCTTTTTGAACTTTTTCAATTCCTTCGTTAATTTTCTTTTTGTAGTAGTAATTGGATAAAGTGTCCGAGACAATTTTCAAGGAATCAACAACAGAAACTCCACTCTTAAGAAGAGAGCTATAAATTCTGGAGAAGCGCGCGCAATTTATCTTGATAACCAAATTTTTAATAACAGGAATATTAATCATTAATATGCCGAATGTTTTTCTTCCTATTTCGGTTCTAGAAAAAACTCTTAAAAATACTGCCAAAAAAACAAATGCTATAATTACAAGTACACTATGATTTTTTAAAAAGTCACTCATGGACATTATAAATAAAGTAGTGCCTGGGAGTGTTACTTCCATATCCTCAAAAACTCCGGTTATTTTAGGCAGAATGTAGGTGAGCATTAATATCGCCACCCCTATCATTGCTACTAATATAACTGCGGGATAAACCATTGCTCCCTTTACCTTACTAGAAAGTTCGTGTTCCTTTTCTAGTTGCGTAGCAACAATTTTCAAAATTTCCTCCAGGTTTCCTGAAACTTCGCCAACTCTTACCATACTTACAAAAAGATTGCTGAAGGTTCCCGGATGCTTAGCCAGGCCATCGCTTAAAGCTTTACCACTTTTTAATTCTTCATTGATACTGGCAAGAACTTTTTTAAACTTCTTATTTTTCGTTTGAAATGAAAGGTTGTCAATGGCTCTGTTAATAGTTACTCCTGCCGCTATCATAACGCTTAAATTTCTAGCAAACATCATCTTCTCTTTCAATGGAACTTTATTAAAAAAATCAAGTAGCTTAATATTACTGCCCGTGCTTGTTTCTTCTTTGATTCGCTTAATTGAAGTGACCAAAAAACCATCAGCTTTGAGCTGATGAGCTAGCGACTTCTCATCTTTGGCTATCATTTCACCCCCCTTTGTCTCTCCGCTATAGCTTTTAGCGGTGTAAATAAATTTGGGCATAAACTATTCCTTAGTTACTCTTAATATTTCTTCTATAGATGTTGACCCTTGAACGGCCTTAACAAATCCATCCTCAATCATTGTTGCCATTCCATTTTCCCTGGCTTTATTTTCTATTGTTTCCGTAGAAGCCGCCTGGGTAATCAGTTTTTCAATATCTTCATTAATTTCTAGAACTTCGTAGATTCCCATTCTTCCGTGATAACCCTCATTATTGCAATGCTCACACCCCCTAGAGCGGTAGAATTTTACATCTCCCCATTTAGCGTTAGCTTTTATCTTGCCCTTAAGTTCTTCTGACTTTTCAAGAAATTCCAAAAGTTCGTTAATATTAAAATTATCTTCTATGGTTTTAAGTTCTTTTGTATCTAAACTATACTCTGTTATGCAATCAGGGCACAGACGCCTAACCAGACGCTGGGCGATAATAACATTGACTGTTGAGGCTACTAAAAATGGCTCGGCGCCTATATCTAATAGGCGCGGCAGAGCTCCTGCTGCACTATTAGTATGCAAAGTTGAAAGAACAAGGTGTCCGGTCATCGCCGCATGAAGGGCAATTTCCATTGTTTCTTTATCACGAATTTCCCCAACCATTATAATGTCCGGATCCTGACGCAAAAGAGATCTAAGCCCGGCAGCAAAAGTCATTCCTATTTTGGGATTTACCTGGGTTTGGTTAATATGCGGCATTCGATACTCCACTGGATCCTCCACAGTACTGATATTCACTTCTGAAGTATTAATAATGTCCATTATAGTATAAAGTGTCGTAGTTTTTCCCGATCCAGTAGGCCCGGTAATGAGCACCATTCCATTGGGTTTCTTGATCTGCAGATGGACAATTTCTAAAGGCTTTCCAATAAGTCCCATCTTCTCTAGCGTAAGTCCTTTGGATGACTCGTCAAGAAGACGCATCACTACTTTTTCTCCGTCAAATATAGGCAATATGCTTACTCGGAAGGATATTTTATAATTATCTTTTTCGATTTTAAATCTTCCATCCTGAGGTAGGCGATGTTCATCTAATTTTAAATTGGAAAGTATTTTGATTCTAGCCACAACGCCGGAAAGAACTTGCTTCGGAAGAGTCATGGCGTCGTGTAAAATTCCATCAATTCGATACCGAATCCTTACTTCTTTTTCAGCTGGCTCAATATGAATATCACTGGCTGACTGCAAAATAGCATGTTTCAAGAGAGTATCTACAATCTTAATTATAGGAAGACCCTGAGCCACTTTTTCTAAATCTTCTCCCGCTCCTTCATCATCTTTGTCGCCAACTTCTTTGGAGCTTTTACTTATAATATCCCCGAATTCCGCTTTTAGGCTTTTTTCATATTGTTTAACAACCTCTAAAATACTCTCCTTGGAAGTAAGGCAAGGAATTATCCTAAGACCTGTTTTCTTTTTAATAAAATCGATAGTTTGGATATCTTCAGGATTAAGCATGGCTACTTTCAGGTCGTTTCCGGTCTTTTCAAATGCCAGTATGTTATATTTCTTGGCAATCGGCTGGGGAACTATCTGAAGAATGTCGGGGGGTATTGTTTGCTTTTTTAAATCAACAAAAGGAATTCCTAATATATAGGCATAAAGTTTTCTCAATTCTATCTCCTTAATAAGCTTTTCTTCCAGAAGTATGCTTCCTAGTTGCTTCTTCCCTTTCTCTGCCTTCTCAAAAGCCTTTTCTACTTTTTCCTTAGGAACCATCTCGGAATCCAGTAAAAACTCTTTGAGTTGTTTATTCGCAATTCTCATACTATGTTTTTATTTTTGATTCTGGTTCTTTTATTTTTTGCTTGTCTTAATATAATTCGCGCAGCCCTTATTCCTATTGACTAGTTCAATGTTTCTTCTATTTTTTGAACTATTTCTTCCAATTTATAGTCCGCTTTTATTAAATAAGTTGTTGCTCCAAGATCTAAAGCTTTTTGCACATCATCCAAGTTGCCAAGATTGGTCAGCAAAACTATAGGAATGTTTTTAGTGGATTCGTCAGCTTTCAAATCCTTGATAACTCCGAATCCATCTTTTTTGGGTAAAACAATGTCTAAAAGCAAAAGGTTTGGATTTTCTTTTTTTACCAGTTCTACTCCATCTTCTCCATTTATAGCTCCGCTAACTTCATACCCCTTGGTAGATAAAAACTTCTTAAGGGTATCCTGAAGAATATTGTCATCTTCAATTATTACAATTTTTTTACCCATAGTTTTGCCGCGACTTATAGCATATAATGGATAACTTATTATAAACTATTTATTATTTGGATTATTCCGTTTAATCGGCAGTGAAAAATAAAAGGCTGATCCCTCTTCCTCGACCGACTTGAACCATATTTTTCCCCCTGATTGATCAATAATATTTTTAGCTATATACAGCCCCAGTCCGGTTCCTTCTGTTTGATACTTGGCAGCATTGTCACTACGGAAAAATTTCTGAAAAATTATATCATGCTGACTCCTAGGAATACCGATTCCATTATCTTTAACGCAAACCATAATTTCGTCATTCTTTGCATCAACGCTTATTTCAATATGTCCCTTACTTTTTATATATTTAATTGCATTAGAAACGAAGTTATCAATTACCACCTTCATTCTTCTTCTGTCCGCTATAATTTCAGGGACAAAATCCGGCTTTATAAACTTTATTTCTATGTTGCTCGACTTGGCGAGAAATTTATTTTCCTCAATAACTTCTTCAACGACCTTGACTATGTCCATCTTCTCTTCAGTCAAAATAAACCTTCCTTGTTCTATTCTAACTACATCCAGGAGGTCATTTACCAATTTAATTATCTTGGTGTTTGAGTTGGTAATGGTCTTGATAATATCCTTCTGCTCCTGATTTAATAGTTTTCCGTGTTGCGAAAGTAAAAATTCGATTTCCCAGTTAACTTCTGTCAGAGGTGTTTTTAATTGATGAGAAGTAATAGAGATAAACTCTGATTTCATTTTATTAGCCCTAGCTACTTCCTCTATACTCTTTATAATAAAACTCCCGATAGTAAATAAAACTGCTACTACGGCTATTTCACTGAAAATAAGGATTTCCGGTGAATAATTATTACGAGAAATGAAATAAATAGCTGTCATCGCAGTAACAATAACAACACCCATTAATATAAAGAGCACGCTTGGCGCTTGCCATACCTTCACTCCCAGTTCATTGGCCTGTTTTTTTATATTAAAATCGTCAACAATTCTTCTAATTATTCTTCTCATTTTTTGCTTGCCCCGTAGCTCCTGCTCACAGGATGCTACCGAGGTTTGTATTTTTTTGTATTATTTTTATTAAATTATACCATAAAGCGAGTTTTCTGTGTATCTAAACATAAAACCTGGCTCCATGTAGCCAAGTTTTATGCAAAATTATTTAAATATTTGGATTCAACCCGTATTTAATTATCATATTTTACATCATTCCGCCCATTCCTGCTGGCATTTGAGGCACACCTTGTCCCTGCTCCCCTTTCTTTTCCGGAATATCTGTTACTGCTGCCTCGGTAGTAAGAAGCATGGCTGCCACCGAAACTGCATTTTCAAGCGCAGTTCTAGTAACCTTAAGAGGGTCTATTATCCCAGATTTAATCATATCGGTTTCAAATTTGTCATTACTAGCATTGTATCCGTAATTATCATTTTTGCTCTCTATTATTTTATTAAGCACTACGGCTGAGTCTTTTTTTCCTGCATTAGAAACAATCTGTCTTAAAGGTTCATTGAGGGCTTTAAGTAAAGTTTCGTACCCAGCTCTATATTCGTGGTTACCTGATTGATTTTCCTTAGATGATAAACAAGTAGATGCTTTTACCAATGCAGTCCCGCCGCCAGCTACAATTCCCTCCTCTACTGCCGCTTTGGTAGCCGCTAAAGCGTCTTCCATTTTATGTTTCATGTAGGTAAGTTCTGTTTCTGTAGCTGCGCCAACTTTGATAACTGCCACTCCGCCAGAAAGCTTAGCCATTCTTTTTTGCAATTTTTCCTTGTCGTAACTGCTATCGGCCTTTTCGATCTGTATTTTTATCTGGTTAACTCTTCCGTCTATCTCCTTTTTCTTTCCCTTTCCTCCGACTATAGTCGTGTCATCTTTAGTTGCAATAACTTTTTGAGCTTGCCCCAATGAGCTAATTTCAATATTATCTAATTTCATTCCCTTGTCTTCACTAATTACTTGAGCACCGGTCAGAACAGCAATGTCATCCAGCATTTCTTTTTTGGTATCCCCGAACTCAGGCGCTTTAATTGCAAGAACATTAAGGGCTCCGCGCAATTTGTTCACAACGATAGTTGCTAACGCTTCGCCATCAACTTCTTCAGCAACGATAACTAGTTCTTTTTTTCCTCCTTGGGTTATTTTTTCCAGCAAAGGAACTATTTCATTAATAGTAGATATTTTTTTGTCAGTAATTAAAATGTAAGGATCTTTCAGTTCCGCTTTCTGTGATTCAACATTAGTAATCATATACGGGGAAATGTATCCTTTATCAAAATTCATTCCCTCTACTACCTCCTTAGAAAGGCCGAATGTCTGGGATTCTTCGACTGTAATTACCCCATCTTTGCCAATTTCATCCATAGCGCTGGCAATTATTTTTCCTAGCTCCTCAGATTCAGCCGAAATAGCGGCGACTTGGGCAATTTCTTCTTTGGAGCTAATTTTCTTCGAATTACTTCTTAAAATTTCAATTATATTATTCTTGGCCGCTTCCATCCCTTGCCTTACCCCAACGGGATTAATTCCGGTTTCAATGAATTTCAGCCCCTCCCTAACCAATGCTTGGGCGATAATAGTGGCGGTAGTGGTCCCGTCTCCGGCTACCTCATTAGTTTTATCGGCCACCTCTTTAACAAGTTCTACTCCAATATTCTCAAATTTGTCTTCCGATTCAATATCCTTAGCGATAGTTACTCCATCATTAGTTATGATTGGAGCTCCAAATCCTCTATCTAAAACAACATTTCTCCCTTTGGGACCAAGTGTAACTTTTACTGTGTTGGCTACAGTATCAATTCCTTTTTTAATCTTTTTGCGAGCTTGCTCGCCATATTTAATTTGCTTTGCCATTTTTGTCCGGAGCGAAGCAAGCGGGAACAAAAATGAGCACCCCGCACCAGTTCGCTATTGAAATTTTAATTTATTAATATCTTAAGCCGAAGGCGACAACGCACGCAGAATTTTCCATTTAGTAAAATCATTGCTGGTGCTGGAGCTGGAGCTGGGGTCGCCACTTAACCTTATTGCATAACTAGCAACCACTAAAAGTGACTGCTAAGTTATTATATATAAATTATATGCCTACTGTCAATATCTTATTATCTTAAATTACGAAATGATAAAATTGCGGGAAAAAGCTTGGCTTTGAGGAGCAATTTTAAATAGCAGCTATGTAGTTTCGTAATTCAAGGCTATTAGATAAAACGCTTTCTTATAATTCTCGACTGTAACTTCTCCGCATTTCCATGCTTTAGCAAACCTAAATAAGAATCAAGCGTTTTCGGTGCAGAATTTTCTTTTATTCTTTTCATCATCCTTCTTTTTGTTGTTGTCCTTAATATTCTGTGATCAAAAAAATTCACCCAACCGAGAAAATCAACTCCGGAATAGAGAGTTTCAATGAAAAGCTTATCAGGATGAAGTTCTAATTTCAACCTTTCATAAAGAAATCTTTTAATTTCTGGGATTAAATCCTTTAGCCATTCTTTGTTTTCCGAAAATATCACAAAATCATCAGCATAACGAATATAATATTTAACTTTTAATTTATGTTTAATAAATTGGTCAAATTCATTCATATAAATATTTACGAAGAGTTGCGATGTCAGGTTTCCTAAAGGCAATCCAACATTAATCCTCCTCTCCTTTTCAAGGAGAGGGCGGGGTGAGGTAAAGCTACTAATAACTTCTCCTAAAAGCCACAATATTTTCTTGTTCGGAATATATCGCGCTAAAATTCCGAGTAAAATTTTATGGTCAATGCTGGCGAAGAACTTTTTAATATCGCATTTTAAAATCCAGCAAGTTTTTGCATTGTTCTTACTTATAATGTAAGCAAATTTCCGGAATCTGTTGATAGATTTATGCGTGCCCTTATCTAATCTGCAAGAATATGAATCGGCAATGAATGTTTTGTCAAAAAAGGGGTAAAGTTTTCGGTAAATAGCGTGGTGTAATAATCGGTCACGGACAGTGGCTTTATGGATATTTCTCGGTTTGGGATCGGAAATATTAAAAGCTTGATAGCCGCCGTATTTGTAGGTATGATTAAGAAGATCATTATGAAGCGAGAAAATATTGTCCATTAAATTCATCTGGAATATCTGCACATCCTTTTTCTGTTTCTTGCCACGCGAAAACTCTTTCCAGGCTTCTAGTAAATTGTCTAAGGAAATGACTTTATTATAATCTTTCTCAAATTTTACTTTTTCATTCATTATTTTTCTTATTTTTGATATTTGATATTTGATTTTTAATTTTCTATTATGACCCCCCCCCAACGGATTACCCGCCGTAATCGCCAAAGAAAAAGAAACTTATCAATTTTGGCTTGTTTTGCATCGCGATTTTCCCAAGACCGAACGCTATGGTTTGGGACGCAGAATTGATAATCTGTTTTTGGAAATCCTTGAGCTAAGTTTCACTGCCGCCTATCTCCCACCGGAGCATAAAATAATTTTCTTAGGTAAAACTATATCCCGTTTGGATGTTTTAAAATTCTTTCTGCAAACCGCGTGGGAAAATAAGCTCGTTCCTACTGATAAATATGCCGAACTTTCTAAAAGATTGGAGGAAATTGGGCGGATGCTCGGCGGATGGAAAAAGGGACTGCAAAAGAAAACTCCCGCTACATAAGCAGGAGAAATACAATAGTTTCGGGAGAACACCTGGTTGCCATTGTTCCACTCATTCGGATTCTCAACGGAGCAAGCATCCACGCTCCAGCCGACGCCATCCCAGCTGCAGCGGACCGTGCTAAGCACACCAGTCGTTCTCGTGCAAAAAACCATCCGCGCCACCATCCTTTGAATACTCTCCGGATTGAATCTTATTCGGGACTTCGAAGTCCGCCAGTTTCTTGCACCAATTCATGTATTTTTTGAAAGAAATTATTTCCATACTCTCGCGTAAGCCTTAACCGACGCAACTCTCGCAAAAATAATCCCAAAGCCATGACGCAAAAGCCGTAGCCGTTGCGTATCGCATGATTTCGGTTTTATTATATCAAAAATAAAAGACCCCCTCAAACTTCTGCAGATTTTGCAAAAATTCGAGAGGGTCAAAGTGTCAAAGAATCAAAGATTCAAAAGATCTAAGATTCAGAGGAATTGCGGGAGAACACCTGGCCGCCACTGCTCCACTCATACGGACTCCCAAAGGAGCAAGCACCCACGCTCCAGCCGACGCCATCCCAGCCGCAGCGGACCGTGCCAAGCACACCAGTCGGACAGTAAATATAGAAAATATTGGCATATCCGTTAGTGAGTAAATCGCCTTTTTCGCCGTTTGGCTGCATTTCCATAAGGGCAAACATTTCAGCGAGGGTGGTTTCCGCTTTTTTGTCTCCACCCAGTTCGGCGATGATTGGCTTATCAACCGAACTCTTGCGCAATTTGTGATAACGAAGCGTGATTTCTGGAATCACCTCCTCGGTTTTACCAAGGAAATTTTTCCGGAAATTATCTCCAAGATAGGAAATTTTCACTTTCGCTTTCTTGCTCGTGTCTACGACAAAATGGTCGCGGGCGATGAATTCTTCGGTTGTCGCAGGGATAGTGACAGTACTGACGAGATCGAGAATATTTTCAGATCTCGGTTCAGTTTCTTGTCTACCTTGAATTGCTCTTATAAAAAGAGCAATTGCGTCAGTGGTGTTTTGGATAACCCACTGGCCATCTTCCTTTGATAATGGAGCAAGCTTATTTTGGTGCTCCACTAATGATGCTACTAATTTGGGAATCTGTTGTTCGGTCATAATTTCCTCCTTTTGTTGAACCGTTTTTACAGACTTAATATTATTCCGCCAAAGGCGGAATTTGTTAAATTACCATCGCCTATTTTAAGACGATGCTCTATTATATATCAAAACACAGAAAAAGTCAATAGCAGTTTTTGGCTTAAACAGGGCGAATTTTGCGGCTAATACGTCGTGTTAGCCGATAAATTTTACTCCTCCATTATTTCCTCTCCTTAGCAAGGGTAGGATAGAAATGGGGTCTTTGCAGCAGTTCGGCTGTTAAAAATCTAAAAACATATTATACCAAACAAATATTCCCTTTACTAGCATTGTTTCATTATTATATTCATCCTATCATTATATATTCTCTTTCATCGTATATGCGAGGAAAGAGAATATATTTTCGGATCTGTTTTTAATTCTGTTTATTTTTCTCTATATTTATTCGCTCTACATCTTGAAAGATTTTTTGACTACTTCTTCGTGAAGCAGGTTTTCGGCCTTGATAATTTCCACATATTTCTCTACTTTGAACATTTCAGAAATAAATAATATTTCATCCTCACATTCATAAGGTATTATCCAGACGCTTTTTTGAAGCTGCTTAAAGCCGAGATTTTTCATTTTGTTCCTTAAAGCCTCCCGGGCGGAATTATATTTAATTGGAATATCGAAAATAACAATCCGCCATTTTCCATCCCACAATTTCGGCTTTTTTATGGAAACTGAACCAAGGGCCATTTTAAATATCCGTTTTTTTCCTAAATTCGTCAGCTTGACTACAATTTTCCCGTTTTTTTCTCTGATTATTTTTATGAATTTTTTTCTTTTCAGCTTAGCAATAGCATTTGATACTTGTTTCTTGGAATATTTTTTAATCGGTTTTCCTTTATCACTTTGAAAGCTTTCTACTAATCTAAAAATATTAGGCACTACTGCTCCCACAAAAACCACTCCTCCTAAGGCTAAAGAGGCCAGCAGTAGTTTTGTAATTGTGGACGGAACAGAGTCAGAGTGAAGAAAATCTTCTATTCTTTCTCCTATCGGAATTTTTGTTTCTTTTTCCCTTGGCATTTTTTTAGCTATGTCTTAATTCTTTACTAATTTGTAACTATAACAACCGCTTTATACTACCTTAACTGTATTATATTTATTATACCAAACAAATATTCCCTTTACTAGCATATACGAGAAAAGAGGATATTGAATTATTAGAATTGGTGTAAAGACAGACTAAAGAATATTAAAAAAATAATTGGGGGCTAAATTTTACCTGGTGACAGAGCAGGGATCACTACTAGCCTCGACTAACGCGAGTCTGGGAAGACAGGGCAAGTATCTCCATTAGATCTTAAATTCTATGACCCCAGTAGCAGAACCTTCGGCTCGCTACGGGGCAGGCATCCCCGTCCTACTAAATCTTAAATTCTATGACATCGCCATCAGCGACTATATATTCTTTCCCCTCTGTTCTCATCCAACCTAACTCCTTGGCCTTTGCCCAAGAGCCTGCTTCTAATAATTTTTCCCAGTTAATTATATCGGCTCGGATGAATTTTTCCTGGAAATCATTATGAATAGCCATTCCTGCTTCAGGTGCAGTAGAATCTTTTTTGACTGTCCAAGCCCGCGTTTCGTCCTCGCCTGTGGTAAGAAATGTAATAAGGCTTAATAATTCATATGATTTCAAAATAAGCTTATTAAGCCCGGTTTCCAAATTCAATTCTTTTTTTTCTTTTTCCGTCATTTCTCCCATCTCTTCTTCAATTTTAATGTCTAGTTTTACCCCCACACCAAATTTATTTTTTATAACAATATTATCAGTAGAATAATCCGTATATTTATCTTTAAAATTATCACTTCCGGTAGTATTTTTGGTGTGGGGGTGAATATAACTTTTATTTTCTAATCCTTTTGGAAGTTTTTCATCAAAATCTGAAATATTGTAGGCATACAAAAATGGCTTCATCGTAAGTAAGGATAATTCATTAACCGCAGCATCAACAATTTCATCTTTCATATCAAGCTCTGTTTCATTGGCTAATTTTTCTTCTTCTAATGTTTTTTTAATTTTTTCTGTAATTTCCAGCTTCTTCGCCGCTTCCCCGCCTGCAACGCTATGCCAGCCCGCAGTAGATACAGCGTTTCTGGCGGGCGTAGCATTGCGGGCAGGTTTGTCATTCCCGCGTGCTTCTTTTTGCAACTTTTCTATTCTTTTATTTACTGTTTCAAGATCAGCTATTATGAGCTCGGCATTAATAATCTCTATGTCGTTTAAAGGATCTATCTTGTTATGTACGTGGGTAATTTTAGAATTCTCAAATACTCTTACCACTTGAATAATAGCATCCACTTCCCGAATGTGAGATAAAAACTTATTTCCCAATCCTTCGCCATCCGCCGCGCCCTTAACTAGGCCTGCGATATCCACAAATTCAATAACAGTGGGAATTATTTTCTCACTCTTTGACATTTTAGCTAATTTTTCCAAGCGCTCATCCGGAACCTTCACTACTCCCACATTGGGTTCAATAGTACAGAAGGGATAGTTATTTATATCCACCGGATTATTAGTCAACGCTTTAAATAAAGTAGACTTTCCCACATTAGGAAGTCCGACTATTCCAATTTTCACCCCGTTAGAAATTTTATAAGCCTATTGCTAAAAAACAACAACACTTAAAAAATATATAATTAATTAATTATAACCCAGTTAGAATGTTAAAATTTCTAACGGGGTTCATGACATCTATTCACAAATAGTAAGTAAATGAATACTACACTAATGCAACAACATAATCAACAAAAAAACTCCAAAAAAAATTAGGAGTTCTGGATTTGAAATTTCATTAACCGCTTAAGTTTTCCATATCAGAAATTTTTCTGGCTTCTTCCCTCATATCAACCGCTTCATCACTCTCATCAACTATTTCTCCCACCAACTGCTCCATGGCATCCTCTAAAGTAACTACGCCTAATGTAGCACCGAAGCTATCCTTCACAATGGCTAAGTGGGCCTTTTTTCTCAGAAAAAGCGTTAATAAATAGTCCGCCTTGGATTTCTCAGATACAGTGATAACCTCATGACTAAATTCAGAAATTTTTCTATGTATCTCGTCTTTAGCCATAGCAATCAATAATTCTCTTCTGAAACAAATTCCAGTGATATCATCCTTAGTTTCATCATAAATAGGTATTCGAGAATGTTGGGCCTTATAAATCTCATTTTCCAGTTCCCCAAGTGATTTATTTTCTTCAAAAGCAGTTATTACTGTTCTGGGTGTCATAATATCCTTAGTTAAAATGTCATTCAGCTTAAAAACTTTTTGAATAAGATCTTTCTCGTCCTTTTCGATAGATCCCTCTAAATGACCCAGGTGGCTCAAAACTTTTATTTCATCCTCAGAAACTATTGTCCTCTTTATGGTAAACTTGCTAGTTATTTTTTCAAGAAACCAAACAATGGGAGTAAGGATTGTGGTAATAAATAAAAGGGGCTCGGCAACAATCAGTCCTATTTTTTCCGCATTATTTTCTCCGATACTTTTGGGAATAATTTCTCCGAAGATAATAATCAAAAATGTAAGTGCTCCAGAAATAACTCCCAGCCAGGCGTTTCCCAGAGTATTGGTGGCCAAAACACCAACCAAGATGCTTCCAGCAATATTTACAATATTATTAAAAATAACAATGGTGGTTATCGGCCGGCTTATTTTCTTTTTTATCTCTAAGAGAAATTTTGATCCCTTCTTGCCTTGTTTTTCCAGAGTCATAGCTCTACTTAAAGAAACTGAAAACAACGCTGCCTCTATCCCCGAGAAAACAGCTGAACCTATAATGATTATGATAATGGTTACTGCTAAAAGCATATTTATACTGTTATATTACAGCCAAAAAGACATTTAGACAAATATTAAGTTGAATAATTTAAGAGTTGATAGTAAACTTAAACTAAGTTACATAATTAAACAATTTATGAATCCAGAAATTTTTAAAGCTTACGACATTAGAGGCGTATATAATAAAGACTTTGATGATGAGCTCGCCTACAAGCTTGGACTGGCTTATAGCACCATGCGGCGCGGAGAATTGGATAATAAAGAGGATATTCAGATAGTAGTTGGAATGGATATGCGTGTCTCGTCATCTGCTCTTAAGGAAAAATTGATTAAAGGGCTAACCGACGGCGGAGTGAATGTTATAGATATTGGACTATCCTCTACTCCCACTTTTTATTTCGCCGTGGCTCATTTCAAATATGACGGTGGCATTATCGTTTCTGCCTCTCATAATCCCAAAGAATATAACGGATTTAAATTGGTTCGCGATAAGGCGCTTTCAATAGGGAAAGAAACAGGAATATTTAACTTGCGCGCTATGGTCGTTGAAGATAAGCTTAAAAAAGCAGACAAAAAAGGCACTGTTGTCAAAAGAGAGGATGTTTTAGAAGAACAGATAAAGTACGATTTGAACTATGCAGATATTAAGAATATAGAACCATTTAAAATTGTCATTGATACCGCTAATGCAATGGGATCATTATATTTTGATGCACTATTTAAACACCTGCCATGCGAGGTTGTAAAAATGAATTGGAAACTGGATGGAACTTTCCCTTCACATGAAGCCGATCCGCTGAAGCCGGAGAATATGGAGGATCTGGGAAAAAAAGTCTTGGAAGAAAAAGCTGATTTAGGGATTGCTACTGATGGAGACGGGGATAGAATATTTTTTACGGATAATGAGGGGAAAATAGTTGAGCCGGGAATTGCCCGAGCCATACTTTGTAAATTATTTTTGCTTGAAAATCCAGGAGCCAAAATTGCTTATGATATAAGGCCAGGGAGGATAACTCCTGACACAATAACAGAAAATGGCGGTACCCCTATCGTCACTCGCGTGGGGCATTCTTTAATAAAAACCCAAGCAATTAAAGAAGGCGCTGTTTTCGCCGGCGAGTCATCTGGGCATTTCTTTTTAAATATGGACGAGGGCTGCTATGAAATTCCATTAATTGTCACTCTGAAAATACTGGAAGAACTATCCAGAAGCAATCAAAGCTTTTCCAATTACATAAAGCCCTATAAGAAATATTTTAATTCGGGTGAAATAAATTCAGAAGTTTCCGACCCGCTGGCTAAAATAACAGAAATTAAAAATCGCTATGCGGACGCTAAGCAAAATGAATTAGACGGAATTACTATTGAATATCCGGATTATTGGTTTAATGTCCGTCCGTCCAATACCGAACCGCTTTTGAGGCTTAATTTGGAAGCTGTATCGCAAGAGATTATGGAGGAAAAGAGGGACGAGTTATTAAAATTAATAAGAGGATAGTTGACACCATTCTTATAATTGTATTAATTTACTAAGAACTGTTTGCCCCGTTAGAAAATTGTGTGAGGCATGAAACTTATGGCCACAAGAACTGTTTAAGCTTTCAACTAAACATAGTAAATCGTATAACATATTTCTAACGGGGTTAATCTGTTCTTTTTTAATTTTAAATTCACAGGGAGGTATAATTATGAGTGAAAAATTTGCCATAAGTAAAACTAATTCGGGAACAAAGTCAGTAAGGGAAGCAATGAAGGGAAGCAAGAAAATAAAACGCCATAAGCTAAAAAAGAAAACAGCAAGAGCTGCCGCAAAAAGAGAATAAAAGTTAAAAAAGAGAGTTATCCGAACGGACACTCTCTTTTAATTTATAAGAAATATATATTCACGTACATATGTTCTTACGCATGTAAGGACATTAGATTAGCCCCATCTTTTCTTTAACTTCTTTCATCTTTGCTTCTGCCATCGGTCGGACTTTTTCCGCGCCTTTTTTAAGAATACCTAGTACCTCATCATCACTTAAGGAATTGAATTTTTCCTGGAACGGCTCCAGAAATTTTATAATTACCTCGGCCAAATCATTCTTGAAATCAGCATAACCCTTGCCTTTGTATTTCTCAACGACTTCTTCTGGCTTTTTATCATCCAAGAGCGAATAAATGTTAATTAAATTCTTCAGAGCTGGTTTATCGTCAGTATATTTTATTTCTGATCCACTGTCGGTAACTGCTTTCTTAATTTTATTCCTCACTGTGTCAGCATCGTCAGTTAGACCGATATAATTATATTCTGAAGTAGCCGACTTACTCATCTTTTTTGTAGGATCATCCAATCCCATTATCCGCATTCCTTCTTTAACCACACCGGCTTCCGGGATTTTAAAGGTTTCCCCGAATTTTTGATTAAATCTTTTTGCTAATACCCTAGTTAATTCAATGTGTTGCAACTGATCTTCGCCTACCGGAACGACTTCTGTATCGTAGAGTAATATATCCGCCGCCATAAGGGCTGGATAGTCAAATAGTCCTACATTTATATTTTTATTAGTTCTGCCACCTAAAAGCTCTCCAGTCATAACTTTTTCTTCAATAATTTCTCCCTTTGAATTTTTATGAACTGCTTTTGCTGATATTGCTCTGGACTTATCTTTAAACTGAGTCATTCTAGATAAATCAGACATCCTTATAATCGTATTCAAAATCCAAGTTAGTTCTGTGTGTTCTGGAATATGGGATTGAATGAAAATGGCACATTTTTCCGGATCAATTCCGGCGGCTAGATAAATCTTGGCCACTTCAATAGTCTTCTTCCTTAACTCTTCTGGATCCTGGGGAGTGGTAATAGCGTGCAAGTCCACAACGCAAAAAACAGAGTCATACTTGTCCTGAAGCTCGACCCAGTTTTTAATTGCTCCTAAATAATTGCCGATGTGCAGATTTCCACTCGGCTGTACGCCTGAGAATATCTTCTTATTCATAATTTTATCTTATCTTAATTTTCAACTTAAATCAATAATATTAGATAAGTATTTTCCTCCATGGGCGGATAAGTAATAGGTAATTTACGCACTCTTGACAAAACTGGAAAAAAGTACTAGTATTAACCGTTAAAAATAAAAAGCAGAAGTTATTTAAAAAACTCAAAATGAGGAGGTATAATTATGATTACTTATTCCGGCAGCAAGAAATGGGCCTTAGTTTCGCTAAGCATTTTGTTAAGCATAATATTTCTAGCCCTTAGCGGCTGCACGGTAAAATTTGTCAGTCAATACGATGAAATTACCGACAGCTCTGTCACTGCTCTCCAAAGGAAGGTAGAAACATTTATGGTAACCCTGGAGTCCCAGGACGGCCTGCCTGAGTGCAGTTATGAGCATCACAAAGAGTTTTACCAAGAGGCGAAAGTTGATCTGAGTGCCATGCGGGTAAGGGCCGCAGCTATATCCAAAAATAAGATAACTGTGGCGCAACTCAAGCTCCTGAGCGACAGCTTTATCCAGCTTGAAAATCTTCACAAGCTAAAGGTAGAGAAATCGGAAAGCACGAACGACTTGCGATGTATCACCAAGGACGAGGTTTCGCTGTTAAGAACAGCCTTCAACTCAAGTTTTACCGCTATTCTGAAACTTGAACTTGCCAAGAAAAGAGGCGAATAAACAAAAATGGAGGATGCGATGAAATTAGACATTGATAAACTGGCTGCCGATATGACCGGAGCTATAAAAAAAGTCCTTGAGAAAAAATGGCCGGAAATAGGCGACTATGCTGAAGTAGGAGCTAGAAATCTGGCCGAGGCACTTATCAAGATCGAGAAATCAAAGCTCACTGGAGAACTCGACGAGAAAGAAGCTAAAATTCATCTCTTTATACAGAAAAATGCCGCCGGCTCAATGCTCTTAGCTATTGAGGGACTAGGTATTCTGGCGGCCGAGGAAGCCATCAACGCAGCATTCCAGGTCGTGAAAGACACAGTCAACACTGCCCTGGGCTTCTCATTGCTGTAATCGCTTTAACAAAATAAAAGACCGAACATTGTTCGGTCTTTTTAATTGCTACACGAAATAAATAATTACCCACTCCTTACTGAACAACACCCTTACTGAAATTTTCTCGCCGTCTCTTTCTGCATAAATGGTGTAATAATCCATACCGCCTGGATCAGGCATATCAAACTTGTAACCCTTATTCTTGTAATAATTGCCTATTACCAGGCATGTTCCATCATATCCTCCGTGGTTTTCTGTATCAAACTTAAATCCGTTTTCTTCACCATAAGGATGTGCTTTTACTTTCCACTCATTTTCTAAGTGAATTATAAGCGGATCTTTACATTCTATTACAGAGTTCTTCTTATTCATTTTAAATACCTCCGATTTTATATTCAATTCTTAATGTGCTTATTGAAAGCAAAAAATATCACATGGGCATCCATTTGTCAATTAGTATTTATATAAAAAAATTATCCGCAATAGTGAGGAAAGCGATGTAAATTGAACGGAGTGAGCGTTAAAAAATTTCTTCCGAGCTTGCGAGCAGAAATTTTAGCGAATGAAGTGAGAACTTACCGCTTTCCGGAACCTTGCGGCCCCTTTCTTTTCTTCCGCTTTTCTTTTGGGAAAAGAAAAGCGGTAAGTAACCATAACAAAAAACCAGCCCTATGGAGGCTGGTCTTTGTTTGAATAACTCGATGACTTTATTACAACACTGCTTCCTTAGCAGCCTTAGATAGTCGGAACTTACATACAGTCTTGGCAGCAATCTGGATTTTTTCTCCAGTCGCTGGGTTTACACCCATTCTTGCCTTTCTGTGAGCTTTAACCATTTTTCCGAAACCAGGAAGAACGAATTCTCCATTGGTTTTTACCTCGTCGTAAGCCAAGGCTGTCAATGTTTCTAGGAAACTATCAACATCTTTTTTTGACATTTCTGTCTTCTCAGCCAAGGCATTTAGCACTTGTGACTTTGTCAACTTTGCCATGTGTTTTTTTATTAATTATTATTTAATTATTAGGTAGTTTATATTATATACTTTACGCTATTTTTTGCAATATTAGCCAGTATTATAGGGCTTTTTAATACTAGAACCAGTAATTAATGGCTTATTTAAGCCATTTTGTCTAAAGCTGCATTTTTAGGCTTAAAAACTAAATTTTTATAACAATCCCATTGATACAGGAAGCGAGACAGACGGATAAAACTATTGTTATAGACTTATATCTCAATAATAACAGGCAGAACCATGGGTCTCCTTTCGGTTTTTTGGAATAGGAAAGACCCGACAGCTTCGCGAATATTGTTTTCAATAAATCTTTTATCTATTAAGGTGTTTTTGGAAGTTGTATCATTGACTACTTTTTTCACTTTACGCTTAGTCTCGTTAACTAAGTCAAAATTTTCTTTAACGTAGATAAACCCGCGGGAAGTTACCTGGATATTATGAACTACTTCTTTTGTCCGACTATCAATCAATACTGTAATAACAAACATCCCATCGGTTGATAAAACTTGCCGGTCGCGAAGAACTATTTGTCCGACATCGCCAACGCCTAGTCCGTCAACAAAAACATAATCAGTATTCACCTTTTTAGATAAGACATTGGCTTTTTCATTTTTGAATTCAATTACACTTCCATTATCTAAAACAAATATTTTATCATTGGGAAATCCTATATCTATCGCCAACTTTTCAGCTTCCTTAAGAAAGAAATGGTTGGCATAAACAGGAATGAAATAAGTAGGATCGACTTGTTTGATCATATCCTTTATATCTTCCTTATTACAATGTCCGCTGATATGAACATCCATGATGTCACTGTGAATAACATTGTCGCACTTGCGGTAAAGATTATCCTTTAATCTTTGAATGGATCTTTCGTTGCCTGGAATTATAGAAGAAGAAAATATGATTGTATCAGTCTTTTTTATTTTAATATGCCGATGGCTATCGGTCACTATTCTACTCAATACCGCATTCCCTTCTCCCTGAGCTCCGGTACAGACTACCACTACTTTATTGTCAGGATAGTCGGATATCTTGTTCACCGGAACCACAACGTCTCTTGGGATCTTGACATAACCTAATTCTCTGGAGATTTCCATATTCATCTTCATGCTGTATCCGTCAATAGATGCCTTTTTGCCAATTTTTTTAACGTAGTTTAAGATTTCTCCGACCCTCCTGACCTGCGAAGAAAAAGTTCCGATAATAACCCTTCCGGGGGCATTACTAATAATGCTCTGCAATGTTTCATACATCTCCCTTTCCGAAGGAACATCTTTCCCTTCTTCAATAGAGCCTAGGCTTTCTAGCATTAGAATTGTAGGACGAGGCAATTTAGCCAAATTACTATAAGAAATGGGCTTGTGATCAATGGGATCTTTATCCATCGTCCAGTCTCCTGGATGAACCACTGTTCCGGCTGTGGTGTTAATGGTAACTCCTACTGCATCCATAATGGAGTGCTCAATATCAAAGAATCCGATATTAAATTTGCCCAATCTCATTTTTTCGTTAACTGATTTAATCTGAATGGTTTTAAGGTTAGCCGTAGATCCTTTCTTGTAATCTTCCGTCTTTCTTTTGATTAAGGCCAGTGTTAAATCACGGCCAATTATAGGAGGATATCCCAGTTCTTCCAAAAGAATCGGAGCCGCTCCTATGTGGTCCAAATGTCCATGGCTAAAAATAACTCCGCGGATATTTTTTTCCTTTCCCTTAAGATAGCTGATATTAGGAATGATGTAATCAATTCCCGGCATATCTTCTTCGGGAAATTGAAATCCCATATCTAATATAACTATATCTTTTTCATATTCAAATATAGTCATGTTACGACCCACCTCTTCCATCCCCCCCAAAGGAATTATGCGCAAAGTTCCTTCTTTTGAGGAAGAAGGCTGTTCACTTGAACCTCTGTAGGAAGCTACTTTTGCATTACGAAAATGCCCGCTACTTCTTTTCGGATTAAATTTTCTTTTTTTTCTTTTCCGGCTCCTGCCAGAAGATGATCCGCCGGACGGCGTTGTGTGAACAATTCCGTCTACGGCCATTGTCTTTTTCGGTATCATAATTTTTAAATTTTAGTTATTAAATTGTATAAGTATGCACAAATCGCTTCGGGCGATTATATGTGTATAAAATATTTATATTAATTATAAAAAGTTTGGATAATAATTTCTTCTATTTTAGCAAATCTTTGAATTCCTCAACCATATCAACGGGGGTGGGATTTTGGCCATATTCTAACGCGAGATAATAAGATACCCAGTCACCAAGATAAAGAGTGGAAAATATATTGTAAAATACTCCGCCTCCTTCCATATTAATAATTTCTGATTCAACCCCTTTTTCTTTTAAGAGTTTCGAAGTAGTTTCAAACCTTTGAATATTGCGCGGATGATCTTTGGGATCCCTTAGCATCAAAACAAAAAATTTTGCCTGAGGGTTAGTAAACCCTACCATTTCATTGTGATTCAGTTCTGGGAAAAAATTCCAAAAGGACGGCGTTTTTGCGTTCTCATTAAATTTAATCTTCCAAATCATGGCCAGCGCCTTATATTTAGTTGAGGCGTAAACAACTGGGGTTTTGCCGATCAACTTCTTGGCAATTTCTTTTCCTTTTTCTTCCAGCTTTTTTGTTTCACTCTTTAGTTTTTCTGATAACTCAACCAATTCACCGGTTTTGTCTTTAACTAACCCGGAATTCACTAAAATCTGAAAGATAGATGCAAAAACGTACCCATTGGCCATCCGCGGCTGGAAATTTTCTCCCGGTGCAGGGAGCTTAATGTGGGGAATGTTATTCTCCTTGCACATCTCTTCAATCTTACCGCCATTAGAGATTCCCACACACGGCAAATTATTTTTTAACACCTCCTCAAATGAAAAAACAGTTTCTTCTGTGTTTCCGGAATAAGAAGAAATAATATTCAGCGAATTTTCATAAGCTTCCGGCGGGAGGGAATAAAACCTGTTCTGAAATACCGCCAAGCGTTTATCGGGAGCTTCTCCTCTTTGCAAATTGTTTATATATATTCTCAAAAGGTTTCCTGGTAAAGCCGACCCTCCCATTCCAGAAATCATAATTGATTTAAATTTGCCGTCTATTTTAATATCTTTGGCCAATTCTAATCCTTTTTTAAACTGAGCAGGGCTATCTAAAATAACCTGACGCATATTTTGTTTATCTATTTCGTTTATATTTTTGTTTGACATATTAAATATGTAAATAATTATAACTCCTTACTCTTATTCTTTTTTAGATGCTCTACTACTTTTCTAACATGATCGCTTTTTCCCTTTTTTTGAATCAAAATACTATCGTCGGTTTCTACTATAATTAAATCCTCAACCCCTAACGTAGCAATAAGCTTTTTCCCGGTACCCTGTATGAAAATGTTCTCTGAATCTATATTGATGTGATTGCTATTTTTAATTTTATATTTTTCTAGAATTTTTGCCAAGCTGTCAAAAGAGCCGATGTCGCTCCAACCGAAATCCCCCTCAAAAACCACGATTCTTTTAGATTTTTCGGATAAAGCATAATCAATGGATATGGAGGGAAGGGTTTTGAATTTTTTTAAAAATACACTCAAATTATTTTTTAGAAGTAAGCGCATTTCAGGAGCATACTTTTGAAGTTCTCTGGTGAAAGCATCGATGTTAAAAATATACATTCCGGAATTCCATACATACTTTCCGGACTTAACATATTTTTGAGCTGTCTTTTCATTTGGCTTTTCCTTGAATTCTGAAACTTTAAAATACTCGTTCTGTTTCTTTCCTTTTTTAATATAACCGAATCCGGTTTCAGGTCCGGTGGGAGTAATCCCTATTGTCCCAATATTACTTTCTGTTCCGGACATAGCTTTCTTCACCAATTTTAAATAAACTGCCTCTTTTCCAATATAGTGGTCTGAGGGAAGAAATATAATCGGATCATTTGCGCTAATTTTAATTTTGTCGGCTAAATATTTAACGGCATAAGTTATGGCTGGAGCGGTATTTAGGCTGGCTGGCTCAATCAGTATTCTGTCTTTCCTGAATTTTTTATATATATTTCGTATTTGGTTGAAAACTTTTTCCAGACCGTCTTTGTTGGTTACTAGAAATATATTATCAGCCGGAATTATTTTTTGCATCCGTAAAAATGTTTCCTGAAGAAGAGAGTAATCACCATAGAGGTTTAAAAATTGTTTTGGAAAGTTTTGTCTGCTTAGAGGCCAGAGCCGTGTGCCCGACCCGCCACAAAGTATAACGCTGTACATAGAAACTCACTAATTAAGTGCGAATTTTAAACTAATGAGCGCAAAATAATATTATTCGCTCTAATTCGATTCTCATTAGCTCTCAATTCGCGAGTGTCATTATTTTTTAACTCTTTTAGTTTTAATATACCAATTATTCACATCAGCAAAGCGATGGGAAGGAGAATTTACACTTTGTATGTCAATTCCTTTCACTTTCTTATTAACAGGATAAATATAATGGGAACTGTAAAGAAATATGGCTGGAATCTCTTCGGCTATTATTTTTTGGAACTGTTTGTATTTTTCCACTCTGGTCTCTCTATCCAAGTCCTCTCTGGCTCCGCTTAATAATTCGTCTACATCCTTGTTTTCAAACACGGAAAAATTCAGTCCCGGATCCCTCTTTTGGCTGGAATGCCAGAAAGAATAGGGGTCGGAATTAAAATTATTGTATTGTCCAAGAAGAAGGGCTTCATATTCACGGGGACGTATATGATTTTGCTCTAAATCAAAGGCGGTTAAAACGTTAACATTAACTTTGGCTCCTATTTTTTCCCACTGCTCGCGCAGAATATCCGCAGTTTGGGATAATTTTGGCCAGTCAGTAGTGTGGAGAGTAAATTCCAGTTTTACTCCATCTTTCTCTCGTACACCATTTTCTCCCTTTTTCCATCCGCTTTCTTCTAAAATAGAATTAGCTCTATCTATATCAAAATTATATTTTTCAAAATCTTCTGAACATTCTTCTGTTCCCGGCAAAAAGAGTGAATAAATTTCTGCCCCTTTTCCATCCAATACCCTTGTTATTATATCATGGCGATCTGTGGCATAAGCCAGGGATTTCCTTACTTCATCATTAGCTAGAGGAATACTTCTTGTTATATTGAAAAAAACCGAAAAATAGCGGGGGATATTAACTTCATAAAACTTCGTGCTTTTTATTGTTTTAACATCTTCTATTTTTTCCGGGGCAATACTACTCATTCCCAAAATCTCTTTTTTGTTGAAATCATCAATTATAGAATTTGAATCTTCGTTAAAATAAAAATTGAAAGTTATTCTGGAAATATGCGGCCTTCCTTCATAATATTCCTGGAATGCGCGCAGTTCATAAGTTAAAATATTCCCATCGGAATCTTTTTGAAAATCAAAGAATTTATAGGGGCCTGATCCGACAGGCCGCAAATTATAGTCTGCCAGGACAAACTTTTCCGCAGTAATATTTTCCCAGATATGCTTAGGCAAAATCCCGACAGTTAAGTTGTCAATGAATCCGAAGTAAGGTTCTTTTAGAATGAATTCCAGCGTGTAGTCGTCAATTTGATTGACTTCAACTCCCTGCCAATTAAAACGTAAAGGGCTTTTATATGACTTGTCCTTTAAAATACTAACAGTGAAATGGACGTCACTGGCATCTAATGTTTCTCCGTCATGCCACTTTATATCTTTTCTTAAATAAACTTTGTAAGTTTTCTTATCTTCAGAAATTTCATATTTTTCTGCAATATCTTTAATTATTTTTCCTTCCTTGTTATATTTAAAAAGTCCGCTGTAAACTAATTGAACGAGGTCGGCATCTGCCTCACTTGTCTGAGAAAGAAGGGGATTAATATAGGCTGGCTGACCTATAACTCCTTCAATGTAATGGCCTCCGTCTCTGGGAACCTGCTTAGTCCAAGACAAATAAGCATGTCCTATCCAAAAAACGAAGGAGCCGAGAATTAAAAAAACTAAAAATAAAATTACCAATTTCCACCTGAAACTAAAAAGATTCAAGAAAATGAACCAGTTTTTAGGCAAAACCCATTTTGGTATCCTGGTTTTTTTTACCTTGTTGTCCTCCAAATTATCCTTATTATCCGCTCCGCCAGTTGGCGAACTGTGGAAGAAATCTCTTTTATCGATGCTAATATGTTTTGGTTAAGAAATTATTATCTGCCAGCCAAGAAAACACTTGTAATTGCTAGCAGTATAAAAAGTATAGAAAGAGCAATAGAGAAGTAAAGTAAAAACTTTTCAAATCCTCTCTTGGTGTAATATCCTCCAAAATCGCCTCCGAAAGCGGCTGAAAGGCCTGATCCGCGATTCTGAAGCAAAATAGAAACAACAAGCAATATTGAAACAACAGCCTGGGCAATGCTAAGAATTTTCATTATATTTAGAATATCTAAGGTTTATTATTAGCTCAATTTACCAGGTTTCATTCTATCAAAACAACGAGAAGAAGTCAACCCCGCACTAATTTTGCACCAAATACGCTTTTAATCGGTGCTCTAGCACCAGTGCAAATTTAGTGCGGGGTCAAGTCCAATACGTATAGAGTATATCATATAAGAATAAGGGTATCAATCACTGACGCTATTGCTCATTTGAATATTTTGTGTTACTATATCACTTTCCAATTAAATGTTAAGCTTATAATGGTAATGGCCAATTTAGCTGTAAACAAAAGAGCGAATTTCGACTATAAAGTTCTGGACCGATACGAGGCCGGGATTGTTTTATCTGGGCAGGAAGTAAAATCTATAAGGGCTGGACAGGCTAGCCTGAAAGGAAGTTTTGTGACCCTAAAAGGCAAAGAGCTATACCTTACTAATACTAGTATCCCTCCCTACAAACTAGCCACTAAGCTAGAAGGATACAACCCCACCCAATCGCGCAAGCTATTACTTAAAAAATCAGAAATCAAGTCGCTAATAGGGAAAATGAAAGTTCAGGGCTTGACACTAGTGCCCATTCGCTTGTATACTAAAAAGCGACTTGTTAAACTAGAATTTTCCGTAGCTCGAGGCAAAAAAGAGTTTGACAAAAGGCAGGATATCGCTAAAAAGGAAGCTAAAAGGAAAGTAGAAAGAAGGCTGAGGACAAATTAAACTATGTATTACGTATATGTATTAAAAAGTTTAAAAGATAAGCAGATTTACGTTGGTCATTGCAATAATTTAAAGGGTAGAATAAGGGATCATAATCTGGGACTTGTAAAATCTACAAAACCGAGAAGGCCATTAAAGTTGATATATTATGAAGCATGTAATTTATTAGAAGATGCCGCAAAGAGAGAAAAGGCATTAAAATCAGGATTTGGAAGAGCATACCTAAAAAGAAGACTGAGCGACTTAAAAAAATAGACATTCACTTTCCTTAACGATTCAGCAATGCGAAAGCGGGCCCGCCCGCATCGCTACGCGAAGCGTTGCGGGCGGGGGATGCCTAGCTTCGACAGGTTGCTCATTTAAAATAAGCAGGTCGACCATTATAGTTGTGTCGTAAAACCATCTATAAAAGTAGATAACTGCAAACATTATCTCAAAGGTAAAAGCTACATTTGCGCAAGCATTTGCACCCGCCTGCATCGCTGTTGCGTAAGCACTGCGGGCACGGCCAGCTTTTGCTTCTGCTGTTGCTTAATTGCAAACAGCCATCGAACTGCTAACTCCTAATAGGCAGATCTCGGTGTCAATCATTAGGATAGTTTAAGACATTTTCTTTGGGTGTTTTAAACGAAAGTTTGCCAAAGACGAGTAGTAAAAGTTTTTGTTTGTTTTTCATTTTGCCGCTTGTAAAAAATAAATAAACTAAGCTTGTAGATTATTTCATCTGAACAATTTTGGACGCGAGTGCAATTCTCGCCATCTCCACCCTATAAACTCCGACTTTGTATCGGGGTGTGTAATAATTAAACCAAATATATACGTAGAAGGTTTAGGTACAAAAAGCCGAAAATAAACACTACCAGATTAAGAGTCAACGAGAATATAAGAACGCCTCGGGTTTTGGTGATTGACGAAAAAGGAAAAAGTCTTGGGGAAATATCCAATACAGAGGCCTTGGAAATAGCTAAGGGCCGCGAACTTGATCTTGTTGAGGTTTCTCCAAAGACTCAGCCTCCTGTTTGCCGAATTACAGACTACGGAAAATTACAATATCAAAGAAATAAACAGGAGAGAGTATCAAAAACAAAACAGAGGAAAGTAGAAACTAAAGGGATTCGTATTGGCATCCGCACCGATGAACATGATATAGTTTTCAAAAAAAATCAGGCGGAAAAATTTCTAAAAAAGGGTAATAAAGTAAAAATAGAGATACGGCTCAGAGGAAGAGAAAAAGCCCATCAGGATTTAGCTAGGGAAAGTTTAAATAATTTTACCAAAAGAATAGAGACGCCTTATAGAATTGATGAGGATGTTAAAAAATTCCCTCAGGGATTTAATATAGTAATCGCACCAGAATAACATTATGCCAAAGATTAAGACCAAAAAATCGGTAGCCAAAAAAATTAAAATAACAGGCAAAAGGAAGGTGCTTCGAAGATATACGAAGCAAAATCATTTCAATTCCAAGCAAACTGGAAATTTTAAAAGGGCCAAGAGAAGAGATCGGCGCCTTTCTAAATCAAATGAAAAGAGTGTTTTAAGGGCACTGCCTTATAACTAACATAACTATCAAATAAATGACCAGGGTTAAAAGAGGAGTTACCGCTTCTAAAAGAAGAAAGAAAACTTTAAAACTGACAAAGGGGTTTAAATGGAGAAGAAAATCTCATTATCGAGCCGCTAAAGAGGCCTTGCTTAAAGCTGGCAAATACGCTTATCGAGACAGACGAGCGAAGAAAAGAGTGATGAGGAAGCTTTGGATTACCAGGCTTAATAATGCTCTGCGTCTCAATGGATTAAAGTACAGCTTATTTATTAAAACTCTAAAAGATAAAAAAATTGATTTGGACAGAAAAGTTTTATCTCAAATGGCAGTGGAAAATCCGAAAGTGTTCAAAAAATTTATTGAAACGATTAAAAAATAAATTCATTGTCTTGTCATTCTGGACTCCGATCCGGAATCTAGATCCTGAATTAAATTCAGGATGACACAACAAAAAATCGCCATACCGGCGGTTTTTTGTTTTCAACTTCAACGGCTCACCCCCCTGGGCCGTTAGAAATTTTTATATCTTCTCATAATAAACAAATTTTCCTGTCTTGCCGACTTGGCGGATTTTCCCCTCTTTTTCTAATTCATCCAGATACCTCTCTGCCGTCGTGTCAGACACGCCGACTAGTTTTTCAACATCATTATTGGCAATCTTATTCCCCTTCGAATTCCTCAGGGCAAGTAAAATTTTCTCTTTTCTTTCCTGCTTTATCTGCTCCTGCTCACTCATTCCGCATTTTCTTTTTCTTACCCAATACCAAACAACCCCCGCCCCGATAACTATTCCAATTATTAATATCAAAAATGTTTTCATAGGATTATTTTAACACATAGGAAGTTTATTTAATTATGCAATTAATTACTTACCATCAAATTTCGTGCCAGCGTTAGTTGGTACGCCACTGCCTAATACATACCAATCTATAAATTCTCTTTTTTATGATATTCGCCCTTTGGCTTAAAGGTAACCTTTGGTTTTTGCCCTATTTTGGTTTTAGGAGCTTTAACTACCGCATGTTCTCTAAGTGTAGCTACTATTTTTTGAAATGAATCCCCGTTTTGCAATTCTTCATTATTCCTCCATCTTAATAATTCCGAATGGCCAATTCTTTGAGCTAACTCTTTGTCATATTCGTCTTCCCTGTCTATTAATGCATATGTTTTATTCAGCGTTTCTTTAAGTAAATCAGGAGACAAGTCGTTGACAGAAATATTTTCTGATTCTAGTTTTTTAAAAATAAATACAACTTCGGGAGGAAGTCGATGATATCTGATAATTTTTTTCCTCCATGCTCTTGTTGACAATCCTTTTCCCTCAAACACCTCGCTTATCATTTCATAAACATAGTCTTTAAAATGTCCGTATTTTTTATGATTCTCGGCTCTTATTTCTTTGTCTGTTTCCATTCTCTCATCTTCTACTAAAGAAACAGCATGCACCTCATCAATTAAATTTTTCCGCTTGTCTTCAGGTAATTTTTTAAATCTTTTTTTATCTTCATCTTTTGTGAAGTCAAATTTCTTATCTCTTTTTTCTTGTTCAACTAATTTTTCGGCTTCATTATAACCATTAGCTTCGCCAGTCTTAATTTTTTCTTCCATTTTTGAAGCTTCTTTTTCTGCGCGCTTCTCGGAATATGGCTTAAATTGTTTTGGTAATTCTGGCATATAATTTTAATTAAGTATTTTAATAAGTAGAAAGTTTATTTTTTTCCGCCTCGGCTAGCCTTGGGCGAGACGGGCCAATCCCGCCTATAGATAGATTTTAACATGACCAGTTTTCAATTAAAACTCAAGAAATGGGACTTTTCTCCATTCTACGCCCAAATCCTGACTAAATCAACCAGTCCTTCGTTAAAACTACGGAATTATAAATAAAAAAACAACGGCTCACCCCCCTTGGGCCGTTGAGATTCTGAATTTAATCCAGAATGACATTTTTGGAAAATGGAGAGATGCTCCCTCCCCTCCTTTAGTTCCTCCCCTCTGGCAGGGGAGGAAGAAGATAATAAAAAATCCCGTGATTGCTGTGCTTACTCGCAATCACTACCCCTTTTATAAAGGGGGATTATTTGATATTTGTTTCTTTGAGAACAACTTATATAAAACCACTGCCAAAATTATTCCGATTAGATCAATTCCGATATCGGAAAGTTTCCCTTCTCTGCCAATCACAAATATTTGGTGAATTTCATCAGAAAAAGCATAAGCCAAGGAAAATAAAGCAGACACTAGATAAACTTTTTTTATTTTATAAAATCTGACCGCTCTGATAAGTAAAATTGTCAAAATAAAAAATTCAATTAGGTGGGCTCCTTTTCTGGTTATATAAAAATAAATATCTGGCGAGTACTGGCGACCAAAACCAGGAAGGGAGGAGAAATAAAAAATAAGCCCCATCCAAAATAAAAGGGGAGCATAATAAAATGCTAATATTTTAATCGGGCTTTTGTTTATCATTGTTTATTTTTTGTCAGCAACTTCTTGGTCAAGGCATACAACACATAAAAAGGAAGCCATATCCATAGTGTTCCTCTTATAATTTTTTCCAGAAATGGATTCATATTGTGTATCAAACTCGAAATTCGAAGCACTAAACTCTAAACAATATCTAAATTCAAATTTTCAAAATCTAAAACATATTGTTTAGATATTTAAATTTGGGATTTTGGATTTGTTTCGGATTTCGGATTTAAGATTTAGAAATTTAATCTATTTTATATATTACATCTTTCTTTTCCACTACTATACTCCAATTATTTTTTTGGGCAATGCTTTTGAGATTACGATTCGGATTGAAAGCAATTGGGTTCTCTACTAGCTTTAAAAAGCTTGCATCTGATTCAGTGTCTCCAATTCCGTATGAATTTTTCAGTGGCAAATTATTTTCTTTTATATATTTGCTTATTATTTTTCCTTTGTCTTTCGGTGGTTCAAAAATGGCTCTTCCGGTATAAATATTATTTTTATCCGCTTCGTATATACTGCCAAAAACTTTGTCAAAATTCAAACGGCTGCGATTAAACTCCTCCACTACTTCAGCCGGCGATCCGGAAACAGCAATTATATGGTAATTCCCTTTTTTAAACTTCTCTATTAACTCCTCGGCAAAAACGTAGGTTCTGTCTCTATGAAAAGAAACGATGGCTTTACTAGCTTTTTTAACATCTTTGACACTGCACCCCTTGATATGCTTCGCGTAAAGTTCTACGATGGCGCTTCTGTAGTCTTCGTAGGTTCCTTTATGTTCTAGCCAATTAGTATATAAGGCAACCAAGCTATTTCGCACCTCTTTCGGAAAAACTTTCATCCAGGCCAGTTCATCTATAAGTTCAAAATGGAGATTCTTGCGAAAAATTGTTCCATCAATATCAAAAATAGCAATTTTTTCCTGCGATTTCATTATAAATTATTTTAATTTACTAGTTATTTCATACCCGACAATTCCAAATGCCACAGAAACGTTAAGAGACTTCTTCTTTCCTCGCATAGGAATTTCAACAATTTTGTCACATTTAGCCAGAATTTTTTCATTTACTCCCCTGAGTTCATTGCCAACTATCAGCGCCATAGGAAATGAGAGTCTAAAATTTTTGTAACCAACGCTTTTTTTGTCCTGTTCTATGGCGACAATTTTTACTCTTTGCGATTTCAGTTTTTCTATTAATTTCCCTAGACTTTTTATTTTCTCCCAAGAAACATTTTCCTCTGCCCCCAGGGCAGTCTTAGCAATCATTTTATGAGCCCTTGTTAAATATAATGGCTTATTATTACTACCAAGAGGCCCGCCTGCAACGCTTGAGCGTAGCGATAGCGGGCAGGGCGTGTAGCCAGTCAGATATATACTGCTAACGCCTATTCCGTCAGCAGTCCTAAAAATCGATCCGACATTATAAGCGCTGCGAATATTGTGCAAAACAATGAAAAGCTCTTTTTTCATCTAGGAATATGTTTATGTCTAGAAATATCTACTCATCTCCTCCATGAGAACTGCTAATAGCTGCGTACACGGCATAAATTCCCAAAACTATAGCCACTAGCACCCATTGGGTTCCAGCCAATCCTAGTACTGTCTCTGCAACAGTAAGGTTAACAATACCTGCCAATACAGCAGACACTAGAGACAAGATAATTAATATATTAGAATGTTTTTTGGTACATTTCATCAACTCCACCTCCTTTCGTTAAAATATCTTAAATCACTTATCTATATTATAGCACATTTAATCCGCTTTATTTATTATTGATATCCACAATAATCATAGCTTTTTTTCCTTCCTCGATTAATTCCTTTTTTCCCGGAAAATCATGAATGGCATTATACAGAACATCTATGTTGTACCTGTAGCCCCCTCCTCTCTTTGTTCCCGGATCATTAGTGATAATTACATCATTTTCATAACCAACTAAAACCAGATTGTGATAAAGCGGCCCTGGCGAAGTATAAAAAGGATTTCCCAAGAGACGTCCAGCTGCCGGCACAATTATCGGGAATCCTTTAGTCAATTCTTTCTTAATATCTTCCTTCTTAAAATCATAAACGACTTTGAGGTTTTTTATTCCATAAAAATCTGATGCCAATTCAACAATCTCTTCAGCGTCACTATCTTTGTAATCACCATATTCTTCCACCTGGAAACTTATCATATTTTGAATCTCCCTTTCTGCAATTTCCGGAGTAAGTTTTTTATCATCCAGGTAATATTTAAGCATCATCAGAGACGCCTCTTCACAAGCTTCTTTGTGGTATTCATCCCAAACTGCGTAAGGAGCCTGGGGAGCAAAAGGAACATCAATTAAAATTTGTTCTGGAATTTTACCGCTATCCACTTTTTTTTCGGCTGCCCCTGGTTCCCTAACTGCTTTTTTTTCCTTGTGAGTTGTTCCCCCTCTGAATTCCATCTGATAATTCTGAAAATTATCTATTTTCTCCTCTACGTCCTTTTTATAAAAATAAGTAAAAACGGCCGTTGATACAGCAAATAAAAAAACAATCAGTAATGCGGCTTTATTAGATCTCATAAAAAATTAACCGATTAAATGCAAATGATTACAAAAAAGCAGTAAAAGCTCAGCTTTTTTAGAATCTAAAGCTGAGCTTTGAGGAGCGATTTATTGGAAGGATAACATATTTCATAATTCGAAGTAATTAATTGTGGATTATAACCGGAATTCCTATCTCCGCCCAGTTATAAATCCTCTCAGCCGGCCCTACCCCCAGCCGGACGCATCCATGGGAGACTGGTATTCCCAAATGGTTTGTCCCTTCCTTGTACCCACTCGGCCACTCTGGAAGCTCATGGATTCCATATAATCCGGATCCCGTAAAAGCCATCCAGTAAGGCATATACAATCCGTACTTTTTTGACCAGGGGCGAGGATGCTTGTTATGGATTTGATAAGTCCCCTGGGGCGTATCCATTCCTCTTTTTCCGGAAGAAATAAGAAATGTGTCCAGAATTTCCCCGTCCTGAAAAATAGTCATAACCTGGCTCTTGACATTGATGTCTATATATTTTCCTTCTTTAACTTGCGGTTCGGTAAATTTCTTGGCTTGTTCCAAGCGTACGGTAAAATCTTTATCCCATTGATCAGGAGGCAACGGCTTGGTCTCAAAAAAAGTCTCATAAATTTCCCTGTAATTCTCTTCTTTTTTATATTTAATATACACTTTTATGCCGTATTTCCGGCCTCTTTCCAAACTATCCTTGGAAAGCATCTCAACCTCTGTGTTCTTGGAAGTTAATTGATACACTAATTCACTGGAAGGATCGATGGCAAACTTAACCTGGAAATCATTCAACGGCTTGTCAAAAATCGCTTTAATTGGATCTTCAATATCAATGATTACATCTTTTTCGCCCCGGGCTGGAATAAAATTTTCTACCCGGGGGTAAGACATGGTTTCAAAAGAAAGTTCAATATCAGATTCTATAAACATTATATTTCTCGCCTTTTCTGCTTTAAGTTGATATGTTTCCTCCGGACTCCAGTAAATAGCCGGGGTTATAATAAGTTTTCTATTGGAGCCTTGCCATTGATAATTCACCTCTATATCAGGAATAATTTTTAACCCGCTTACGACTGATTCTGGGATCATTGGCTCAGAAAAATTAATAATGATTGCTTCCTCCGGCTGTACATTGATTTCGCTTTCCAGGATTATCTTAGTTTTAAAAATTTTAGGATAAGCTTTGACGCTAAAAACTATTCCTAGCGTTCCTAGAACTAGAATTAGTATAACAAGTGAGAACTCTACTGATCGTTTTATTCTGTCCATTTTATTTTTGTACACCCCCACACCAATTTTGGTAAAGGGTTTTATAACACCAATAGCTAGAGCTAATAGACAGATTTGCTTTATAATTCCTCATTGTCTCAAAATTTATTTTGAAATTGGTGTGGGGGTAAAGATTTCCCTAGCCTCATCCCAAACATCTGGGTGGTCTTTTTGTGTTTTCAGCCAATACCACCACTCCACTCCCCAGAGATAGGCTTTATTAAACCCGGTCTTCTTGGCGAATTCTATATTCTTTTTAAGCCTCTCGGCATCCATCGCTTTTAGCTGTTTTTCCAAGGGCGCTCCCGCAACCCATTCATCCAGCCATGGCTCCCCTTGCAATTCCGCAATGATAACATCATTTTGATTAGCAAATTTTTTGATTAGCCAGTATTTAAACTTGAAAAAATTAGGTCCGATGGGATATTTAAAATGCCCGACTTTCTCGCTGTAAACATCAAAATACATAGTAGTCCCGAAGATATCGGCCCGCTTGGCCGCTTGAATCCATAAGCTAAGCTCACCGCTGTCAGTCACTATTATAGGGCGAGTATTATCAATGTTCTTAATTATCGCTATTTCTTGGTCTAATAATTCTGCGTCTATAAGGGGGCAAACACCGAACTTTAAAAATGGTTCGTTTTCAGCCTGCCAGTGGGAAATCGCCGGATTTTCCTTGTAACGATTGACTGTTATGGAAACCATTTTCTTTAAAGCTTCCTCTCTTTTTAAATCATTGTTTTTTGCCCATTCCGGTATGTGGCACTCCGGCCAGCGGGGAACTTTTTGCCCCACCACTAATACAATTTTCACATTTCTTTTTTCAGCCTCTTCTATCTGCCAATCCACATCGGAAAAATCGTATATTCCTTCCTCTTTTTCAACCAGGTCCCAATAAACCGGAAGGCGGATGTCAGAAACTTTCAAATCATCAAGGATGGCCAAATAAGTTTCTTTCCAATCAAGCCCTAATGACTGGGCGTGGCGATGGGAAAAAGTGACACCCAGGCTAAAATCTTTTTGGGGTATTTTTACCGGAAAATTAAAATAGATAAAAGCGATAATAATTATTGCAACTATTACGGCCAGCATGATAAGTGAAATTTTGATAAATTTCTTAAACATTTTTTAAATTGAAACTAAAACAATTCCGATGCCTATTAATAATATCGCTCCAATTTTCTGAGTCCAGTCCCAAAAAAATAACTTCTCTCCAAATAACTCCGGAAACTTAAGAGAAGCTACACTGGCTAGAATGAGAACGAAAACAAATTGAACGCTACTGAGTGCATTCACTATAGCCACATTCCCTAAATATACGGCATAGCTCATAAGTATGGAGTAGCCTCCTCCTAAAGCTTTATTGCCAATAAATATCACGGCGGTAGACAAATTCTTCTTTTTATTCTTTCTAAAGCCTTTCAGGGAAGAAACTATTTCTTCTCTAAATGCGGGAATAGTTAATAGGCTTAATCCACCTGCAAAAAGACCCATTCTGGTCCAGATGAAACCATTCACAAAAATATCATTATTGTATACATACTTAAAGATACTATAAGCTACGGCAAATAATACGCCACTTATAAGTGAATTATAAAAACCGTTAAATATCTTGAGTGATTTTATAGGAAGATCAAAAGATATTAGAAAGCCTCCTATTAATAAGAAAAACATTCCCCATAAATCAATTTGAGTGAATACATCTCCTAGAAAAATTATAGATATAAATGATGTTGTAATTACTAATACTAAGCCGATCAGTGGAGCTACTCGTGAAATTTCATTAACTTTTACCGATCTGTAAAAAAACAGTATAGCATAAATAAAAAGCATGCCCGAAACTATGGACGATACAAATAAGTCAAAGCTTTGTAGATAAAAACCAAAAGGAGCCAGAACTAAAGATACGAAGCTTAAAAGCGCCACATAGAAAGCGTAAACGGATGGTTTTGGAATTCTATCGCTGAGCAAAAACTTGTCCAGCACAAACGAGAGTGCCAAAATAAAATAAGCAATAATAGCAATGACTATATAGTTCATGATTATATTTTACATCAACCAGTTAATATTAAAAAGCGGGCGATTCCCCGCTTTCATAGCTAAAAAACAAACTGGCCTTAATCGTTTAATTTCTGGAAATACATATTTACATCACTGATCCATTTCTGAACACTGTATCTGCTATGACCTTCGCAAGTTGAGCCGCATTTCCAAATTATCATTTTTTCCGGGGTGTTTAACTTATTGTTATTAACCAGCCATTCCAACCTTTTAGCTACTGTGTCCACCGCATCTTTCCGGCTGTTAAAACAAGTATGTCCACCAGTTCCCATCATTCTCCTCTTTCCACGATATCCCCAATAGTTATAACAATCTTGCTCGTTTAATACCGGAACACGCTTACCCCAATTACTTTCTTTCTTGGCAATACCGATAAGGAAAGCAACAACGATTTTATCTTTCTCTACTATATAGGGAACCATTTTTTCTATAGGATATCCTTCGACCATTTTTTTTATTTCTTTTTCAAGCTCCCTTTTCTCACTTTTCTCTAGATTTTGAATAACTTTTTCTATGTATTCAACATTGTCCTGATTGTCAATTTCGTCTTCATCTGAAGAATCCTCCGCTCCCAAAACTTGAGACTCTGTCAAAAGAACAGGGGAGCTGTCTGAATCTTTTTGCACTATAGAACTACCATCAGTACTTCCAGCAAAAGCCCCTTGACCTAAATGCCTATAAATCATAGTCATCGTAAACATTCCAAAAAGAATAGCTGCTATTATGGAAGCATTCCATAATTTGACCACTGAAAATCTCTCGATGACATTCCTAGATCCGACCGATAACTCTTCTCCGAATTTTTCACACCGTTGCAATAATTTCTTATACAGAAACGATGTGTCTTTTTGCCTTGGCACGCGCTCTATATATCCTTTTATCACCCTAGCACTAAGACTATCCCAGTCCTTGACTGACTGATTCAGGGCAACTCCTTTCTCAAATAATTTCTGCTCTCTAGGTGTGATGTATAGCTTAGAATCTTCAGTAAAAAAACAATCCGTTCTCTTACCTTGAGAAAACAGAGTTGATTTAGATTTATTAAATTGATGATCGTGGATTATTTTTCGCGCTATTTCAAGGTCAGTAAGACCAATGCTTGTTTTTTGAATTAAAGCGCTATCCAGTGAATAATTTATGTTTTTATTTTTACTCATTCAGTAAAATATACTCAATTACCCCCTTGGTAAATATTATATAATTCCTTGGTTTTTTGGGCAAATTTTAAAGTCCAGCTTCCTTTTTAAAAAATTCTGTAACATTCGGCGTGCCAATCAGGCATTCTCCGCGGGTGTAAAGGAAGGGGACACCAATATTGGATATATCCAAGCCACACTCCCTTGCTCTATCATTCATCTCATTTTTGTTACCCTGGTTACTCCAAACTTCTTTTTTAGAAAAACTAACTTTTTCAGCTATATTGTTCTCTTCTAAAAACTTTGCTACATCTTGGCAATGCGGACACTCCTCTCCGTAATAATAAACAATCTCATTCACTGGTTTTGAAACCTCTTCCTCTGGCTGATTCAACCCCCAAACAATAAACCCGCCAATAACTGCAACTGTCGCTAATATTAAATATATTTTCTTACTTTCCATATTGCTAATTATATAACTTTTTTATCCCTTTGTAAAAGATAGATGGCCACAGCCATAAATACCAATATTAACGAGAATAACTGCCCCAGAGTCAGCCCTGAAATCAAGCCAATTTGATGATCTGGCTGGCGGAAGAATTCTATAAAAAAGCGGAAAAATCCGTAGCCAAAAAGATATAAGCCCGATAGAATCCCCGGCCTGTTACGTAACTTGTTACGTAACAGCCACAGAACGGCGAATAAAACAATTCCTTCAAAAAAGGCTTCATAAAGCTGGGATGGATGGCGAAGCAATCCCAGCGGATCCGAAGGAAAGTACATTCCCCAAATTTTATCAGTTACCCGGCCGTATAATTCCCCGTTAAGAAAATTGCCAATCCTTCCAAAAAAGTATCCAGCCGGAACTGCCGGAATAATAAAATCGGATAATTTCCAAAAGGATATATTATTCTTGCGAGCAAGAATCACCAATCCTAAAATTACTCCAACTAGTCCTCCGAAGTAACTCATGCCATAAAATCCGGTAACCAGTAATCCATAGTCAGTAATTTGCAATGGAAGGATTATTTCAAGAGGATTGCTTATGAAGTAGGGCAAATTATAGAAAACCACATATCCCAAACGGCCTCCAATAAGTACGCCCAGCATGGAATAGAAAATAATATCAACAATTAAGTCTCTATTAAAATTACTTTCTCCCTTTTTGATTCTCCAGATTAGCAAAAAGTAAACGACTGCAAACGCAATCAGGTACATAAGCGAATACCAGCGAATAGAAAAAGAACCGACTGAGAAGGCAATCGGATCTAGGTAGTGGGGAATATTTTGATAAAATTGTAACATGTTATAAGTTACATACTTATAAATTAAACATTTTCAGCTGCGTAGATTTCCCAGAGGGTTAAAAAGAAAGCCATAATGATAGGACCGATTATGAAGCCTGCAAGCCCAAAAACAATAATCCCGCCTACAGTGGAAAAAAAGACCAGAAGGGGATGCATCTGAGTGTCACGCCCTATTAATTTCGGACGAAGCAAATTATCAATAGTAGAAATTATTCCCAGGCCTACTGCTAGAATAATAATCCCTTGCCAAATATTTCCCAAAAATATCATTATCATTCCCGCTGGAAACCAAACTAAACCTGATCCCAAAATTGGAATAACAGACAGAATGGTCATCACTACTCCCCAAATAACAGGAGATGAAACTCCTACCAAAGCTAGAGTCACGCCCCCAATAAATCCCTGAATGATACCAATGATTAACATTCCTTTAAGGGTTGCCCGGCTTATAGAAACAAATTTTTCAACCAGCATCTTTTCATGATTATCACTGAGGGGACTAAGATAAATAATTTTCTTAATTATATTTTTTCCCTCAATCAAGAAATAATAAAGGGCAAAGAACGTTACGAAAGCCCAGAATGCAAATCCAGCTATGCCCTTATAGGTTTTTTGGACAATAGCCAGAGTTCCCACAGCCAGGCTCTTTGCTGATTCAACCAATTCTTTTTGGCTTAGCATATTTTCTAGATTCAATGATCGCAGAAAGGGAGAATTTTCAAAACGATCTACTACGTTATCTGCCAACTTTTGATAAGCATTTCCGTCAGATGAAATATCCCTATAAACATCGTTAGCTTCATTAGCTACGAGGCCCAGAATAGTAAGAAGTAAAAAGATAAAGATAAAGATAACTAAAGCGGAGGTTAGGATTGAACTAACTCCTCGGCGCTTCCCAGTAATTTTCAGAAAGAAATTGTAGGGTTTTTGGGAAATAATAGCCAAAACAACTGCTGCTAGGATAGCAGTTAAAAAGGGTTTAAAAATAAAAAATGCAACTACGCTAACTAACACCAGCGCTAAAAAGAAAAAATGATTGCTGTAATTTTTCAAAGTCATAGTTTTCTGACTTACTTTATAGTTTAATAATATATTATTTTTTACTTCTAATCAAAAACCTGAATTTGAATGCCTCTAGAATAAATAATTCTATAATACTCACCCCCAGAATTATTCCCCAATCGCTAATTCCTAAAGGAATAGTTTGAAGCAATTTTTGGAAAGGAGGAAAATAAATTCCAGCCAGGAGGAACGCGAGAGATATTAATACTGCGCCATTAAGAAATTTATTGGAAAAAACTTGAGAATTAAAAACTGATTGTTTGAACGAACGAACACTGAAGGCAAATATTAAAGAGTCAAAAGCTATAAGAGCAAAGATTAAGGTTCTGGTTTTTTCTAAATCTCCGAAATATTTTAAGGCAAAGAAGAAAGTTCCCAAGGCTGCCAGACCGGATACGAGAAATACTGCTATCATAAATTTTTTATAAGCCCTGTTGAGAATCGGCTCCCCAAGACCACGAGGCTTTTCCTGCATTAATCCCCTTGTGTCTTTCTCAGTAGTTAGAGCAATATCTGGAAAACCGTCTTCAACTAGATTTATCCATAAAATCTGAATGGGATAAAGTGGAAAAGGAAGACCCAGGGCTATGGATGAAAAAAATAGGAACAGCTCAGAAAAATCATCCGCTATCAAATAAATTATTACCCGGCGTATATTTTGGACAATAAGCCGCCCTTGCTCAATAGCTTTAACTATAACTGAAAAACTATTATCCAAAAGGATAATGTCGGAAACACCCTTGGCGATATCCGTTCCGGAACCGATAGCTATTCCTACATCTGCCGCTTTAAGTGCAGGAGCATCATTAATTCCATCTCCGACCATAGCTACTATTTCGCCTCTAGATTGAAAAGCGCGAATTATGCGGATTTTATGAATGGGAAGTACCCGGGCAAAAATTGATACCTTGCCTACTTTCTCCTCTAGCTCCTTGTCAGACATTAATTCCAAATCCTTACCTTCTAAAATCTTAGCTTTATCTATTTCATATCCTAATTCTTTCATTATAGAGCTGGCAGTATTTTTGTGGTCTCCAGTGACAATGACCGGTCTGACTCCCGCCTTTTCAGCAATCTTGATAGATTGACTGACATCCTGGCGAAGAGGATCTTTCAAGGCGATAAAACCAACTAGATGGAGGTTATTTATTTCCTTTTCCCATTCGTCTCCGGAATATTTTTCTAAATCGTCCAGGGATATTTTTTTTGACCCGCAGGCCAGCACCCTAAGTCCTTGATTTGTCAATTCTTCCACCCTATTTATAAGTTCCCTGCCCTTACGAGAAGTTAAATGTTCGCTTTTCTTATTAATTTCCATACGGCCGGATCTTTTTATGGCTATTTCTGGAGCTCCTAGAAAATAAATTGTCGCTTGATTTTTGCCTGTTTGGTAAATATGAATTGCGTACTTTTTATCTGAATTAAAAGGAATCTCCTTCAACAGCGAAAGAGGTTTTTCCAATTCATCTTTTTGGATTCCGGCATTAGCCCCGGCTATCAGAAGAGCACGGTCAGTCGGACGTCCGCGTATAATCCAGCGCGAAAATTCGTCGTCAGGGTTTTCTATATAAGCATCATTTACCAGGGTGGCAATTTCCAATACTTTAATATGCAGCTCGAGCCTATCAGAGTGATAAATATTACTTAATTCTCCATTATGGTGAAGGAGCTCCTTTTCTCCGGTAAGCACATGACTTACTTGCATTTTTCCCTGAGTCAGTGTTCCTGTTTTATCCATGCAAATTACAGTGACCGAGCCCATCGTTTCATTAGAATTTAGTTTTCTAACTAATGCTTTCTGTTTGGCTAACCTTCTCATTCCTAAAATAAGAATAACTGTTATAGCTGGTAGTAGTCCTGCCGGAACAGCGCTGACAATTAAGGCAATAGAGGTAATGAAGACATTACGAAGATCTTCTCCGCGAAAAACATTTATGGTAGCAAAAACAGCGATAGAAATAATTATGGCTACCCCCATTAATCGTGAGAGGTGCATAAATTTTCTTTGAATAGGGGCCATAGTTTCCTTTTCTTTTTTTATCATTTTGGAAATTTCGCCGAGTTGGGTATTTATTCCTGTTGCGGCAACAATAAACAAAGCCCTGCCTTCCTCTACAATGCTTCCTAAGAAAACCGAGTTTGACCTTTCATTTACTTCTGTGTTTTCATCTAATTTCTCTTCATTTTTTTCCACTCCTATCCATTCCCCCGTTAGCATTGATTCATCAATTCTTAAACCTTGCGATGAAATTATTCTTCCATCCGCTGGCACTCTGTCACCGGATTGAATTTCAACAATGTCTCCTAATGTCAGATCTTCACTAAGAATTTCTTTTTTTCTTCCCTCTCTTATCACCCGGCAATAAAACTTGGCAGACTTTTTCAATTTTTCCAGTGTTTTTTCCGCTTTGTTTTCCTGTATGAATCCGACTACGGTATTAATTAAAATAACAAAAATAATAAAGAATGAGTCTGTTAGATGGCCGACAAAAAAAGACGCAATCGCTGCGCCGATTATAATAAACATCAAGGGGCTATTGAATTGGTTTAGGAAAAGCATCAAACGAGAAAATTTCTTCTCTTTGGGTAGGATATTTTTTCCCAGTTTATTTAAGCGCCCAAGAGCTTCATCGCAAGAAAGTCCCTCGCGGGACGTTTCTAAAATTTCCAAAGTCTGGTCGGCAGAAATGGAATAATAAGGTCGCGGCTTGGATAAGTTTTCCATATAACATATAGGAATTAAACAAGTGTTTTATTTATACTTTTCTATTAAGTACTGCCTGAGTTCCCAGAATCTCTTGGCCTGTTCCTTTATTTCTTCTTCTGACTCCTCATGGCTCATATCTAAAGTTCTTCTTATAAAAGAAATTAGTCTTCCAAAATATAGTGGCCTAAGCGCCTCAACAAGTCCCATGTTCAAATCAGTAGTATCGTAGGCATAAACACAATCATACAAAACTTTAGTCCACAACGTTTTGCCAATATCTATCTCTTCCTCTTTATACATATCGTCTATTTTGCCGAAAATCTCAGGAGTCAGCGCCCGTTTTAATATATCCCTGTTAATCTTATATTCAAAAATAGAAGTTATTTTCATGCTTTTATAATCAACTCCCATCGGCTGGGGATGTCCCGATTTCTTTCTGCCAAACATTGGGATATTTACAACCTTATCCGTTTTCATCCACTTGTCTTTAGATATGATAATTTGCTTAAGGATCGTAGCTACAACCTGGGAAAACATCGGTCCCAATTTCGGAGCACTGGGCTTATGGATTTTCTGCCCCAAGCTTACCTGGCATATTTTATAATCTCCGATTATAGCTTCTAGTGTCATAAAAATATCAACGCCGTATTGCTTAGTAGGTTTATGCCATTTTTTCGCTATCCAGCTATTTACTATCCTGCTTGAAAAAGAAAAATCACCGCCAATTGGCTGGCGCAAGTCAATTCCATAAAGACCATAGACTAAAGGATAGGCAATGTTATTAGTAATGGTGCCGTCATATTCATTTCTAGAATAATAGGGGGTAACAAAGTCGTATTTCTTATTTAAAATAGGATCCAGAAAAGCTTTAACCCATTCTGGAGTAATACTTTGCATATCAGCATCAACAACCGTTACTGCCTGAGCGTCCAATTCTTTAACTTGATTAAATAGATTTAAAAAGTTATTTCCTTTTCCCCTTACGCCGTTACAAGTAGAAACATATATCTTGGGATTGACTGTTTTAGTCTCCATGAAAACTTTACCTGTTCCGTCCGGAGAATTATTATCAACATTTATGATTACGCATTTGTACTTTTTATAGTATTTTCTCAGGCCCTTATCTACCGTCTCGACAACAAATCTAATGTTGTCTGCTTCGTTAAGCGACGGTATACCTATTATAATATCCGCCGTCTTCACATTCTGCGGGTTTTTTATAGTGCATTTAGACTTTTCATTCATTTCGTTTAAGATTAGTTTGTTCTGTATCTAATTCTAATCTATTGGAGAGAAATATTCAAACGATTAATATTTCTCTGACAGAAATAAAAAACACGTACCGTGGTACGTACCAATAAAACATAATTCTTGTCCTTCGACAACTATTGTTTCTTTTCGCTTTCTTTTTCTTGCTCAACAGCTTCTTTGTGAATGACTTGTTCCGACTTGTGAAATTTCAAGATTGAAAAAACGACCAGACTGCCCAGTATGACGCCGATTAGGTTAAATGTAAAAGTAAGAAACGCCAGCCGGGATATGTAAAAATCAAAATTGCTTAATCCTATTCCTAATGCACTGAGCGGGGGCACCAATGAAACAGCAATTGCCAATCCAGGAAGGACATCGGCTACTTCTTTTCTGGTCCAGGCAAAAGTTGCTGCTACTCCTGAAGTCACAGCTACTACGAAATAGAGGATAGCTACACGGAGAGAGTCCCCGAAAATCAACGAATCTGGTTGAGTGCCAAACAATAAAGCCAACACAAAAGAGACAGCGATAATAATGAAAGCTGATTTTAAGACCAGAAAGGACAATGATCTCATAGCCTTCATCTCCCCCACACTGATACTTAACGCAATTACAAGAATAGGGGTAAGAAAGGGGGTAACCAATATCCCCCCAATAATAATTATAGGATTGACCAAGAGTAATCCACAGGCGATGATTAATGAGGACAAGATTAACAGCGTATAGTAAACGGGGTTAGCCTGACAATTATCAAAAAGCTCTTCTACTGTTCGGTACTGCTCAGACTTGGTAACGTCCAGTATATTATCTGTTTTACAAGCCTTATTTTTGTCGGACATATTATAGTTCTTAATATTATTTTTATTGTAACATAGATTAGCCTTCAGCTAAAAATTACATTCTCCGCATTCGCCTAACTCGCACACTGTAAATGTAGGCCTGTCTCTTTCACCTATACCAAACTTGCTAACTCCTTCACCCTCCTGGCAGATAACAGTATGGGATGCTGACTCGGAAACATCAGATCCTGACGGGGAATTGTGATTGTCATCGTTATTGCTTCCAGTTCCATTATTACTACCGTTGCCATCACTGTCTTCTTCAGATTCTTCCCCCTCAAAATAGAAAGTATTTTTATCTCTAGCATATCCATTTTCCAAAACCTCAAAGGTGCTGGCATCGACACCACTCATTGGATTGCCTCGATAATAAACTATTCCGGTTTCTTTGTTTATTGCATAGCCATTCCCTAAATTTTCAAAGTCGCTATTGATAACAATATTGGATCCAAAATCGTCCCATTCGTCTATATCTTTCCCGATTTTTTCCTGAAGCTTGATATTATTTGGAATACTTCTGGATAAATCTTCGATCTTGCTGCTATAGTAAGATTGGATAATAAGGATAGCCACTATAGCAGCCAGAACAGCAATTGATATTATAGCTAAAGCTTTTTTATTCATCCCGTTAGATATAAGTGAGTTATTTAATCCTGCCAGACATTAACAGAATATCTAACGGGATTCATAATCCAATTCTACCCCATTAAAATATTTTGGTAAACCCGCACACCAAATTTTTGTGTGCGGGCAAAGATTTAACCCCAGAACCACAGCTCCGCTGACTACGAGGCAGGCGGGGCAAGCCATAAAAAAATAATCCCGCCAAAGCAATGGATTATATAGACATAAATAAGAAAACCCCGCACTCGCGGGGTTTTCTTTATATACGTAATTTTTTTATATACGTGATACTTTGGTTGCGTTCGGTCCTTTAGGACTTTCGCTAACCTCAAACTCAACCTGATCGCCTTCTTTTAATTCATTGAACTGCACACCTTGCAACTCATTTGAATGAAAGAATAGGTCCTTGTCTTGTCCCTCACGAGAGATAAAACCGAATCCACGATCCATTAATCGAGCAATTGTTCCTTTTTCCATTGTAAATTGATAATTAGTTAAACGCACACAGTACAATGCAAAGAAAAGCTCGACTACGCTACTATTGCAAAAACCATTGTGACGTAACGAGTATAGCATGTAACATTATCCTTGTCAAGCGTTAGCTCCATGTTGATCATAATCAGGATATTGCTGGATTTTATGCACTTTTGGAATAAATTAATAAACAAAAGGCCGCCTCAGTAAATATATCGAGGCGGCTTAGATACAAGTAAAATCAGCAGTTGCTGAACCCGTGCAATGGTCGTTATTATCGTCTGTATGTATTTCCAATATAATCCTATTTTCGAATTCTTTTAAGAGGAACTTCCTGCCCGCATTCATTACACTTTCCAAACTTTTTATTATCGCTCATTTAAAACCTCCTTTTTAAAACAAGGTACGATGCTACAGACTAGTATAAAATTCGTGATTTGTCAATAATGCATATCGTCCTACATCCTTAGCAAATATTGTGTCAGTAATTATGTAATTATTTTCTTTTCGCTTTTTTTCTTTCTATTTCAGTCAGAAGTTGCTTGCGAAGTCTTACGCTGGTCGGAGTTATTTCCAAATATTCATCCTCGGACATGATTTCCATTCCTCTTTCGATCGTAAGCTCAAGAGGAGGAGTAAGTTGAATTGCGTCATCAGATCCTGAAGCACGCATATTAGTAAGCTGTTTTCCTTTGATTGGATTTACTGCCATATCATTTCCTTTAGAGGAATTTCCAATTACCATCCCTTCATATACCTCAACTGCCGGCTCTATATATAACATTCCGCGTTCCTGAAGATTACACAGTGAAAAACCAAGAGCCTTTCCTGACATCATTGAAATCATCGACCCTACGTCGCGCTTATTGATTTTACCAACATGCCCTTTGTATCCTATAACCCTAGAGCAGAGAATTCCTTCTCCTTTAGTATCAACAATGAATTCTCCCCGATATCCTAGAAGACCGCGAGTAGGAATCTCAAAAATCATTCTTGTCTGATTTCCATTATTTTCCATGTTTATCATGCTACCCTTTCTTTTTCCCATTTTTTCAATAACTGCTCCCGAGAGAGATTCCGGAACATCAATAGTCACCTCTTCAAAAGGTTCAGACTTTTTACCGTCTATTTCTTTCATGATGACTTGCGGCTGAGAAACCTGAATTTCGTATCCTTCCCGCCTCATATTCTCAAGCAATATTGAAACGTGGAGCTCCCCGCGCCCATAAACTTTATAGGAATCGGATGAAAAGTCTATTCTTAGCCCAACGTTCACCTCCATCTCCTTTTCCAGACGCTCTCGTAGTTCCTTATTAGTAACGAATTTTCCTTCACGTCCGGCAAACGGAGAACTATTAACCATAAAATTCAAGGATATAGTCGGCTCATCTACAGAAATTGCCGGAAGAGCTTCCTGTTCTTCATTTTCGCAAAGGGTTTCTCCAATATCAATTCCGGGAAAACCGGAAATCATGGCAATGTCTCCTGCGTATGCTTCTTCTACTTCATTCCTCTTGATACCTTTAAAAGTAAACAGTTTTGTTGCTTTTCCGGTTTTTGATTTTCCATCCAATTTCTTGATAACAAGAGTATCACCCATTTTAACAGTTCCTTCATAAATTCTTCCGATGGCCAGCCGGCCAAGAAAATTATCATAACCCAGGTTGAATGGCTGGAATCGAAATGCATTTTCTATTTTAGCTTCAGCTGGCTTAACTTTCAGAAGTATCATGTCCAGAAGAGGAGTGAGATCGCTAGAATCATCGTCCAGATGTTCCTTAGCTATACCTTCTTTTCCTATAGAGTATATTGTCGTGAAATCCAGTTGTTCGTCGGTTGCTCCCAAATCAAGGAATAGCTCAAAAACCTTTTCCTGAGCCATGTCAGGATCGGCTGCCGGCTTATCAATTTTATTGATGACCACGATAGGTTTTAATCCTAATTCCAAGGATTTTTTAAGAACGAACCTTGTCTGAGGCATCGGTCCTTCCTGAGCGTCCACTATTAAAAGTACGTTATCAATGGAGCGTAACACACGCTCTACCTCCGATCCGAAATCGGCGTGTCCCGGAGTGTCTACTATATTTATTTTCGTTCCGCGATAAAGAACCGATGTATTTTTTGAATAAATCGTAATTCCACGCTCTTTTTCCAGGGTATCGGAATCCATACTGGCTCCTTCATTTTCTAATGCGCCAGTTTGTTTCATAATGGCATCCGTCAGAGCGGTCTTGCCATGATCCACATGAGCTATGATAGCGATGTTTCGTATCTCCATACACCCCCACACCAATTATGTTTGGGAAGAGTTATTCCAAACTTTCTTGGATGCGTTTCATTAATTGGGCAAATGCCCTACTTCTTAATTTTAAATTATGTTCTCTTTTACGAGCATCTTTTTCTGATTTATACGACTCGTAATATACTAAATTAAATGGTTTTCTTAGTTTGGTAGAGTAAATTTTTCCAGAATTATGCATTTCCAAGCGTTTCCTAAGATTATTAGTAGATCCTATGTACATTTTGCTATCTTTTTTACTTTTAAGAATATACAAATAAAACATGATTGGTGTGGGGGTAAAAAAAACTGCTGCTATGCAACAGAATCAAGTTACTTGTAGAATTATAGGCAATAAAGCAGTAAGTGTCAATTGATTATTGGATTATATCGCTCCACTTTGTGGCTATCTGATTTTGGAGGAGAATCTGTTTGATAATCATTATTTTTCTTCTGCAATCTTATTCAAAATCTTTTTTACTTTTTCTAAACTATCCCAATCATGAATGGAAATGGTAACGATTTCTTTTTTCAGTTTTTTGAGGGATTCGATTTTTTTCGCAAGCTCTTCAGAAGAAACCAAATCGGTTTTGCTAATCAGAATATATTCTGGCTTTTTCAAAAGTTCAGCGTTATGGGTACCGAGTTCTTTGCGGATTATTTCATAATCAGCAAGAAGATTATCAGATTCAGCGGAAAGCAAATGTAAAAGCACCTTGGTTCTCTCTATGTGCTTGAGAAATTTTATCCCTAGGCCTTTTCCTCCGGAAGCACCTTCAATAAGTCCTGGAATATCAGCCAGGATTAGACCATAATATACTCCTAAGTTTGGCTCAAGTGTTGTAAACTGATAATTGGCCACTTTAACACTGGCATTAGTGAGCTCATTAAGAAGGCTCGATTTTCCGACATTGGGGAGACCGACAAAACCAACGTCAGCAATCATCTTTAATTCCAGATGCATATCAAAACTTTCGCCAAGAAAACCTTCTTGAAATTGCTTAGGCGAAGTATTGCGTGCGCTACGAAACAAAAAATTTCCTCTTCCTCCTTTTCCTCCCTTAGCGATTAAGATTCTTTCTCCAACTTTTATTATCTCATTGGACTCGCTCGTAGTTAAATTATGAATAACTGTGCCAACGGGCATTTTTAAGATAAGGTCCTTTCCATTAGAGCCATTGAGAATTTTTTCCCGGCCATCGCGTCCATTATCACCACAGAATTCTTTTTTGAAACGAAACTGTCCAAGTGCTCCCAAATCGGAAATGCCTTCCGTCCAGATACTAGCGCCTTTCCCGCCGCTTCCTCCAGTCGGCCCTAGTTCCATTTTGTTCTTGTTGAAATTAACCGCTCCTGTACCGCCCTTTCCCGCCGTCATTTTGACTTTTACGTCATCTATAAGCATACTTGTTTAAAAATTTTATAATTTATAGTTCTGTTATCTTGCCATACTTTAAGCGGAATGTAAATAATTTAAAGTGAAAAAGTCAAATAAAAACACCTAAGATGGTGTTTGTTATCAAATAGTTTGTGCAGGAGCTTGCTTCTGCACTCTTGTCCGCCTTGGTGAGGCGAACAACGCTAATAACTATATCTAAGCTTTATGTACCAGGCTAATGATAAAATAAGTCCTGAAACACAAATTATATTCCAGACTAAAAGCCACCATGGTATCCAGTATGCGCCTGTCCCTATTTCAATAAAATCAGTGATGCTAAAAAGTATTAAAATCAAAGAAGTGAACAGCGCTAGTCTTTTGTATTTATGAGGTGTAGCTTTTAACAAAGTCAACACAAACACTCCAAGAGTCAACCAGTAAATTCCCTCAATAAAATTAAAAGTTTTAGAATCTAATTCAAATAAAAGCAAAACTGCTGTCAAAACAAAAATGAAAAAAACAGCTATCATGAAATTTCTAATACCGTAATCTTTTAAGAGAATGCTTAGTTTTCTAGTCATCAAGAGTTTATTAATAATTTAATCCTACCACAAAAAAAATAAGCTACAGCAATGGTTGGTATTTTTTCTTGATTTCCTCAAAATCTCTCATTTTTTCCTCCTCCAGTGGAGCACCTTTTGGAAGTTTCAGGCTTAGCGGGTTTACAGCAACGCCATTAAGCTTTATCCCATAATCAAGGTGTGGCCCAGTTGACCAACCAGTGGAACCTACATATCCAATTACTTGGCCTTGATTAACACTTGCTCCTGAGCTAACTCCTTTGGCGAAACTGCTTAAGTGAGCATAATGAGTTGTGTAGCTATTGTCATGACGGAGGCGGACGATATAGCCCCAGCCACCTTCCCATCCAGCACTGGCGATAATTCCACTAGCAGTTGAAATAACTGGTGTCCCTATTGGTGCCACATAGTCGATCTGATAGTGGGCAGAAATTCTTCTAGTAATCGGATGTAGGCGCGTTCCGGTGAATCCAGAGCTGATGCGACGATAGCTCAAAGGAGCTCTTAGGAATTGGCGCTCTAGTAGCCGCCCTTCAGTATCATAATATCCATCTTTACCATCGTTTTCAAAATAATAGGCGTAATAGGCAACTCCTTCGTTAATAAATTTTGTAGCCAAAATTACTCCATCTGGCGCTTGTTTTCCATCGCGCATTCGTTTTTCATAGATAACGCTGAATTCATCATCTACTTGGATTTCGGTAGTGAAGTCTATATCAAATGAAAAAATATCTCCAACTTCCAAGACTGTCGCTTCAGAAAGTCCCGCCTCCTGAGCATCAACATAGAAAAAATTATTTATTTTGCCACACGCTATTTCTTGTGAAACTTCATAAGCAATTTTTTCCTCTCTTACGCTAAATTCTTCTCTCTTCCGCTCCACAATAATCATTCTTTCTGTGTCCCGATCGTATTCCATTTTTTTAGCCTTGCTTTCCCCGTTAAAATAGAAACGCAATTCCCGTCCAATTTTTAAGTTGGAGAGGTCATATACATTTTCCGCTGCAGCAATAATTTTCTCTGTATCATTGGCATCAAACTTTCCGTATTCGCTGAAAATATCGGCTGGAATATCGCCCTCGGAAACTTCATATTTCACGTCAGCGGCAACAGACGAAGCGTGCACAGACTCTTCCTTGCCTTCTCGCTGATTTTCTATGGTTACTTTCTCTCCCGAATCAAAAAAGATAATAAAAGCAAAATAAAGAAAAACTAGAAAAACAATTCCGGCAATAAACTTGTTTTTCTTAGAACTTCCTTCATTGTTTTTATTAATATTTCTTCCGGTCATTAATCTGTCCATACAGTGAGCAATTATATCATACTTAATAAGAAAAATGGCAATATGTGTGATTTTAATAATTAAGCCATAAAAAATAAGGCTATTGAAGCCTTAAATTATTTAGTTTACACTGAATTTGTCGAAGTGCTCCCCCTATTGCCTGCCTGCCGGCAGGCAGGGATATGTTCAGAACTTTTGATTGGAATATTATAGAAAAGGAATGGATAAAATTGAAGTATCATTAAACTTTTATGCAGTTCTATGAAATATCCTACTCTGGTATATAAAAAGATATACTACTAATAATTCCATAATTGACAAGGTTGAGATACTATGCCATACTTGATTTTTGTGTTAATACTTCTCTTAGTATCTAAACATGAAATGGTTATTAATTTTTATGTTTGGATATAATGTATAACAAATCTAGGGCGCGCCAGTCGCGTAAAAATGGTAGTTGGAAAAAAAAGTCTTATAGTAATTCTCGATCCAGAGGGAAAAAATTCTCTGGTGATTCAATCGATATTAAACGTTTTATTAATAAGGCGGAGATTGCGAAACCCGGTGAAGTCTTTAAGCCTCAATATACCTTTAACGAACTGGGGGTGCATACTGTGCTAAAACGAGCCATTGCCAATCGTGGGTTTATTACACCTACACCTATTCAAGATGAGGCTATTCCCGCTATTCTTAAGGGAAATGATGTTATTGGTTTAGCCGCTACCGGCACAGGCAAAACGGCCGCCTTTTTGATACCATTGATTCATAAAATACTAACCAATCCCAAGGAAAAGGTCTTAGTTGTTGTTCCCGTAAGAGAATTAGCCATTCAAATACAAGAAGAATTTGTGGCTCTGGGAAAAAGAATGCATATTTCTTCTGTAGTTGTTGTTGGTGGCGCTAATATTCAAAGACAGATCAGAGAATTACGATCACAACATAATATTGTAATAGGGACACCGGGAAGATTAAAGGATTTGCTTAATCGTAAATTTCTTAATTTATCTGGATTTAATAATGTGGTCTTAGATGAGGCTGATCGAATGCTTGATATGGGATTCATTAATGACATTAAATTATTACTGTCACTGGTAGCAAAAAAGAGACAGATTCTACTATTCTCAGCTACGTTCCCTAAGGAGATTGAAAATTTGGTTAAGAATTTTTTAGTTAATCCCCAACGTATTTCCCTTAAAACTAGAGAAACCTCTGGACAAGTCGATCAGGACATTGTCCGGGTAGTCGGTAATAAAAACAAAGTAGATGTCCTTCATGATGTTCTTATCCAGACTAAATTTAAAAAAGCTTTAATATTCTCTCGCACTAAGCATGGCGCCGATAAACTTTCCAAAAAATTATACGATAAAGGATTTAAGTCAGCAGCTATTCATGGTAATAAATCTCACAATAAACGACAGAAAGCCTTGAAGATGTTTAAGGAAAATAGTATTGATATTTTAGTAGCCACTGATGTGGCGGCTAGAGGACTAGATATTCCCAATGTTAGTCATGTTATTAACTTTGATATTCCGGCCACTTATGAAGATTACATCCATCGTATTGGTCGGACCGGACGAGCCGACCAAACAGGTGTAGCTTTAACTTTCGTTTAGCTATAAGATTAGGAGATAAAAAAACGTATCAATCAGATACGTTTTTTTAGTGCTCCCCCCCCTGTTGCCTTCCTGCCGGCAGGCAGGGATATGTTCAGAATTCTTGATTGGGTGGAAATTAAGAAATCACTCAACTTATTCTAGCTACTGGGCGGTGTTAGTGTGCCTTATAGGCCGTTGCTTCAATTTCTATTGTGCAATCTTCTTTAATAAACCCAGAAACCTCGACCAAGGTGCTGACTGGCTTAACATTTTTAAAGACTTCGTCACGCAATGCCGAAACTAATTTTGATTCTGTAATATTTTTGATAAAAATTTGTATCTTTACCACATTATCCATAGTCATTCCGCCTTCTTTTAAAACTTCTTCGATCCGTGAAAAAACAACTTTAGTCTGTGCCTCTGTATCATTGGGAGCAACAACATTACCATCCACATCTTGAGATAATTGTCCTGTCACGTACATTAACTCCGCATCTCCAAGAGAAATAACTACGCCTTGACTGTAGGCCCTAGTAGGAACTTTCAGTGATTCGGGATTTATTTTTTTTACATTTTTCATAATTAAATCCTACCACAAAAAATAAGGCTATTGAAGCCTTAAATAATTTCGTTTACACT
>BDTH01000036.1 GCA_002923195.1 bacterium BMS3Abin15
TTATTTTTTTTACATTTTTCATAATAAAATCCTACCACAAAAAATAAGGCTATTGAAGCCTTAAATAATTTCGTTTACACTGAGTTTATTGAAGTGCTCGCTTGGGCGGACGGCTTTCGAACCTTTAAGTGGGAGAATATTTTTCAAGATCCAGAAGTTTCACTGAAGCAAGTGAACCAGCTTTTAGTATTAATTTAAAAATATCAGTTTAATCCTTATAATCAGGGTGATCTTCAAATCTAACTCCAAAATATCCAGCTAATAAATCTGCTGCCTGTTTTTTTGGAGTATGGATAATTTTGACCTCTCCATTTTTATTTACAGCTGCCTCTAAAATCCACTTTGTTTTATCATTCTTAATAATCTTAAAAATATACATAAACCCACCAATTAAAAAATTATAACCTATATTAGTATTTAATCTAATTTTCTTTGGCTCAGCGACAATTTCTTTTGGTAAATTATGTTTTCTATAGGAAGTTATAATGCACGGAAAATCTCCTGACATAAAAGGATCTCCCTTCAATATCATTTCTCTTATTTCATCCTCATATGGACCAAGATTAACATTCCCAAAAAATGACCTGGAGGAGATGCTCGCTCTCCAAAGCAAAGAAAGTAAGAACAACTTAAATTTTTTATAATCGAGTCCGGATACCTGAGTAAATTCCAAGCCATCTGGTTTTATGTAGTTTTTTGTTGCCACCCTAACCCTACCTCCAAACAGAACCCGTGAAACATAAGTTTCTAGATTACCGATAACTTCATTGTCGCATTTTTTACATAATACATTAGATTCATATTCACTGCTCGGTACCGATGTTTCAGAGTTTGGAGTTTGAGTTGTAAATTTAATCATCCGGTGTTTTTCATCGAATATTTCCTTATGCATAAAATCAGGAATGATGTGAGATTTTTTAAGTAAATCTACTTTCCTAAGACAAAGCTTACACTTCATAGTGTTATGGATCTAAAGTTGATATTAAAAATATTAATGACGAGACAGAATGACTATTTCAACCTTTTTGCCTTCCCACTTATCTTATAGCCACTTGTTTGTTTTGTATCTTTAATAAAATTTAAGTGCTTTTTAATAACACTGCTAAGGTTATCCATACAAAATAGAGCGTCTTCCTTATACTTATCTTCTTCCACTAACTCAAGCTTAAGATGTGTTAGGTCTCCTGCTTTATTAGAAATTTTGTTTAGTTTTTTTGCTGATATTTTATCTATCGGAAATTTTTTAGGAAATAATTTTTTATTTCTACAAGCTTCTACTAAGCCTTCGATGCTTTTTATCTTATTTCCATTCCTATAAGCACTTTTTATATTCCCCGATTTTGCCAATATTGACAACAAGGCTTGCTCTGTTGCTATCCTGCAAAGCTGTATTGTTTCGAAATAATGTCCTAAAATAAATAAATCTTGCGCATGACTAAATAGGTCAAAATAATTCCCATCGTAGCACATCGTACCTCTATATCTTTGGGTTGTCGTTAAGTATCTGCTCCACATTGCTGGAAGCTCTTTTTCTAATTCATCTCGTAGTCCTTTCATAAACTCTTCTTTTTCTTGTTTCCGCATTTCAAATGGCAAATATCCGCCACCCCTCACTTTAACGGTTTTCACAATTATTTTTTTGAATAATTTTAAATTGTCTTTAAAATCATAATTTAAAATCCAATAGTCTTTATCAAATCTCCACAGAATAATTTTTACCGTTTCTTCACTAACTTGTTTTTTGGTCCACCCAATTTTTTTTAATTGACCGAGTTTTATTTGTAGATTCCTATTTTTCTTTGCTTTTTCCAGTATCTTCTCCCTATTAAATTCGATAGTCATTTTAACACTTTCATCAAATAACATATTTTTTACATCTCCTTTTTCACCTAACTCTAATAATACAACCCCAAAGTCACTTCGTTTTGTGTATTTTTCAATAATTATATTAACTGCCGTACCGTAGCTATTATCCTCTTCTACATTTTTATTTGGTATTATAATCATCATGCTTTAATCTAAAACCAATGCCTAATTAACTTTTTGATATTTATTCTTAGAACATTCATAAATATAACCCTTCTTATCTACTGCATAAACAGAAACGCCTTTGCCTATAATAGAATCCTCTCTTTTATAAATCCCGTGTTTCTTAGAATACAATCTTTTAATAAATTCCAATCTTTGCCTTGCAATAAAAGAATATTTTTCTAACCTGTTTAATTTTTTAAATCCACCGTCTCCTGTGTTTATAAGTATTTTTAAAATTTCGTTATACTTTTCATAAATTTGAGCAAATGGAACTATCGCGCCATTTCTAAAATTAAATATTGTTTTCCTTAAAATATCTTTCTTTATTATCCCACTCCTTAGTCTTGGTCTTATGTAGTTATCATCTAAATCATTAACCGCCTTAAACTGGTAGCTTATCTGGCTATATAGACCGCTATTAGTATCAAGATGTCCTATGTTATTTATATAATAAAATCTTTCTTCCTTTTTTTCGAATCCAGAAACAAAAATCCAAAGCCCAGATTTTAGTCTATATTTTCTCCAACTCTTCGATAGTTCATCAGCTAATTTATCACAAAATTCAGCAAGATTAAGGTTTTCATTTCTATCCCGAAATGACTCTAGCCAATTCCTTATCTGCGTTTTTCTAATCTTTTCTGTTCCTACGTATCCCAATAATCCTTTGAAGTTGGATATTTGTATTCTTATCACTTTTTCTTTATTGGTCTTTTCGCTAGAAACTTTTAATCTATTGTCATATATAATGACATCATTACTATCACTGCCCATTATTATTCCCTTCGGCGTAACATCAAGAAATAGTAAACCCATAATATTATATTAAACTAAAAGATTAGAGTATGCCTCTTATTCCTTATTCTTTAAATTCTTTTACCAAAGATAGTTCACAACATCTTCCCCTAAAAAAGTTGCTAACTCACCTGTAGGTTTTTTCTCTCCTAATGTTTTTCCCACCAAGATTCTCCAGTCACGTGATGAAGAATAATCATCTATGTGTGAATGTATTTTTTTTATCAAATCTTTTGAAATTTTTGTATTTTGCTTGTCTTTGATAATTTTTTCAACTTGTGTCTTTTCACCTCCTGTTAAGTCCCCACTATTTTTAAGCTTATTCAATTCCGATACTAGATCAATAGGTTCTTTTATCTTTGCTAATACTTCATTTGTAAGTAGTAAGTTTTCTAAGCTGTAACATTTCAATCGTTCACAGGGCAAGATATCTATTGACTTATTCGTGTACGCTCCCTTACTATCTCCGTCAAGTATGGTAATACCACATTTATTTGGGGTATCGATAACTGCTTCCAATATATGTTCTGCGTTTTTTTTGTACTTCAAAATATCTCCACCATTTGCTTGTATTAGAGCAATATCTTCAAAGGATTGAGATCGTATTGCTTGGTTCCATACTAAATAGTCATCATTTCCCTCTATAATGACAATCTTTCTGTTTAAGACAACAGCTAATGCTAATTCAATACTTAATAGGTTGGTAAAAATTGCTGTTTGATCTTTTTTAATTGCAGAAATATCTTCACTTCGCTTATCAAAACAAACTATCCCAACTTCTTCAGCTAGACTTAATAAACTGGCAATAAGTCCGGAGCTATGTGTGGCAATTATGATTTGTAAATTAAATCTTGTTGCAATCTCATTTATGAAAATTGCAAATCTATTTTCTAGATCAATATGCAAATGAGCATCGGGTTCATCAATTAGCAGCGTTTTGCTATTATCATTCCAAAATACTGCCTGTGTAATAATATCAGATGCTAAGGACAATGCTTCCGATTGTCCTGATGAAAGCTGTTCTGTTTCGGTTATTTTTTCTTCTTGCCCATTATTTTCTCTGTATATCTCTAGGCTGTGTGGACTATCTGAACTAAATACAACCTTAAATTCTGGTAAAATTATTCGAAATAAATTTGTAATTTCTTCTGCATTAACATTGTCAGATTCAAGTTCATGCATTTTTTTAAAACCGACCGCCGTAAGTATGCCAGTTGCTCTAGAAATTGCTCTGTCACGATATTTAGAGTCAAAGTTATTGTTACGCGCTGCTTTCTTTGCATTATTATCATTTTCTTGGTCTAAGATATTAGAATTGTGTTTCATGCCTGTTCCACCTCTTTCTGGTATGATGAGGTGATAATTTTCTGCATCAGATTGATAAAGCATTCTTAAGAAACTACTTTTGCCAGTTCCATTTTTACCAAAAAGAATATTGATTTTTTTTAAATCAGAAATTTTAAGGGGCTTATCGGAACCATCTATTTTTCTTGTGCCATTGATTTCTGTTTGCATAATATTATTTAATAAATTATTTTCATAGCATAGCGAAGAAGAAAACTTATTACTACCGACATATGTCAGTTAACTCGTTTTTATACGATTTGTTTGTCCCGTACTTTAAATATTTTTGAATCAATAAGAAATTCTCGACCTGTTGCATCTAGCCAATTATTAATATCTTTCAATAGATCAAAGATAAATTCGGCATAGCCTCTTATTAGTTTGTTGTTAATTTTGTAATATTTGAGACATTTTTTCAAATTGTACTTAGGTATATCTCCGAAGTCATAAACAATAAATTTATCTTCAGTTAAATGTTTCAATAGCACATATCTGTCAGGAGATTTTTCATTTTCTGGATTCATATCTATTCCACTTTGAACTTTATAACCTTTTGCAATTTCTTCTGTTTCAAGGTACAACTCATCTATTTGCTGAATTGCTTCAAGCGCTCCTAAGCTCTTGAATATACTAATAATGGATATAATCTGCTCATCTTCCATCCTCTCCAGAATAAAGGGATTTTTCAGTAATTCATGTAGACCTTTTTCATTTACTCCCCAATGCTTAAAAACTTGAAATCCTAAGTATTTATTATCTTTCAACTGATTCTCTAAATCCTCTTTTTTTAACGAAAGAAATCTATTAACCGTTTCGCTTGAGAAATCTTTTTCTTTAAGCGTATATACTATTTTCCGAAGTTGGTTTAGAATTGATAATAATTCACTATCTACCTGCATTTTTGCATAATCAAAAATTTCTTTATCCAGTTTTTTATGAGAAAAAGATTCCGCTGTTTCATAGAAAAAATACAGCAGAGGAATAGCAAAAAAGGCTGCTGCAATGTTAATAAACAAATCATATAATCTTTCGTCTATAAAAATAGTCAGAAAATAAAAAATTCCACCCATGATTATAGCAGCTAGGTAGGGTAACAATTTTAATAATTTTCTTTTAAGCATTTAACTATTCTTAAAATAAAGGGGTGCATATTTTATTAGCAAGGTTGTTTTAAGTCTACGCTTCATCAAATACAGATTTATTATCAACATGTAGGTCTTTTCTCATCTGAATGTGTGTTTTTCCTGCGAGTTGAACTATCTCCTTATGTATTTTATCAAGTTTTTCATCTTCTTTTTTATTTGATAACGCACAATGAAATTCAAATACTTTTACCTTGTATTCACCCAAAAGCTCTGAGAGGTCATGACTCGCCATTAACATAGCCTCAGATAAAAGTTGATTTAGTGTCACAAAAAGGGTGTCACAAAAAGGCACAAAAAGGTGTCAGGTACCTTTCTTGGGTCGCCCTCTCTCCCTTAATGTTAAGTTTAAATTAAATTTATCTATTATTTTGTTTATCCAGCTTTCTTTTCCATAAGGCTTTCCTTTGTTCACAGAATATCTTAAGCTTTCAAGTTCTGTATTTGCCTGTAGTTCATTTA
>BDTH01000037.1 GCA_002923195.1 bacterium BMS3Abin15
TGGCCAAGAGGGTTTGCCACCCTGGTAGTTTTAATAACTTTTTCAATCAGCCTGAATTCCATTTTTATAGGAATCCTGGGGGAATATCTGGCAAGAATATATAAGCAGGTTAAAAGATTACCTATTACGGTTATAGAAAATATTATTGACAATAAAAGTACCGAAGATTGATTGAAATCATTAGAATTAGCAGATGATAACAAATAACCTGCTGGGTTAAAACACCCCCACCCTACCCAGTCAAGGGGGATAAAAATCGCTCAATTTAGGTTATAGTATTATTCTACGTTTATTGCCACTTGTTCACTTATATCATATAGATAAGCTACCGCCACTCCAGGCCGTCCGAAGGAATCAAGTCTTTTTCCAATCGTATCAAGATGGTAGAGGACATCAGACAGGATTATTATCATCTTAATCAATATCTATTCACTTACAATCAATAAATAAATAAGAATATTCCAATTATTCATTATAGCAAATTATTATCATTGTTATTCATAGCGAACTCTGTTCCAGTGATTACAAAGATATCGATAGATTTGAAAATATGTTAAAATAATTTTGGAATTTCATGAAGAGCTTTAATTACAGGTGTTGCAGACAGAGTTCCAGTATAATTAGATTAATGCCTGAATAAATCAGCAAGATGTTTTATCAAAAGTCAATTCTTCATTTAATGGTACATAGAAAATTCATATCCTAAACTTTAACCTTATTATATAAGAAAAAATGTGCGGTATAGCAGGAGCTTTTAATTATAAAAACAATCTATCGGTATCCCTGGATTTCCTGAAATGTATGAGTGACGAGTTAATGCACCGTGGTCCTGACGACGAGGGGTTTTATCTTAAGGATAATGTGGGGTTCGCTTTTCGACGATTAAGCATTATAGATCTCCACACCGGGAATCAGCCTATCCATAACGAGGATAAAACCATATGGGTCGTTTTCAATGGAGAAATTTATAATTTTATTGAACTGAGAAAGGACCTGATCAAACAGGGACACTCTTTCTACACTAAATCTGATACAGAGATCATAGTTCACCTGTATGAGGAATATGGCTTGGAATTCCCCAAGCATCTTAACGGGATGTATGCAATAGCTTTGTGGGATGGAAACAGGGAAAACCTCCATCTTTTAAGAGACCGTGTAGGGATTAAGCCGCTTTATTATGCAGAGACAAATAATGGCATATTGTTTTCATCTGAGATTAAAGCGCTTCTAAAGGCCGGCGTCAGCAGTAGCCCTGACTACAGAGCAATAAATCAGTTTCTCTCTTATGGCTATATGCCTTCTCCTCTTACCGGTTTTGAAGCAATAAAGAAGCTTAATGCCGGACATTTACTCACCTGCTCTAATAAGACATACAAAGAAGTAGAATTCTGGGACCTAAATCTTGATACTTGCAATGAGGAGTTAAGTGATGATGAGTTGGTTGACTCATTAATAGAAACATTACAAACTGTTTTACTGAGACAGACCAGGAGTGATGTTCCCATTGGGATTTTCCTGAGTGCCGGCATTGATTCAGCGCTCATTGCTTCTATAGCTGCCAAACATTGCAGTTTGAAACTTAATGCATTTACTGTAGGGTATAAAGAAGACTCTTATAGTGAATTGGGCTTGACCAGACAGGTTGCAAAAAGACTAGACCTTTCATTAAACGAAATAGTTTTATCGGAATCAGAAATTTTTACAGAGATAGAGAAAATCATTTCTTTTTTTGACGAACCACTCATGGATTATTCCATGATTCCAACGTATTTTGTATCAAAACTGGCACGGTCCAGCGTAAAGACTGTTATCGGTGGGGAAGGAGGCGATGAACTATTTGGAGGGTATCAGACTTACTATCTCTACAGGATCGCAGAATGGTATAGAAAAATACCACAAGTAATGCGTAATGGAATAAGAGCAATTGTAAACAAGTTGCCGGAATCTCATAGTTATCTCAGCACGCCATATAAACTCAAAAGATTTACCTACGGTACCGAATTCCCCTATGACCAGGCCCACTATCGCTGGAAAGTACTTTTTGATGCTGAAGAAAAGAAAAAGTTATTAAGCAGAGATTTTGTGCACAACATCTCAGATTTGGAACATTTCCTTGCAATGGGCAAATATTTCGAAAAAGCACAAAAGAAAGGTTGCAGTATCGAAGAACAGTTAATGTACGTTGATTTCAAGACCTTTCTACAGGATGACCCGCTTCAAAAAACCGATAAAATGAGCATGGCGAACAGCCTGGAAGTCAGGGTGCCACTTCTGGATAACGCTATCATCGATTTCTCCAGAAAGGTATCGCTCAACAAGAAAATAAAAGGGTTTCAAACTAAATATCTGCTGCGAAAGGCATTGTCAAGATTCCAACCCGATGAAATAGCGTTCGGCAAAAAAAGAGGTTTTACTCCTCCAGTAGCTTTATGGTTAAAAAATGGGTTAAAAGATTTTATGCTTTCTTCTTTGTCAGAGAATTCTCTTTCCAACGTGCCGTTCTTAAACCATAATTACGTCTCAAAAATAATTGGCGAGCATCTTAGCGGTAAAGCCGAAAACAGCAGGTTAATCTGGGCGTTGATTGTTCTGGTAAGCTGGTATAAGAATTATGTATCCAAATAGATGAACCCTGTTAGCCACACGGCTAGATACGGTAACAATATCAAACATTCAAATACAGTTTTGAACATTCACAATCAATGAATGTAAAGTAGTAGCTATCATATGTCTCTTAACACATTATATCTTGCCAGATTTATAGCAAATCTTCTGAGGGGAGCAAAAAAAAACCATTTCAGATTATCACGTTTTAAGATCACATAAAGCATATCGTAAATTGAGCCGGCAAACAAATCACATAGTATGCCGATTGTTGAAAATTCCTGAAATTCAAGAAGCTTAAATGCATGTGACAGCTCATAATGCCTCTTGTAAATCTGTCTTAATGATTCATTGTGGGAATGATAAACTTTTGCTTCCGGCTCATATATTATTTTATAGCCGATTTTCCTGACCTTGCGTGCCCAATCTTCTTCTTCAACAGCTAATAATGTCTCATCAAAATGAATTTTGTCCCAAACACTTTTTCTAATGGCCGAACTGGAGTTGCTAAAAATAAAAGGAGGCCCTTCAAAGAGTTCCTGCTTTTTTATATTATATTTTTTTAATAACCCTCTTCTATCAAATGGATTACAATCCGTGAGTGGCAACATATTGCTAGCAACAGCGGCAACTTTTTCGTCATCAAAATTAGCAATAAGTCTTTCAAGCCATTTATCTGATAATGGCAATGCATGCGCGCTTAAACAAACTACATATTTCCCATTTGCTCTCTGAAAACCATAATTCAAAGCATATCCCCAGGTAAATTCCTCCGGTTTGATTTCATGGATTCTTACAGGATACTTTTTAGCTATTTCTAATGTCTTATCAGTCGAACCTGAGTCCACAATTAGGACTTCGAAGTTTTTATAAGTTTGCGAAAATATTACAGACAGTGTTTTTCCGATATATTTATCTTCATCCTTTGTTCTTATTAATATTGAAACATCGGGTTTATCCGTTTTGACATTGGAGTTCATTTTTTCTTCCGGCATCTTTTACAATAAACTGTTTTGTATCTATATTTTCAAATATCCTTTTGAAATTGCTAATGCAACAACACACAAATCCAGGGCATGTTTAAACTCCCCTTTATTAATCATTTTAAAAAACTCTTTAAGGGAGACCAGACAAACTTCAATCCCCTCATTTTCGGAAAGGGCGGGAAATTCATTGACCTCAATGTCTTTTGAATAAAAAGCCCACTGGCGGTTCTCCAGACGTCCAGTATCAGGGTAATTTTCTCCCAATAAAACAACAGTGTTGGCCAGACAATTCGTCTCCTCTTTTAATTCACGCATTATCGCCTGCTCTGGTGTTTCCCCTTTTTCCAGATGTCCGCTCGGAAGTTCATATGCATAATCCTCAACAGCAGGCCGGAATTGCCTTACAACTATTACTTTCCCCTCTGAGGTCTGAGCGAGAATGGCAACATAATCTGACGGCTTGATTGAGTAAAAAGTCTTATGTTCCGAATCACCGGGCATAAGAACAGTCTTCCGTACCTGTTCATACCATGGTATTGAGCGATCCTTCTCTACTTTTAATATGCGGGCTTTTTTCATATCCTGGTTCTGTATAGCAGAATTCCCTTCAGTGCGTATCTATGATGCAATACGCTGGATCATGAGTCTGCTGACAAGCTGCAAAAAAGAGGGCACCTCCTTTTTTATGGACAGCTTTGACTGTCCTCTGTCTTTAGCCCTCTCAGTAAAAATGATTGGAATTTCTGTAGCCCTAAAGCCCTTTTTTATGATCCAGAATGAAAACTGTACCTGGAAATTCGGATGTCCCTTCTGATCAAGTTTTTCGGCGACATCTTCAAAAACACTTCTCCTGAAGGCCCGGAAAGTATGTGTACAGTCCGTAAGTGGAATGCCAAGCAAATAACGGCAAATAAAGTTCATTCCCCTGCTTCCCACATCCCTAATGAATGATTTTCCAATCTGCTCGCCTCCTGCCATGTATCTTGAGCCTATGACCAGGTCATATCCACTCTCAAGTTTATCCTTCATTTTCAGGAGGTCTGCAGGGGATTGGGAAAGATCAGCATCAATGCACATCACGTATTTGCCCTGTGCTGCTTCGTAACCGGCCCTGTGCGCTGCCCCCATGCCTTCTTTTTTCCCATGCTGCACAAGCCGGACCTGGGGCGCAAAACCAGATACACGTTCAACCTCGTCTGCTGTTCCGTCGGGGCTATTGTCATCCACAAAGAGAATTTCAAGATCAGAGGAAAATTGATCAAAGGCATCCAGAATAGCCCTGGCAGTCGGCTCTACATTAGCCTTCTCATTATAAACCGGTACAACAACTGACATTGATGGTGTCACGAATTACTCCTGATCTTTAAATTGATTTAGATACCAGTCCATGGTCCTGGTAAGACCTTCCCGCAGGTCAACCTGTGCTTCAAAACCGGTCAATTTCTTTAGTTTGGAAGTATCAGGACATCTTCTTGATACGGAACTGCTTCTCCCTCCATGTTCTTCCAACTCAAATCTATCACCAAAAATCTCCATCATAAGGACAGCAAGATCATTTATAGTTATTTCTTCTTTGGAGTTGCCAATATGTACAATTTCATAAGCACACTTTGTCTCAGATGCAACCATGTGTGTAGCTTTAACAGCGTCGTCAATATAGCAGAAGGCCCTTGTTTCATTGCCTCCATAAATCCTGAAAGGGTTTTCTCTTTCCTTCAACCTCAAAGCAAACTCGGGGATAACATGTTTACTACCCATTCGGGGACCGAAAATATTGTGATAACGAATTACAGAAGTAGGCACATTAAATTTCTTTCCAAAATGGATACACAGGAATTCACCCATGAACTTGCTTGTCCCATAAGAGAACCTCACATCCGTTGGCTGGGGGAATATAACAGGGGCATGCTCATCCGTAGGAATTTTGAGAAGATCAAATTTATCCGCACCAGCGTATACTTCAGAAGATGAAGAGTACAAAATCCTTCCAGTTTCATAGTTCTCCAGCCAGTTTAGCAGGTTAAGAGTTAAAAGCAGATTATCACGGCAAACCTCATATGGTATTTCATAAAAAAGACGCGTGCCGTTTATAGCTGCCAGATGATAGACAATGTCAATACTGCCTGAGACCTCAATATCAGGTATTGGCTTCTTAAGGTCAACCTGAAAGATCTGTACGTTATCATTACTCAAAAGTGCATCAAGCTCGTCATCCCTCTTCCCCTCAGATTTAAAGAAGTTATCAAGCAATATAACCTTGTCGCCAAGCTCTGCATGATAGCGGGCCAGATGAAAGCCAATGAAGCCCGCCCCACCGGTAATTACTATCTGACCCATTATTTTGCCCTTTCCTTGATAAAGTTCAGTATTGTCCCGGCCACATATTCCAGATGCTTATTTTTTAACCCAGGGTGTACACCGATAAAGATAAGATTATCTCTGAGATAACGTGAAACCTCAAGATCACCGACTACACGGCCAGAAACCCCTTGAAATGCGGGCTGGTCAGGCAGACAGCCGGCAAAAAGAGGCCTTGTTTCAATATTGTTTGCTTCAAGATGCTCGGAAAATTCCCTTCTCGAAAATGGAGCACCCTCTTTCAGAACCATAGGGAATGTATAGTATGTATGGACATACCCCTCCTGTTCCCTTGGCAACTCAAGGAATTCCTTGGCTTCAGAAGACAGGATCTTTATTAAAAAGTCAGCATTGGCCCTTCGCTGATTGTTCATTTCATCGAGTTTTGCAAGCTGCTCTATGCCAAAAGCCGCCGTAATATCAGTCATACGAAGGTTGTATCCAATCCTGTCAAATACATAACGCCTGTCATAATCCTTCAGATTCTCGTCATTGTAGTACCGGCTCTCTGAGACATTTTTCTGGTTAATCCTTCCAAATTCCCGTAAAGACCTGCACGTCTCTTCCAGTTTCTCGTTATTTGTCACTATCATTCCGCCCTCTCCAGTTGTCATATTATGCGCAACAAAATAACTGAATGAGGCTATTTCGCCGAAACTACCAACCTTTTTACCGTTAATTGTTGATCCATGTGCCTCACAACAATCCTCGAAAACAATCAGTTTATGGCGTTTGGCTATTTCAACCAGCGCCGGCATTTCAGCAGGATATCCAAGAGTATGCACAGGCATAAGAACACGAGATTTATCAGAGATCGCACCATCAATTTGAGAAGGGGCCATATTCAATGAATCACGTTTAACATCAACGTATACCGGCACAAGTCCCACTTGAATTAGTGGCATGGCCACCGTAGAAAAAGTTGCAGCAGGCACGATTACTTCATCTCCGTCCCTGAGGCCATAAACCTCCTTAAGGGCATGGATTGCCAGTAAGTTAGCAGATGAACCGGAATTAACCGCAACACCGATTGTTCCTCCGATATATTTGGAAAAAGAGCTTTCAAATTTCTTTACATTTGGTCCCTGAGAAATCCATCCGCCCAGAATGGTCCTGATGGCGCCAATGGCCTCCCTTGAATCATACGAAGGCTCACTAAGAAAAATCTTGCCTACCTCTTCAGGCTGGTTCTTAAAAAGATCATCATAGTACTTTCTGACTAACTCCTCGATCTGTGTCAGAATTTGATCCATATCCAGTCCTTTCTTGTAAAAGATTTATGTAGAGTTGAGGCTCTCTATTGTCCGGCTAAACCCCTCATGAAGGGTAACATGCGGTTGCCATCCTAAAAAAGAACCAATCTTTTTAATATCAAGCTGGTGGTCCGTATCAGCGTCATTCCCTGCTTTATCTGAGGCAGTAAATTCAATTTGCTTTTTTGTCCCGATCAGATCAACAAGTATTTGAACAACTTCAGATATACTAGTCTGAGTATTTGTCCCGATATTAAAAGCATCATAAGTAACATTCCTGTCGAGAGATCGGATACCTGCCGCAAATGCCTGAGCAACATCATCTATAAAAATGAAGTCTCTTTTTACGTCCCCTGACCCGAACTTTGCCACTGGATCAGTTGAACTCAGTTGCTCTATAGCCTGGGGGATGAACTGTCCCTGGCTTGATCCAGGCCCATATACAGTGCCGATTCTAAAAGACAAAGCTTTGAACTGACCGGCATATGCCCTTGCCTTCAACAAAGATTCCGAAGCCAGCTTTGTAGCTCCAAGATTCTCTCTGGGAATAGCCACTGAGTCTTCCAAAAATGGAGGGTCGGTATTCCCGGAATATACATATACACTACTTGCATATATAAATAATTTAGCCTTGGCAGAGTATGCATAATCTGCCATATTCGAAGTTAGTACAATATTAGAATAAGTTTGCGGGGTATAGTCATCGGGTTTTACAAATGTACGCCTGTCTCCAGCCAGATGCATTACAACGTCTACTTCCCCCGGAAGGGAATTATTCAATGAATTTTCCAGAAGGTCGCAACTAAAATACTCATAATTTGGAAAATCAGGTGCATTAGATGGCATTTTTTTTCTGCCAATTCCGATTACCGAGGAGTCGGGCAATGTTTCCGCAAGGATTCGTGATACTTTAGAGCCAATAAACCCGCTGGCCCCGGTAACTAAAATTTTCAATGAGCTCATGATTTGGTGGTATTCTAAGAGTATAATCCCCAGCAGTCGATAACTTTCTGACCTGTAAATTTTAAGTCACGATATTCAGAGTGCGGACAGCCTATAAAAATCATCTCACATAAACTTAACACGGTTTCAATTTTTGCAAATGCCGGATCTTCAATGTAAGGATCTGAACATATTACATTAGCTCCTTCATACTGAAGAAGCTTGCGGAGTTTGTATGCAAGAGATTCCCTCATATCGTCATTGTTTGCTTTAAATGCCATGCCAAGGATTCCTATCTTTTTGCCTTCTAGAGAATGAGCAATCTTTACCTGATGAACAAGAAAATCCGGTAATGTTTCATTTATTAACATGGAGGCGTGTCCCAACGCAAAGTTTTGACGGTTAAAACTTGCAAGTTGCATTGTATCCTTGAAGAGACACGGGCCTGCAGCAAAGCCTGCCATCGGGAAATCGGAAGCCCTTTCATAATTGAACATCATTGCTTCACGTATTTTGTAAAAGTCCAAACCTCTTTCAACAGCAACCATATAAAACTGGTTGGCAACAGCGAATTTAATATATCGCCATGCATTACTGAACAGTTTTGCCAGCTCCGCCTCTGTCATGCTCAATTCAATTATATGTGGAGTTATGGCCGAAAACAATGAATGAACTATTTTTAATGTTCTCTCATCACTTGCTGAAATAATCTGTGGTATATTAGGCAGTTCAACCAGGCCCTTGCCCTGAGCAATACGTTCCGGACAGAAACTAACACCAACGTTAAGTCCATTTGTCTGTAAAGAAGAGTAAATCTTTTCTGACAGGCCAGGGAACAAAGTGCTTCTCAGAACAATAACCTGGTCATTGCGCAAGTAAGGCTTTATTTGATCAATCACTTGAAAAACAGGCGTTATCCTGGGATTAAGATGTTCATCTACCGGTGTACCTACCGTTAAAATCACTACATCAGATTCAGACAGCTTACTATGTTCAGTAGAATAAGTAATTTTATCTTTGACTTCCTTGAGTAGTTCTGTCCCCCCTTCTTCTAGAAAAGGGAGTTCCCCCTTTTTCAGCATCTCAATTTTTGCAGCATCACTATCTATAAGTGTAACCGGGAATCCTTTTTTTGAGAACACGAGTGAAAGGGGAAGTCCAACATGTCCGGAACCACCAATTACAGCAATACGTGTAGATTTATTTTCCATTGTTTAATTTTCTAAAACTTTACACAGTTTTATTTTTTCTACCTCCCTATTTACAGGATTTACAGATGAATATATTTACAAGAAAATTCAGAAAATAGTTAGAGAAGTTTATGAACAACCTGAATATTATAATTTTAGATAATTTAATAACTAATTTTAATATATTAACTCTTAATTACCATATTTTCAAGCTATAGCGAACAAACAGGGCGAATCAGTCGACAAAATTACTTCAGACAAAATGATTTCCCAACCGGTTTTCGGCGATGTTCCAAATCAGGTCGATAGTAGAAAATTGTCTCACGCTTCTTATTTAAGAACTTTGCCTGTCCGGCCCGGACATCTTTCTCAGGTCAAAAATCAAATAATCTTCATTTTGAGCTATTATCGGGAAATTTCCATTGAGAAAATCTTTTAAATCCGTTTGATTTTCAAACTCTTTGAAGTCCGTTATGATAAAAAAGTCCGGGGCATACTTTATGTATTTACCGTGGGTTCTTATCATGAGATATCGGCTATTAAAAAGCTCTTCTTTTGAAGGGATTATTAATCCTCTTTCTTTGCGTTCTCTTAGACTGGCTGCTATAGGCCAGGGCAATCCGGACAATTCTCCGTTATATGCAAGTGATCTCCCAAAATCAGCGGCCAGAAATACTGTATTTGTGCTGTGTCCTACGATCTCGCCGATTTCTTCTGCATTTTTCACTTCTTTTTCAAAGTCACCTGCAAGAAATTTACGAAATGCAGGGTTAACTCCAATGACGGCGCTCAGAATTTTGATTTGATCTTTATATCTCATCAAGTGCACCTGTTGAATATTAAGTCCTATGCCAAGAATCAAAACTACAAGAATTGTGCCAATACCCAATATACGATTTCTCGAAGAGAACAAATTAGATAAAGCCATTTTTACCGGCATGCTCAACGGATACAGGGATAGTGCAACAACGGGTATGAACTGTAGCTGGTAATAGGCGTGTGTATGGATATGATATGTAAAAAATAAACCAAATACAAAGTAGCCAATCCATAATCCGGACAATACTGCCCTTGCAAGTTTATCACGAATCAGGAAAAACCCGATAAGCGCACCTGTAAAAGGGATATAGCCGACTACGCGGCCAATCAGAGTTAACCAGTCCTTCCAAAAATACGGTTGTAATAGAAGGCTTGGGAGAAAGCTGGCTTGAGCCTGTTCCTGAAGATATCCAACATTATTCAGAATTCCGTATACGTAATACATAACGGTCGGCAACAAAATTAATATTGTGAATATCAGCAGGTTTGAGCTTATTAATGCTTTGCGTACGCCATATCTCAAAAAGGATAAAGATAGAAAGACAAAAAATATCAGAAATATACAGTAAGGTTTGACAAGAATTGCCAAAGCGGAAATCACGCCTGCAATCAGCAATCTGAATTTAGACGGCTGATCATTATGTTTTAATATAGTAAAAATGCTGCACAGCAACATCATGATCATCATCGGATCCGGCTGAAAACTTCTGCTTGCCGATATGCCGAAAGGAAGAAAAAGATAAAATGCAGTCGAGAATAAGGCTGCTCCCGGCGAGGAAATTCTTTTGGCTGTTAAATAGAGAAAGATACCCCCGACTATCCAGAATACTGAAGACAGTGCCCGGGGAATCCAGAGATGTTCCCCTCCCGTAATACGATAGCCGAGTACAGCCGCATTTTCCATAATGCGGGGCTCCAGAACAACCCCTATTCTCTCCATGTTGATCCTTGCAATACGTTTCCTCCATTCAGGGATCGATTCCATGCCTTCAAAATAGTAGTTTCTTGCACTATGCGCCAACTGATATTGACGTACCGGGGCAAAGTCTAAGGGGGGCTGGTTGATATGATAAAGTCTAATGCCGAAGGCTGTTATAAACATAAAACCTATAATGAGAAAGCGTATGACTGGCTTTTGAAAAATGAATTGATCCTTGTGATATGAACCGGTTTCAGACACGGGCTGCGCCAATGTAAATTCCTCGATTGATTTTATAGTGATAGCAGTTTAGCAAATATGGTTTCAACTATAGGTAGTCAACTGTTTATAGGCGTCAGGTCCCTGTTTGAACAACTGATACCGTAGGCATCAGCGCACAAGGAGCATTCTTCAGGAATTATATTATTTTTTAACATGGTGCGAAACTGACTATATTTTTCATCTCTCCATATGGAAAGAGGATTATTATCAAATATGTTGCCAAAAACAACCGGCTCAACAATCCGTGATTTTGAAAAAAGTTCAAAAGGAGTTTTTCGAGCCAATAAAATGCATGGAGACACATTGCCTTTTTCATCAATATTCATTATTGAGGTATACGCACATCCTTGAGGTTTAGCTGTAAGGGACGGGAATTCAATATCAATATTTTTTCTTTTTGCTTTTTCGAAAACACGTTGGAATATTTTTTGCACTTCAGGATTCCCCTGCTTTGCATACAAATACAAATGAGAGTTTTCAGGCAAAAAGCTCATGAATCCGTTAACCAGGATTCTATCAACGCCTAATGTTTTTACAAAGTCAACATATTCCTCAAGTTCATTGATATTTTCCGTAGTCGCAACAAAGACAACATTCAACTCAATCTTATTGTTACTTATTTTTTTTAACAGTGAAATATTGCTGACAACTCTATCGAACCTGGTATTTGTTTTAAACGATTCCACTGTTTTTGCAGTGCAGCCATCCAGCGAAATTGATATCGATGGAACATTTCTCTTTAATAATTCTTTAATGTTTTTTTCATTTAAAAGCATCCCGTTTGACAGAATATTATATTCTATATTCTTATTATAGTTAGATACATAATCCATCATTCTGAAAATATCTTTATGAAAAAGAGGTTCTATACTGGAAAACTGGAAGTTAAGGGCTTTTTTTATGAGAGGAGAGATACGATCGATGATTTCAGTAAAATAATCAAACTCCATGAATTCCGGATTTACATCCTTTATTAAGCCCCCATGATAAGTTACCCGGCAATGTTTACATTTCAAATTACATTTAGTCATAATTTCTACATTTATCATGGTTGGATAGGAGGTTCTGATTTTTTTTGCGTATGCTAATGCAATAAATTTTCTAACCCCCAGTTTTTTAAGCTTGCCGGTATAATATTTTATTTCTTTCATATGCGTTAAACAAGAGTAAATCTATTCACATCACTTATCAAACTTCTTTTCAAATTTCCTTGCAACAGGATCCAGCAGTTTTTTGAGAGATGCAGGAAGCCTGTAATATATAAATCTTATAATCCGTTTTACAATTAATTTTATATCGACTCCGGGATAATCATCCTGAAAGCTGAAGCAGTTTTTGCATAAAACACCGTCTAAATCTTCCTTTCGTTTCAGAGGACCTGGGACAGCTTTAGGAAAACCCATACAAAGAAGCGCTACAGGATCATAATGACGTGGTATATTCAAGATTTTTCTCAATCTTGATTTGATAGGCAAATTATTCACACAACAAGCGCCGAGCCCCAATGAATATGCCGCAAGCTGCATATTCTGGATTGCCATGGCAGCGCTGAGGAGATGATCTTTATATTCGAGATTGTCGGTACGGTTGCTGTACAGCACAAAAATAAGAAGGGGTGCTTTCCCGATAAAGTAAGCCGCTGTTTCTTTTAAAATCCTCTCTTTTACCTCATTGCTGTCAACAATAATAAATTTCCAGTCCTGTCTGTTGCATGCCGACGGCGCCCACTGCCCCGCCTCGACTATCTTCCTTATAAGCTCTTCCGGGACAGGCCTGTCCTCGAATCTCCGGACACTCCTTCTGTTCTTTATAGCATCAAATATATCCATTGGTTATTTCAGATCAAAAACTATATCTGCACCTTTGATTATTTTCCATTCGACCTCGACACTGTTGACAGGATCGGAATATGTTTTCTGAAACCGGACCCCCTTCATATTAACATAGTATCTTGAACTCGGAACGTATATATGGGTGTCCTTTGCAAAAACTGAAAATGAGGAGATCGAGGCCTTTTGGTCCCGAACCGAATCCGTGACCCTCAGAAGTTCACCTGCGACCTCGTTAAAATGCAATGATCTATTATATCTCATGCTGGAAGGTTTTGTTTTTGTAATAAGCAGGTCCCTCAAACGTTCCTTGATCCAGAGTGATACAACAGTTGAACGCCCCAGGGTCATCTGGAACAGTCTCAACAGGATATTGCTTACAGGTGTAAGCGTCTTGTCCGGGACCTTCCACATATTCCCCGAAACAGTGGCCGAGCCTTCTCCAACATCTCCCTGAAAGTCCGCGAGCCAGCCTGAAGTGAACCATTCATTTTCTGAGTTCACCAATATCCCCGAATCGGAATACGTACGCTCTGAACTCTTGTCAAAGATCCTGAATGCCCCGCCCTTCATTACATTCACGATCAAGTGTTTGTCCTCATCATTTATAACCAGCAGCCCTGACTCTTTAAAATACTTTCTGAATGATCTGCCGAAATGTTCACTTATAGTATCTTCGACCTTTTCATCCAGTTCGGGGTTGGCATCCTGAAACGCCTGGAGCCATGTGTATCCAACATAGGTCAGGTACCTGTCGTCAAATAAAGAAGAGAATGATCCGACACTTAGAAGAGACTTCCTGACAATGGACGCAGCAAAAAATGCGTCTTCATTCGTTCTCGATAACAGTTCAAACCCGTGAGGGATCAGATATTCTGTGTTTCTGCTTGTATATTCACCTCCGGCAATAAGGTTCGGCTGGACAAAATATTTAATGAAATTTAAAGATCGTTCGACGATCTTTTTAACCTGAGCATCTTTTGTTTTCTTGTAATACTTAGAGAGATAGTCAATTGCCAGTGATAAATATCCTATGTCGGGTCCACCATATTCCAGGAACCAGCCTTCCTCAGACTGCCTTTTACTCA
>BDTH01000038.1 GCA_002923195.1 bacterium BMS3Abin15
GAGCAAATGCTGATGGATCACTTCACTGCAACGGTTATACATCTTCTTGTATTGGATAATCTTTTCCACAATATCATCTGAAAGCTCATTTGGATGGTGATGTGGACGAGATGATCTGGTTGGTATTTCATGAACTCCTCCATAAATAACTTTCTGACACCACTTGCTGACTGCAGATTTGGAATATCCGAAATACCTGGCTACCCCAGACACTGATTTACCCGACCTTACCATATTGACTGCTTGAGCCCTTAATCTGGGCATCCTAGGATTAGTTGTATACATCTTGGAAACTTAATATTTAACTGGCTATTCTACACCAGAAAACGTTTCCAAGCTATTGGGATATTACGCGGGGTTGACAATCACCCGATTTTCTGATAGTATATAGTCTTAAAATAAAAAACGTTCTTTATAAAAGGAGAGTAACCATGGCTAAAAAGTGCAAAGAGTGTACTCATTTGGAAGAAAAAAATGAACTGCTTCAAAGCAAGAATACTGAATTAGCAGAAGATAATGCGGATCTTAATATTCAAATATCACGTTTAACGAGAGAAAACAAGAGACTTAAGAAAATTGCAATGCTAGACGAGCTTACAGGCCTTCGCAATATGAATTTCATAAGAGCGGAGGTAAAGCGCATCGCCGCGCTCAAGGAAAGAGGCTACGTAATGAAAAGAGATACAGAAAAACTCAAGCCGGAATATGTCAGCATTGTCTTTATTGATGTTGACCAACTCAAACACATAAACGATACTTTTGGCCACACAATCGGAGACATGGTACTAAAACACATCGCAGATATATTAAGAAAAAATACTCGCAAGGGCGAAGTTGCTGTACGCTTTCATGGAGATGAATTTGCCGTACTGTTCCTAACTAATGATCGTACTGAAGGAAAAGCTCTCTATGAAAGGATCAAGAAAAAAGTTCATGCAATATCATGCCCCATTGAAAATAAAAAAATAGATGTAAGTACCTCCACTGGTTATCATTGCCAAGTGCTAACTGAAAAATTCAACTTCGACGAAATTAAGGAAAAAGCCGATTTAAAAATGTATCAAAATAAAAGGAAGAAAAAGCCCAGTGACTAATCCCGCTGGCAAAAAACAAAAGGCCAGTGAATAAAATTCACTGGCCTTTAAAATTGCCTAAACATAATTTTACAAGCCCAGTTTCTTTTTCGCCATTTCCGCTTGCTCTTCGGTAATCTGGCCCGACGCTTTCATTTGTTCTATAGACGTTAGAATCTTATCTTGGTTTTTGGCGATATTTTCCGGATCTAGCGCTTTCTTCATTAATTTTTCCCTCTCTTCCGGATTCATTTTTTCTAATCTTTTCATCGCCAATTTTTGGAGCATTCCCATTTTTGGTCCGCCAACTGGCGAAATCTTCGAATCATTCTTTTTAAATGGATTCCACATGACATCGTAGATGTCATCCTGAGCGAAGTCGAAGGATCCCGAGATTCCTCGTTACACTCAGAATGACAGTTATTTAATTCTTATTTTATAACTTGTTACTAATAAAGCTGAAGCAACATAGATTGATGAGTATGTCCCGAATCCCACGCCGATAAGCAAAGCGATGGAAAAATATTTTATTGTTTCTCCGCCAAAAAAGATGATCGCCAAAAGAACGACAATAACGGTTAGCGATGTGTTAATGGAACGGGCTAATGTCTCGTTTACTGATTTATTAACCGTTTCTTCAAAATTTTCCTTTCTTCCATAGCGCAAGATGTTTTCCCTGGTCCGGTCATAAACGACTATCGTATCATTTACGGAATAACCCAAAATAGTCAATAGCGCCGCCACAAACGGAATTCCAACCTCCACTCCGTAAAACTTTCCCAAAAAAGCAAAAGCGCCCAAGGTAATGATTATGTCATGCGCCAAGGCTATAACGGCTCCCAGTCCGTATTGCCACGACGGAACTGGATAAGAAACTTTACGGAAAGCCCAAGCAATATAAAGGGCGATGCCAAATATGGCAAAAATCAAGGCTTTCACTGCGCTACCCTTAAGTTGGTCAGACACTGAGGCGCCGATGAAATCAACCCGTAATTGAGTGACATTTTCGTCAAATTCCTTTATTTTCCCTAGTACTTTCGAGTTTAAATCGTCATCAGACGCAATATATCGCAGTATAACAACGTTGTTTTCACTAGGCTGTATAATTAGGCTATCCAGCTCAAATTCACTCAATTTGTCCTGAATGTCCTGACTGGCAGGCACTTTATCTTCACTAAATTGAACTTCCATTAGTGTCCCACCCTTAAAGTCAATTCCCAGTCGCAATCCCCAAACAGAAAGCGCCGTGACGCTCAAAACGATTAGTACAGCTGATATAATATAGGTATATTTTCTTTTATTTATTATTTGGTACATATTTTATTCTTCTATTTCTTGTTTGTTAACTTTCACAATTAACCCTATTCTTTTCTCCAGCCATTCCCCAGCCACAAATTTTAAAATATTTCTTACTAAAACGATGGCTGTAAACATTGAAACTAAAACACCAATAAGTAAAACAACAGCAAATCCTTTAACAAATCCGGTTCCGACAAAAATCAAAATAAGCGTAGTGATAATAGTTGAAACGTTGCCATCTCTAATGCTGGGCCAAGCCCGGCGAAATCCCTCCTCTATTGCTCCGTAAACATTTCTGCCACTTCGCAGTTCTTCCTTAGTTCGCTCAAAAATCAAAATATTGGCATCCACTACCATACCAAGCGATAGAATGAAGCCAGCAATTCCAGAAAGCGTCAGAGTTATCGGCCAAGGGGAAATAAATCCAGACAGCTTAAATATTGAGATCATAAGTCCCGTATAAATCAAAAGCGCGATAGCTGCGATAAATCCGAGAAATCGGTAGTAAATAATCATAAACACCATTACAGCTGCTAGCCCTGCCGCACCGGCAACCAGGCTTTTGTCTAGTGATACCTTCCCCAATGACGCTTCTATGCTTTGCTGGGACACTAAAGTAAGCGGAACAGGCAAAGCTCCCTCATTTAATCTTTGGGATAATTTTTTTGCCTCGTCTACTGAAAAGTCACCGGTTATAACAGCTTCTCCATTAGTAATTTCCACTTGAACCACAGGGGCGCTAATTATCGTCTCATCCAGGTAAATAGCAATAGTTTTCCCTATGTTATTTTTGGTAAGTTCAGCAAATACTTTCGTCCCTTCGTCGTCGAATTTAAGAGAAACTTGCGGCTCACTCAATCCCTGGTTGGCAAAAACCACATCAGCAGTTTTTAAGTTCTTTCCAGAAAGTCCTGACGACTTATATTTGAGATCTGGAAACATATCAATGGTTTTCTTCATAATCAGAATGTGCTTGGAATGAATTTCTTTATCATCTCCTTCTCCACGCTCTTCAATTTTTTTAATTATATGCCAGCCAAATTGCGTTTCTAACAACTCCGGATAAATTTCCTCATTGGATAAATTTCCCTCGAACAAAACTTTATCAAATTCCGGGACAAAATTTCCTCTTTTGACAAAACCGAGGTCACCTCCGTTTTCGGCTGAACCAGGATCCTGGCTATTTTCTTTGGCTAAGTCTTCAAAATTTTCTCCTGATTTTACTTTCTCCAAAATTTCCTGGGCTTGTTCCATAGCATATTTATTGGCCGGATCCAGAAGTTTCTCCATCTCTTTCATTTCCTCTTCCGTATTTTCTTCCTTGAATTCCAAAAATGGGGTTTCCTTTATCTTCTTTTTAGCATCCTCCATATCTTTTATTCCTGGAAGTTCGACTGTAATGCGATGTTCTCCCCCGGAAATAGCCGTCTGAATCAAAGGCTCACCTACCCCAAAAGCATTGATTCTTCTTTCAATCACATCCTGCACTCCAGACATTGCCTCACCTATCTTATCTTTCTCTACATTATCAAGAATAGCTTTGTATTCAAGACGCATCCCGCCTTGAAGATCAAGCCCCAGATTAACTTTTAGCTGGTTTAAGGCGTTATAAACAGGCGGGTAAAATGAAACCGCCTGCGGATACGAAACAAGCCCTACGAAGAGAGCTAGTAAAATTATCAATATAAATTTAATTCTGATTTTTCTTTGAAGACTCATCGTTTAATAATTATAATTCACTAGGTTTAATTTCGCAAACTTTATACTTAATACATAATACTAACTACTTGATACTTAATACAATTACTGGCGCCCTTTTTATATTCGTATAATCAACCTGCCCCGACCTGAGCACAAACTTCGGTTTTTTCATTTTCACCAAAACTGAACTTTCTTGCGACCGCAATAAAGTTCAGTCGTTTAATTTTTCCGGCTAACACGACGCAATAGCCGGAAATTTACTTTTTAGGCTCTAGAACTAGCATATAAGCGCTTGAGTCTAAAATATTATTATGCCAGGCAAACAATAAGTCTTCATCTTTAATTTTGATTTCTCTTGCATAACTAGGGTCATTGTACCAAAATGTGCCATTCTTATACCTTGTTATCACTATAAAATGTCCATATTTACTAAATTCTAACTTACGTAATAAAAAGACACGTACAGCTATTATGACAGGCAGTCGCTTTTTAAGAAATTTGATTATAAGGTCTTTGTTTGGCTTTCTTATTTTAGCTTTACCCTTGCTCATTTTCTCGTTATAAGAATAGCAGTATACTTTAAATCCTAGCTCCTTGGCATATTCAGATAATTTAACCATTCGTACTCCATAATCTTTGACTCCCCCCCCCACGTTTCTAATAATCTCGGCCAGAGGAACCTCCTTTTTAAAATATTTTAAGACCATTGCTAGTGACGTTGGACCACAAGCACTTTTTGTCTGCTTCAAAAGTGGGACAGGTATCTTTTTCATATTCTTAAATTCTACACTTATCGTCGATCGACAAATGGTGTAGAATGGTAAAAGTTTAATCAAATTTATACTTTAATAATTTTAGATCGAAATATGCTGTTTTTTGTATATGCAAAAAACAGCATACTAAATTTCTTCTAAATTGTACTCAAGAACATTATCGTCATCATCAAAAACAAAATTGCCTTTGAACTTTTTGTTTTCTAGGAAAAGCGGAACCCAATAGGGATCGTCCGACCACATTGTATTATAAGGTATTTCATCAACATGAAACCATTCCGGTTTCATTTCTTCACTTTCAGTCGGTTCACCCTCAAATTCTTCGGCCTTAAAAATATGTACCTCTAGGACCTCTGACTTGTTTTTCCAGGAAAACTCAATTACTCCGATCTGATCAATTTTAGAACAAGTTATCCCGACTTCTTCGAGCATTTCCCTTTTAGCTGCTTCTTCTATTGTTTCGCCCTTATGAACTTTTCCGCCAAATCCGTTATACCGGCCTTCCCCAAACCCGCGCTTTTTCATCCCGAGTAACACCCTCGGATGTTGATGAATAACGCACAATGTCATTATTTGCTTCGCCATTTTTATAACAACTGAACTTTCTTGCGACCGCAATAAAGTTCAGTTGTTTAATTATTTATATACTTACTGGTAACGTAGATATGAACGTTCATATCTACGTTAAAACACTATTTTAACTGGTACGAACATTCTTATATTCTCGAGAATGTGAGAATGTTTTTTGCATTATGTGAATTTTACTCTTTTATCTCTATTAAATCTAGGAGAAGATACAGCTAATAAAGTCATACGCCCGGAATCTTTATATTTAGTATTTTTCGGAATAAACATTAAGTCTCCCTCCTTAACAGAAAGTTATTTATCCTCCACAAAAAATTTTCCTTTTCCTTTCAGTATGAAATAAGCTAAGTCGCTTTCTTTATCTAAGCCAAATTTTTGATCGCCATTGAGCTCCACTACGGCGACAGAAAATTTTTCATAACCTGGGTTATTTAAAAGATTTTGAACCTTGATAATTCCAAAGTCATCTTTTTCTATTTCTTCAGATTTAATATGTTTCACCTTCGTAGTGGTTAATTTGACTTTTATTCTTTAATTGCTTACAATATAATTGATGATAGGAGTAGGCTGTTAGCCGAACAACGAGGCGTTAATGGGACGCCTGCAAGAGATTAGTTCTCGGAAACCTATCGCCCTGGCTTGCTAAAAATAGCAGGCCTTTTTATTTCCCATGGCATTTTTTATCCCAGTAGTAGAACCTGCGGTTCACTACGGGACTGCTAAATGTCACTTACCGTGACATTTCTTGTATTTTTTACCAGATCCACAAGGGCAAGGATCGTTGCGACCAACAGTATTTTCGTTAACAATCGGTTTCTGTTTTTCACCTGACCCATCCTGCCCGCCATTGCTTCGCTCAGGCGATGTCAGGCGGGCGTCAGAACTTTTGGCGCTTTGCTGCATTTTTTTAACCGCACCAAACTGCTCCACTTGGTCATCCGCTCCCTTCAACTGCCACTTGCTCTCATCTCTTTGTGCGTCTTCCTGTGACGGCTGTGTCACCATAGAAATCTTAAATATTGTGTGAACGATGGTTGAACGGACATTTCCCATAAAATTCGCAAACATGCCAAATGCTTCCCTTTTATATTCTACCAATGGGTCTCTTTGTCCATATCCACGCAATCCTATTCCCTGCCGCAAATGATCGATTTCATCTAAGTGGCTCATCCAGAGAGTATCTATTGTCTGCAATGCAAGCATTTTCTCAACCCGCCTCATGTTTTCCTCACCAAATTCTTTTTCTTTTTGAACATAAAACTCCTTGGTTAATCCCATCAGGTGCTCAACTATGGAATTAATTTTTACCGCGTCATCTTGGGACCTGTCTTTGCAAATAACCTCGACGTGTTTGAAATCATCTTCGCTAACCGGAAAGATATTATTTACTTCACTAAATATGGTTTTAGTGTCCCACTCTTGATGCTCGGAATTGCAGTTTATAGAAACAGCCCTTTCGATTTCTTCGGTAATGTAATCTAAAATTTTGTTTTTGACATTTTCTTTTTCCAAAAGTTCCTTACGTTTAACATAAACTACTTCCCTGTGCTTATTCATTACGTCGTCATATTCAAGAACATGTTTTCTAATGTCAAAGTTAAATCCTTCGATTTTTGATTGGGCATTTTCTATCGTTTTGGAAATAATTCTATTTTGAATCGGTTGATCATCAGGCAATCCCAAAGTATTCATCATGTTTTTCAGCTTGTCGCCTCCGAAGCGTCTCATAAGCTCGTCTTCCAAGGAAACGTAAAACTGGGACGCTCCTGGATCACCCTGTCGCCCAGCTCTACCTCTTAACTGATTGTCAATGCGCCTGGCCTCATGACGTTCGGTGCCAAGAATATAAAGTCCGCCGACTTCTATTACACCCTCACCTAATTTAATATCCGTTCCACGGCCAGCCATATTGGTAGCAATCGTTACTGCACCTCTCTGTCCTGCATTGGTGACAATCGTCGCTTCTTTTTCGTGCTGCTTAGCATTAAGTACCTCATGTTCTACTCCATTCCTTTTTAAAAGCTCGCTTAAATATTCCGATTTCTCAATAGCAATTGTTCCCACTAGCATTGGCTGTCCTGTTTTATTTACTTCCTTTATTTTTTCTGCAATAGCATCGAATTTTCCTTTTTCAGTTTTATAAACGACATCGCCAAAATCTTTTCTAATCATTGGCTTATTAGTCGGGACTTCCATAACATCTAGTTCATACACTTTGGAAAATTCTTCGGCACTAGTTATGGCTGTTCCTGTCATTCCGGAAAGTTTTTCATACATTCTGAAATAATTCTGGAAAGTAATTGTTGCCAAAGTCCTGGACTCTCTCTGCACTGTTACTCCCTCTTTAGCTTCAATGGCCTGATGAAGACCCTCGCTGTATCTTCTTCCTTCCATTAAGCGTCCGGTGAAATCATCTACAATAATTACCTGTCCCTCTTTAACTACATAGTCTCTGTCGCGACTAAAAATCGTTTGGGCTTTCAGAGACTGCTCTAAATGATGAACATAGCTTATTTTTCCCGGATCGTAAATATTACCCACTCCCAGCATTTCCTCTACTCTATTTGTTCCTTTTTCGGTCAATGTTACGGCTTTCATTTTTTCATCTACGACATAATCATCACTTTCTTTGAGCTTAGGAACAATCCGAGCAAATTGCTGGTAAAGTTTTGTTGATTCTATGTCCGGAGCGGAAATAATCAGCGGAGTCCGGGCTTCATCAATCAGAATAGAGTCCACTTCGTCAACAATAACAAAATTAAACGGCCTTTGTGCCATCTGGTCAAGACTTTGAACCATACTGTCACGAAGATAATCAAAACCAAACTCATTATTGGTCCCGTAAGTAATATCAGAATTATAAGCTTCTTTTCTTGAAACTGGCGCTAAGTTTTCCATCTCCACACTTACCTCGTCCTTATCTACAACTTTCGGCTCATAGCGATATGACACATCATGCATTATGCAGGCCGTGCTAATTCCCAGCGAATGATAAATTGAGCCCATCCAATTACAGTCACGCTTAGCCAGGTAATCATTAACGGTGACAATATGAACTCCTTTTCCTTCGACAGCATTAAGATACGCTGCCAACGTTGAGGCTAGTGTTTTTCCCTCACCGGTTTTCATTTCAGCAATCTTTCCTTGATGAAGGACGACTCCACCCATAAGCTGAACGTCGTAATGCCGTTCGCCGATTACTCTCTTGGCCGCTTCACGCACAACAGCAAAGGCCTCCGGAAGAATATCATCCAGAGTTTCTTTCTTTTTCAGACGATTTTTGAGTTCCTGCGTCTTATTTTTCAGTTCCTCGTCTGAAAGTTTTGATATATTCGGCTCAAACGAATTTACTTTCTCAACTATCGGCCGAAGTTTGTTGATTTCCCGCTCATTAGAGCCAAAAAGTTTGCTAAATATACCCATAATAACTATTCCCTATTCTACTAAAAAAAGCCCCTTTGGTCAAAGTCAGAGGCTTTTTATATATTTAGATTAGTCAACAAATTTTAAAGTAGAGATAATTCTTATTAATAACAGACAACTTCGGGATTTTCTTTTAAAATAACTTCTTCTAATTTTGCAACATCAACAGCACCTGAAGATTCTAAATTATCAATAAAGTAGCTTGATATCCTAATGGTTGCTTTACCAACAACATCACAGGATTCATATTTATTTTCATCAAATGAATATAATGACGTTTTAAATGCTTCATCCGCTTGTTCTTGGCTTATAAAACTAAAGTTGTCCTTTGCATTTGCTGGTAATTTATCTCTATCACTATCACTTGTAATAAAGTTTATTCTTCCAAACCCATAGAATGGAAAATCATCTTTACCAAGAGATATTGTTTTAACATATTTCCCAGAAATAATTAATTTATCAGGATGGTATGTAAACATAAATTCATATCCTGGCCCAGATGCTTCTTTCATATCTCTAATTTTTTCTTCCGTTGGTAAGTTTTCCCATTCATCGGATCCGATTAAGGGTCTCTCTAAGGTTTTTTCCTCTCCCGGGCACTCTGAAAATTCGCAATTGGGTCCGGTGCGGCCAACTGCGGATCCGTCGGGACATATTTTAGCTTCCATTGTGCATTCCTTAGGCCGGCTATCAGGCAAGGGCGCCTTGTCCCGGTTATATTTATCATTGTTTAATAAAATAAGCCAGCCGATTACGATGGCTAAAATTACGATTATTCCTAAGGCTAATTCACTGGGTAACCTTTTATTCATGTTACATATTTTAATACGTATTATAATACTTACCTATATTATGCCACGAAATAATAAAAATAGCGAGATTTATATCCCGCTATTTTTTATTTAGAGTCTTGCATCCGAGTCCACAACCACCCTTTTTTTAATCGATCTTCCACCTCTTCTTCGCAATGTCCTCATTTTATCCATTCCCCTTCGGATCTGCTTTTTAAGCTCTTCTCCCACTAAATCAATTGACCCCTCAATGCTTTCGGTTGTTTCTTCAGCTCTGTATAAATTATATGGAGTTTTTATCATCACTTCCGTCCTGAACTTTCCTTTTTTATCCAGATCAATTTCTACTTCTATTTGCAAGATTTTATTCAATAATTTTTCAACGGCGCGAAGACGTTTTCTAATATATTCTTCCGTACGAATATCTATTTTAACACCTTTATAAAACAAACGCGTATTTTCCATGTTTTCAACAGTCATACCCTGTAGTAGAATTTTGACATTCTAACTTTAAATGTCACAATCCAAATAAGAATTAGTTTTAATTATTACTTTATCCCTTCGTAGTTTTTAGTTTTCGCGCAAAGCGCAGTCAAAATTTCACTACGGGGCATACTTATTAATACGATTTAGAACCCCAGATATTGCACTTCTTCCCGAAGCTGAATATTGAATTTATTCCTCACTTTCTGCTTTATTAAGCTAACCAGCGTTATAATATCCTCTGCCGTCGCGCCGCCAGCGTTAACAATAAAGTTGGTATGCTCTTCGCTAACGATTGCTCCTCCGATTTTCTTGCCTCTAAGTCCCACATCATCAATTAGCCACCAGGCCGGTACCTGACCATCTCTACATTCTATTCCATCCTTTTTTAATTCTTCTATCACTTTTTCATCGGTAACAACGGGATTTATAAAAAAGCAACCGGCGCTTCCTACTCCTTGCGGGTGATTTATTCTTCTTTTCTCCATCATCTCCCTAATTTCCTGCTGGCTTTTTTCTTTGTCGCCCTTCTGGAGTTTTATTTTAACCGACAAAACAATTAGATTGGGATTCTGCTTGAAAATATTATCTTTATAACCATATTTGCAATCTTGTAACTTGTAGTTTGCCACGCCCGCCATTGCTACGCTCAGGCGTTGCGGGCGGGTAGCTTGTAACTTGCTAGTTTCTAGCGCTTCCACACTTTTTATAACATCAGCTATTGATTTGCCGTAGGCTCCTGTATTTCCTCTCGTCGCTCCGCCCACAGTCCCTGGTATTCCAGCCGCCCATTCCATTCCTGTCAATCCTTCATTTATCGAAGAATTAACCACTTTGGCTAATGCCACCCCTGATTCTGCTTCTATGCTATTGCCCACTATCTTAAAGCCATTTAATTTCATTTTTATTATCAGTCCGTCAAACCCCTGATCACTGACAAGCAAGTTACTTCCTCCACCTAAAATAAAAAAAAATAGACTATTTTCTTTCGCATAATCCAAAGCTTCTAATAATTCATCTTTTGTGCTAACTTCCACAAAAAATTTCGCTGGTCCACCAATGCGGAAGCTAGTGTATTCAGCTAATGGTATGTTTTCTTGAATGTTTAACATGATTTATTATTTGATATATTTAAATCTTTCGACTTCCTTACCGTCTACAATTACATTTTCTAAAAACATATTCCTAGACCTTACCCATAAGTCATTATCTTCATACAGGAATTTGTACACAACTAACTCCTCCAGCGTCTCGCTATGTTTAGCCACACCAATAACCTCATATTCTTTCCCTTTATAATGTTTGTATCTCCCTAGTTTTACATTATCTATAAACATCTATTTATCCATACTTCAATATACTAGAATACTGAAGTATTTACTTTTTATCTATTAAGTTAGAAATCAAGTAATGTAATGGGTATTTTTTTCTTACCCATTCTCGCGAGAACGGAACATGTCCATATTTTTCGAATTCATCTTTTTCTTTGTATTTTCCTTTATATTTTTTTATCGTCTTTTTGTAACCCCCAGATCCTCTAAATAACCATTTCTCTACCTGACTTACTGTTGCCACTCCTATTTTCAATTTCTTTCTAATTTCATCATAAGTATGTCCCTCTAAAAGCATTTTGGCCACCTGGATTCTCCTGGAAAGCATTGTGATTTCACTGAGAGTGAGTAAGTCCCTGAAAAAAATTTAACCTCGTCCCTATTTTTTAACAGCGAAACCATAGAATAAAATTCTCCTAAATATTTTTTCTTTTCTCCACTGGATAATTCATGATATTTAACCTTTCCTGGCATACTTTTTACAATTTATTAAATAACTCTCATGCTTCAGTATACTAGAATACTGAAGTAAATACAAAATGTTTTTATTTTGAGTTATCTTTAAGTTTATCCGTTACTTTCCAAACATCTCCTGCTCCCATGGAAATCACTACGTCATTATTTCCAATTTTATCTTTCAAAAATTCAACCGTTTCGTCAATAGTAGGAATGTATTCAGCCCTGCCTGGGTTGTATTTATTTATCAAATCCACTAAATCCTTTGATGACACTCCTCCCTGCTCTTCCCGAGCACTTCCATAAATATCAATTACAATTACATTATCGGCATTGTCAAAGCTTTGGGCAAACTCCTGGAGCAATGCTTTCGTCCGAGTAAAAGTGTGGGGATGGAAAATTGTCCAGATGTTTTTGTGGGCATAAACTTTTCTGGCCGCCTTGAGCGTGGCTTTTATCTCCTCCGGATGATGAGCATAATCATCAATTAAAATTGCTCCGTTTTTCTTTCCTATATATTCGAAACGCCTAGAGGTTCCTTGAAAAGTTTTTAATGCCTCCCGCACCTTTTTTAAGTCCATTCCCAATTTATAACAAACAGCTGTAGCCGCCACCGCATTTAATACATTATGCTTACCAGGCGCCTGTATTTCAATCATTCCTAGCTTCTTATTTTTGTATAACAATTCTAACTTATCCGTAATTCTATAATCATTTTCTTCTCCGAATCCATAACTCAACGTCTCGCAACCGGCAGATTTGGCAACTTCTGATGCATCAGCATCGTCACCACAGTAAATTAAAAATCCGTGTTTGGGAATTTTGGATACGAAATCCTTGAAAGTTTTTTTATATTCTTCAAAGGTGGAAAAATAATCCGGATGGTCCCAATCCACACTGGTCAAAATAACTGCCAGCGGATTATAATACTGGAATTTATTCTGATATTCGTCGGCTTCGGCCACAAAATATTTTCCATCACCAGCCAGGGAGCTCCCCTGCCACTGGATTACCTGACTGCCAACTATAGCGCCTGGTTCAGCGCCTGCGACTCTTAAGCTTTCAGCCAGCATTGCGGTAGTCGTAGTTTTTCCGTGAGTGCCACACACGGCTATCCCGAACTTTTCTCTAAATAACTCGCCCAGCGCCTCTGGGTAACTGGTTATTGGAATATTTTTTCTTTTAGCCTCTGCAACTTCTGGATTATTTTTTTCATTATAGGCAGTTGAATAAATTACCAATCCTGCATCATCGGGAACATTGCTAGCGGAAAAATTTTCTTCATACGGAATATTGTTTCTTTTCAATACTTCGTCGGTGAAGAATTTTTCCTCGATGTCGGATCCGGAAACTTCTATTCCTTTATTTTTTAATATCTCCGCTATGGCCGCCACCCCAGACCCCTTTATACCTATACAATATACTTTTTTTAATTTATTTAGGTCCATTTATAATTAAAGAGTTAATGGGTGTTAATTTGCAGATTACTAACCCGTCAACTCTCTTGTTTGTTATAAATTAATTATTTTACCAAATTGATCAATCCATATGCTATTTTGTCTGCCGCGTCAGGATGATAAAAAGCCTTAATTTTTTCAGCCATATTATTGCTTAAATTTTTGTCACCCAGAATTTTTTCTATTTTTTCCATCAAGATATTTTCTCCTAAGTTACTTTCCTCAAGCACAAGGGCTGCTCCAATTTCTGCCAGCTCATAAGCATTCATTCTTTGATGATCATTGGCCGCTGCAGATAATGGAATCAATATGACTGGCTTGCCTGTAGCCGCAGCATCAGCAATAGAATTAGCTCCTGCCCGGCTAATAATTAAATCAGCTACCGCCAGTGCATCTTTTAAATCATCTATTTGCAGAAATGGCGCTGCGTGATACCCTTCTCTTCCCTCTTTTATTCCCATTTCTGCCGCTAAACGCTTAACATCTTCAAATTTTTCCTCTCCCGTCTGATGAATAACTTGCGACCGATGAAGTAATTGGGGAAGTATTTTAATAATTGCATCGTTTACAGTCTGGGATCCCTGGCTTCCTCCCATTACAAAAATAACTGGTTTTGATTCTGTTAAGTTAAATTTTTTTCTGGCTTCAGATATGTCTCCTTGGGTAATTTTTTCCCTCTTTGGATTTCCAGTCAATACTGTCTTGGACGCCAAAAAATATTTATCCGTAGATGGATAAGAAATAGCGACTCGCTTAGAAATCTTGCCCAAAATTCTATTCGCCATTCCTGGCATCGCATCCGACTCGTGGACTAAAACTGGAATGCGGTAAAACCAGGCCGCCAAAACTACTGGAAAAGACGCATATCCTCCTTTGGAAAAAACAACATCCGGCATATAGGCAATTAATATCCATAATGCCTGAATAAATCCCACTGGTATTTTTAAAAAATCAGAAAAATTCTTGAAAGAAAAGTAACGGCGAACTTTTCCGCTCATAGCATGTCTGGTAGGTATTCCTTCTCGCTCCATAACCTCTTTTTCTAATTTTCCCTTGGGGCCAACATAAAGAATTTCAGCTTCCGAACCAAGCTTTTCTTTTAACTTTCTAGCTACAGATATTAAAGGGAAAATATGTCCACCTGTTCCCCCGCCTGTTAGTACAATGCGCATATTATTCTGTATCAAGTATTACGTAGTAAGTATTATGGGGCTTACAAAATACATTATACATACTACTTTCTACATTCTACTTTGCTTAGATATATTAAGCAATATTCCAACGCCCGCCAATAGAAAAACTATGGACGTTCCTCCATAACTAATAAAAGGCAATGGAATACCAGTCAATGGGATAATTCCGGTTATGGCCGCGATATTAATAAAAGCCTGAAAAATTATCCAGGAGGTTATTCCTACTGCTACTAACTTTCCAAACTCATCCAATGAATTTCTAGCGATTTTATAGCCCTTGATAGCTAATACAACAAAAAGTAAAATTAAAATCGTCGCTCCTATTAATCCTAGCTCTTCTCCAATTATAGCGAAAATTGAATCTCCTGCCGGCTCCGGGAGATAATTAAATTTTTTGCGGCTAAGACCCAACCCCAGACCAAAAATACCTCCCGATCCAATAGCTAAAATCGCTTGGTTAATCTGGTATCCTATTCCCTGAGTATCCATTTCTGGGTTAAGAAAAACCAAAAACCTATTCAAACGATACGGGGCTGATTTAATTAAAATTAGCAGTACTCCAACACCTGATAGCATTAATCCTAAAATATGAGAAACTTTTGCTCCAGAAGCAAAAAAAATGGCGATAGAAGTTAAAACAATTATTCCCAGCGTTCCAGTGTCGGGCTGTTTAATTATTAAAAATCCGGCCAGTCCGATAATGGCCAGGAAAGGCAGCAATCCTTCAAAAAAATCCCTGATTTTTTTATGACCTTTGCTTTCCAGCCAAGCAGCCAAATAAAGTATCATAGCCAGCTTGAGCATTTCCGACGGTTGAAAAGAAATCGGACCTAGCTGTAACCAGCGGTTGGCTCCGTATACTTCTGTCCCGAATCCCGGAACGAAAACCAGGATCAAAAATACCAGGGAAGCCAGAAAAAATGGAACTGCTATTTTTTTCAGCCGATGGTAATCAAATTTGGAAAAGAAATATAATACAGCCAGCCCGGGCACAATGCCGAAAAAAAGCTGGCGCTTAAAAAAGAAATACTGGTCACCGAAGTGGGTCTGGGAATAGATAACACTGGCACTGGCAATCATAACAAGACCAAATAGCGTAAGCGCCAATACGGTCAATAGCAATGTCCTGTCTGATTTTTTGTTTTGAAGAGGATGCACGTTAAAAAATAAAAAAATAAAAATAAAATATCAAAATTTATGTATTCTTCTCCGACTGGCGCTCTATAACAAATCGTCGCGAAGCGACTCCATTATTTTGCATTTTACATTTTGCTTTTTGCATTTCCTTTCCGCCATTCTTTAATTTCCTTATGATTTCCGCTCAGCAATACCTTGGGAACTTCCCACCCCTGGAAATCTTCCGGCTTGGTAAATTGGGGATACTCAAGAACAAAATTTTGAATTTTGAATTTTGCCTGCCCGCCAGTGCCAGGCTTTGGCAGGCGGGAATTTTGAATTCCAGCGAAGCTTTCTTCCTTCAACGATTCCGCATTTCCCAAAACACCGGGGAGCAGTCGCGTAATTGAATCAACTAAAACCATGGCTGGAATTTCTCCTCCGGTTAAAACATAATCTCCGATTGAAATTTCTTCATCAGCAATGTGTTCCGCTACTCGCTCATCTACTCCTTCGTAACGTCCGCAAATAAGAATTAAATTATTGTATTTGGACAATCTTTCCGCGTCGGATTGGCTATATTTCTTCCCTTTCGCAGAAAATAATATTGTTCTTGTTTTATAATTTTGAATTTTGGATTTAGAATTTGTTTGGGATTTAGGATTTAGGATTTGGGATTTGATTGCGTTTACGCAATTATAAATCGGTTCAATCTTAAGTACCATTCCTGCTCCTCCGCCATAAGGAGTATCATCCACTGTTTTGTGTTTGTCTTCTGTGTAATCTCTCAAATTATGCACTTTTATATCAATAAGTTTTTCCTCTTCAGCGCGCTTAATAATAGACTCCTTGAAATAGGAGCTGAAAATATCAGGAAAGATTGTGATGATATCGAACCTCATAAGCCGATGCGAAACTGCAAATTAAATGCGAATCTACGAAAGAATTGCAGGCAAGCACATTTAATCCAGCGGGCTTTTTATATTTTTTAAATTAGGATTTGTCACTTTGGTATATAATTGTGTAGTGCGGATATTTTGGTGCCCCAGCAATTCTTGAACATATCGGACGTCAACTCCGTTTTCCAGCAAATGAGTGGCAAAACTGTGGCGGAGTGAATGAAATGTTGCGTCCTTTCCTATTTTAGCCTTTTTTAGGACTTTTTCAAATACCAGCTGCGCCGTTCGTTCCGTCAGTTTGTTTCCGCGCTCGCTGGCGAATAAATAATCATTTCCAGACCTAGTGGCAGTTAAATTTATAATGTTGTTTTTTATCTTTTCCGGAAAGACAGTAATTCTGTCTTTACTTCCCTTGGCATTTTTAATATGGATTGTCAGTTCGTCAAGATTAATGTCTTTGATTTTTAAATTTATCACTTCGCTTACCCGTAATCCTGCGCCATAGGAAAGGATGATAATCAGCTTATGCTTCGCGTTTTTAATGGAGTCGCTTATTTTCCTAATCTCATTCCGCGAAAGCACAACGGGAAGCTTACTGGCAGTTTTCGCGAACTTAATATCAATAGGGACATTACTTTTAAAAATTTCTCGGTAAAAATATTTAATGGCGTTGAGATAAAGATTAATCGTCTGTGAGGATTGTCCGCGCGCCTGCTTTTTAAGAAGATATTCTTTGATCAGCGGCAGGTCAGGATTCTTTTTTACCGTTTTAATAAATTCAAAATAATCCGCCAGGCATAAAAGATAGCTTTTTATTGTTTTCTGGCTGTAATTTCGCAGCTTGAGCTCGTCTTCAATTTTTCCCAAAAGTTCTTTTAAATTCATAAAATATATGCTACATTTACAGCAAGCCTAGCGATGATTGGGTTAATATTATAGCATATTCGCATAATATACAAATTTTAGTATATTTTAATCAATTAATTCGCATAATAACGAGTTATCTAAAATGTCGCTCCTTGGCGTCGCTCCATTTCAGATAACGCGCGCGGATACCTCCGCTATTATCTTCCGTGCCGCCTCCCTCCGGTCGCGACACATCAGATAACAGCGGATATCCGAAATTTCCCTTCAGAAACCCTTCGGGATTTCTTCGGAAAGCTTCGGATCATCCGCGCGCGTTATGTGCAATTTAGTTTAAGTTTAAAAGAAAAAATAGGGGGATTTTAGTCATAATGATATTTACGTTCTTTATTCAAAACATTTATATCTCATAGCCAATATCATAATTAGTAGACCAAAATGAATTTTAAAGAAAGATTAAATTTAGTACAAGACATTCTTAGTGATTGCCCTTATGAAACTCAAAAAGAAAAAATAATAGAACTTTTTAAAATTACCAAAAATAACGTAAAAGAGGATATTTTACTAAGATTGTTTGTTATTGATAGTTGCTATTCAACTAATATGAATAGAAGGCTTTTTGGATTTGAAGAACTAATAGACTTAATCTTAAAAATTGATTCTCAATTGAATGAAAATATTAATATAGAAAAATTCATCGAAATTAATTTTAAATTATTAAATCACAATATTGGAATTGATAAAAAAGGTAATTCCAAAGGACATGCTTTTTCTCTGATTACAAAATATATTTATTTTAGAACAAAATTTAATTTTCCAATTTATGATAGGTTAGTTTATGATGGATTAGTAGAAGAAAAATTAATTAAGCGACCCAAACACCAACGTCAAGAACCTTCTCCAAAATATTTTAAGAAATTAATAGATATAAAAGATAAATATAATATCACTTTTGATGATTTGGATAAATATTTTTGGGTATGTGGAAAAGTTAGAGAAGGAAATTTATCCTTATTAATTTCAGATATTAAATCTTACAATAATGATTTTTTAGATAAATTGAATTTGGATAAAGAAGAACAAAAACTAAAGAGTGATAAATTTAATGAAAAATTATCAGAGAAATTAGTTTCAGAAAAAGAGTTATTTGATAATTCAAAACTAAAAAAAGTTCAAAAGCTTGCAAAATCAATAAAAAACGAAAGAGTATTTGATAACTTAAATTTAATGGACTAAAATCCTCCTGTGCTATGCACATATACACTCCCTTCGGTCGATTGATATAAACTTAAACTAAACTCTTCGGGATTTTTTGCTTCGCAAAAATCGTTGCACTATCCCTCGGTCTCCGCTTCGCTGCGACGCACATAACAGCGATTAAGAGATTACGAAGTCTTGCAGACTTCTCCATCCAAATTGAATTTTTGGAGGTCGCTACGCTCCACTCTCAAAAATCCAACTTCTCTTAATGCCGATGTTATCTAAAATGTCGCTCCTTGGCGTCGCTCCATTTCAGATAACGCGCGCGGATACCTCCGCTATTATCTTCCGTGCCGCCTCCCTCCGGTCGCGACACATCAGATAACAGCGGATATCCGAAATTTCCCTTCAGAAACCCTTCGGGATTTCTTCGGAAAGCTTCGGATCATCCGCGCGCGTTA
>BDTH01000039.1 GCA_002923195.1 bacterium BMS3Abin15
CTAGAATCTTCATGAGAGTGCCTAAATTTGCCCAATATGCATCTTCGATGAGATATTATTGGCTTATTAATATTAGTCTAACGGGGTTTACATAAAGCAGAATAAATGATAGCTTAAAATAAGTCTTTACCCCACACACCAACTTAAAAAATTCCAAAAATAATTAGTGCTCCACCCAACTTTTAAGCCTTATTAAGTAATAAAAGGATTATATTGGAAGTTGGTGTGGGGGTTAAAATGGCTTTTTTATATGATTTTATGGATTCAGAACAATTTAATTACTACCCTATATATTGCTCTGGCCGCGGTGGCAGCGCTTTTGTTTTTGAACTTATTTTCTCTCTTTAAAATTTCAAGAATTAATAAAAAATTAAAGTCTCTTTTGGCCGGAAAAAACGGAGAAGATTTAGAAGCTATTATTTTAAATCAAAACAAGGAAATTAAGACACTGGACAAGGAGATACAGGAACTATTTGATATATCAAATAAGATACACAATCTCTCCTTAAAAGGATTGCACAAAGTTGGCGTTATCAGGTTTAATCCCTTCAAGGATGTTGGAGGAGATCAAAGTTTTTCTATCGCCCTGCTAGACGGAAAAAATTCGGGATTAGTTATTTCGTCTCTCTTCACGCGCGAAGGAACCAGAGTATACGCTAAGCCAATTATTCAAGGACAATCAAAAAAATATCCAATGACTGAGGAAGAGAAACAGGCTGTTAAAATCGCTAGTCCGATGAAAAATAATAAAGTCTAAGAAATATGCCAGAGGAAAAAATAGAAAAAAAGGTGATAAAGATACCCAGCACTGTAACTGTAAAACGTTTTAGTGAACTTTTGGGATTGCCAGTTTCCCAAGTCATTACAGAGTTAATGAAAAATAAGATAATGGCAACCATTAATGAAGAAATAGATTTTGAAACAGCTAGCATTATCGCTCAGGACTTAGAGTTTGAAACTGAAAAAGATATTGAGGATTCTGGCGAAGAAATGCTGGATCTGGAAAAGGTAATTGAAATTTGTAAGCAAGAGAAAGAATCTGGAAAAAACCTTAAGCCACGTCCGCCAGTAGTTACAATTTTGGGCCATGTCGATCACGGAAAAACGAGCTTGCTTGATGCCATTAGAAAAACCAGTGTGGTTTCCGGTGAAGCTGGAGGAATTACCCAGCATATTAAAGCCTATCAAGTAAAGAAAAAGGGGCAGTTAATCACTTTCATTGACACCCCGGGACATGAAGCTTTTTCCGCAATGCGTGAAAGAGGAGTAAATATCGCTGGCATTGCTGTTTTAGTAGTAGCTGCTGACGACGGGGTGCGTCCCCAAACTAAAGAAGTTATAGAATATCTTAAGGAGAAAAAAATTCCTACCGTGGTAGCTATCAATAAGGTTGACAAGCCAGAAGCTAATGTCCAAAAAGTAAAACAGGAGTTAGCTGATGATGGAATCCTTCTGGAAGAATGGGGTGGGGAGGTTTTGAGTGCCGAAGTAAGCGCTAAACAAAATAAAGGCATCGACGGTTTACTGGAAAGCATTCTATTGGTTGCGGAAATAGAAGATTTTAAGGCTGATTACAAAAGAGATGCTCTGGCTATAGTGCTTGAGTCCCATCTTGATCCCCAAAAAGGAGCCGTGGCCACTGTTCTGGTTAAAACCGGAACATTAAAAACTGGCCAGGACATTGTAATCGGATCGACTTTCGGCAGAATAAGAAAAATGGAAGATTCCTTCGGCAAGGAAATAAAAAACGCTTATCCATCTACTCCCGTTACTATTATTGGAATTAATGATACTCCTAAGACTAATGATGTGGTTCAGGTGGTAAGTGAGAAAACAGTTGCTCGGACTAAATCTAGAGAGGCGTTAACTGAAGCAATAACAAAAAAAAGTGATCTAAGCAAGCAGAAGATATACCAGGCCATTGACGAAGAAAAAGTGAAGAAGTTAAATCTAATTCTTAAAGCTGATGTCCAAGGATCCCTTGAGGCTATTCAGCAAATACTTTCTACAATCAAATCAGATGAAGTGGCCGTAAATTACGTAGAAACTGGAGTAGGCAATATCACTGAGTCTGATATAAAAATTGCCGAAACTTCTGGCAGCTATGTGATCGGATTTAGTGTTGTAGCTACATCAGTCGCCAGCCGAATGGCCGAAGGGAGTGGAGTTACTATAAAAACCTTTGATGTTATTTATGAACTAGTTGAGGAAATAAAGAATCTTTTGGCCGGACTGCTTCCGCCAGAAATTGTCCGAACTGACCTTGGGAGACTTAATGTCTTGGCAATTTTCAAAAGAGGGAAGAAGGAAATGATTGTCGGAGGAAGAGTAACTCAGGGAAAAGTAGTCAAAGGAGTAAATATTGAGGTTAAAAGAGGCGGTGAAATAATCGGCAAAGGAAAACTAGTAAATCTTCAGCAAAATAAAGAAAATACGGGCGAAGTAAAGCAAGGCAATGAGTGTGGGATTACTTTTGAAGGCGATGTTAAAATTGAAGAAAAAGACACTCTAATAATTTACCGAGAGGAAGAAAAGAGAAGAAAAATATAAATTATATGTCTCATCGCATTAGCAAGATTAACGAGCTTATAAAACAGCAAGTATCCGAAATTATATCTCGGGAGCTTAATATTAAGCCCGGAGTTTTTTTAACTATAGCTAAAGTTGACACAGCAAAGGATCTTCGCTACACTAAAATCTTTGTTAGTGTTTTTCCGGAAAAAGAAGCTGAATATGCCTTAAAAACTCTAGAGAAGGAAATATACAATATTCAAGGAATACTTAATAAAAAACTTCACTTGAAAATTATTCCTAAAATTGAATTCGTTATGGACACTACCGAAGTAGAAGCAGATGAAATAGAAAAAATTTTAAAAGAAATTAACAGTCAGTAATATTAACTTGGGCTAGTTACTAGTTGCTGACTGTCCCGCTATAGCGGGATCCCGCCAGGGCGGTGACTAGTTACTAAGCTATGAAAGACTTTTCTTCCGAGTTCAATACTTTAAATTACGTAATAAAGAAATCTTCCAAGATTCTTCTTTTCGTTCATAGGCATCCGGATGGGGACACCATCGGATCGGCTTTGGCGTTTAAGGAATATTTAGAAAATTACTTAGGCAAAGAAGTTGATATTACCTGTTTTGACCCCATACCTGACTATTTCAAAAATCTAACTAACACAACGTTTGAATTTCCCGATCGCTTAAACCTGCAATCATATGATTCTATTATAGCTTGCGACAGCGTCGAAAGAGGGTTTGATGAAATTGTAAGCCAGTTACTCGATAGTCAGGCCGTTATTTTAATTGACCATCATCCGGATATAACTCTCAGTGGAGACATTAACATTATCGATTTCTTTTATTCTTCCGTGTGTGAAATAATTTATGATTTCTTTGAGTTTAGCAAGGTGAAAATAAATAGCTCTATAGCCACTTCTTTAATGATAGGAATTTTGGGAGATACTGGAAATTTCCAGCATTCCAATACTACACCCCGTGTTATGGAAGTTGCTTCTGATCTTATGAAAAAGGGAGCATCTTTTTCCAAAATAATCGAGTCTGTCTTCGCTAACAAAAAAATTTCCACCCTGAAGCTTTGGGGGATAGCTTTTGAAAAGGCTAAAATAAACCCGGACAATAGGATGATAACGACTATGCTGACCCTGGATGACCTTAAAGACTGCGATGCCTCCACTGACGATATCGCTCAAGTAGCTTCTATATTAAATACCGTTCCGGGAACAAAGTTCTCTCTCGTTCTTTCTGAACGCGAAAATGGAAAAATAAAAGGGAGCTTGCGCTCCGAAGAATATAAGGGAACAGATGTATCTGCTATTGCCCAAAAGCTTGGGGGTGGCGGACACAAATTAGCCAGTGGCTTTGAAGTCAGAGGGAAAATAGTAGAAACAGAAAGTGGCTGGGAAATTATTTAAAGTATTGTAATTTTATATCGTCGCTTATAACTATATAGGAAAGACTGTCTATCCAGTCTCCGGAATTTGCGTAAACTATACCGTCTATATTTTTGAAAATTTCCGGATAGTGGGTATGTCCAATAATAATTCCGTCAACTTTTACAGAGCGAGCATAAGTGAGTGCCGCTTTTTTTATTTTTTTAACTATTTTCAAATACCTTTTAGATTTTTTTCTGGAAGAAAGCGACATCCTAAGGCCAAAAAATCTTTTCACAAATGCGCTCCATTTAATAATCACTATGTATAGCTGATCAATTATAAGGGATAAGATAACATGGTTTCTGGTAAATGCATCGAATTCATCTCCATGCATTACAATGTATTTTTTTCCATTATGCCTGATTAGATACTCTCTTTTAATGTCTATATTCCCCAGGGTAAACTTTCGAAAGGCCCTGAAGGCTCTGTCATGGTTTCCCGGGATATAAATAATTTCAATTTTGTTTTGCGAAAGTTCTAAAATTTTTCTAATCACCTTATGATCATATTTTCCTATTTTCTTATAGCTAGTGCTCCACAACTCAAACAAATCTCCCGCGACTATTAATCTTTTGGGGGGATTTTCCAACAACAAATCCAAAAAATCATAAAGCTTGTCTGTTTTACTATTCTTGGATCCAATATGGATATCACTAATAACTATGGTGTCCGATTTTTTGTAGTTGAGTTCCATTTGTTTAATTATACACTATTTTTATTTTTTCTCTTATTTATACTTTATACATTATACTTTATACATTATACTAATATTATGAACCCCGTTAGAGTTTTGACGGAATTAGAAGCGGGGCTAAGTTTAATTATTTTTTGTATTTCCAGCGTCATTTCATAATGATTTTGGAAAACTCTAACGGGGTGAATATCGGCTGCCACGTAACAATTTCAGAGGGAATTCAAAATGCTCCGAAGATTGCGTCCGATTCAGGCTGCGAAGTAGTGCAGATTTTTACTCGTTCCCCACAAGGAGGGAAAAGTACAGAATTAACTCCAGCGTTAATTCAAGAGTTCAAACTACAAGTTAAAAACTACAAACTAAAAGCTACCTATATTCATACCCCCTACTACATCAATCTAGCATCATCTAATAATAGAATCCGCTATGGATCATCTAAGGCCATCCGTGATGAACTGGAACGTGCCGATAACCTGGGAGCTAAATATGTAATGACTCACCTAGGATCAGCTAAGGATATGGGAGAAAAAGAAGGAATAAAAAAAACTATTGAGATGCTCCAGAAATCTTTGGAGGGTTACACAGGAAAAACAAAGCTTCTTTTGGAAAACAGCGCCGGCGCAGGAATGATTATTGGAGCTGATTTAAAAGAGTTCGCCGAAATTATTAAGGAGACTAAAAGTCCTGCGATTGCTGGCATTTGTTTAGATACTCAGCATTCTTTTGCATCGGGATATGACTGGACTAACTTTGAAAAAACTATTAAACAAATAGATGAGGAACTCGGACTGGGATTAATAAAGCTTATTCATGCTAACGACAGTCAATCAGATTGCGGATCCCATAAAGACCGCCATGAACACATTGGAAAAGGAAAAATTGGATTAGAGGCTTTTGAAAATATCGTAAAATTTGCCAAAGAAAATGATATTGATATGTTATGCGAAACCCCCTGGCCAGGAGTGAAAGAGGATATTAAAATATTGAAATCCTTTCGTGACAAAGATTAGCCAATTATATTTTTATTTCTTTAATTGATACGAAATACCCACAAAAGTTTATTAGTCAAATACTTGCATATGCAAGTATTTGACTAATTTTTATATTACAGATAAAATAAGTCTATCGGGAAAATTAACCATATGTCTAAGAATAAAAATCGAAAGGAATTTAAAGAAGTTATCGAAGATTTTTTCTACTCTGACACTGTCCCTGCTACAGCAACAAAGTTTTTGTTAATGTTTTTGGCAATGGGAGGATTAGTCTTTGTTGGCGCTTTATTGCCAGGATTATTTTCTGCTACTAAACAATTCAAGTCTGATCGCAGATATACTAAAAAGGAAATGCGGAATGCTGTGTATAATCTTAAGAAGAGGAAGCTAATTAAGGTAATCAGAGACAATGACGGAAAAATAACAGTAGAACTTACTAACCAAGGAAAGAAAAGAATTAAAGAATTTGTTTTTGAAACACTTACTATCAAAAAACCTAGAAAATGGGATAAGAAATGGCGAGTTTTAATTTTTGACATTCCTATAAAGCCGGCAATATATAATAAAGCTCGGGAGGCACTTCGGTTAAAAATTAAAGAATTGGGATTTCATCAGCTCCAAAAGAGTGTTTGGATTTATCCCTATGAATGCGATGATGAAGTATTACTTCTAGCTGAAATTTATCAAGTTTCTCGCTTCATTGAAATTTTAACAGTCGAAAAACTTCTTCACGAAGATCAAATCAGAAAATCATTTAAATTATAAGAAGCATCAGCTCTTTATATCTATTTATATCTATATTTAATTTTAGTCAAATACTTGCATATGCAAGTATTTGACTAATTTTATTTATGGTATTTTGGGAAAAATAAGAAATTATATTATGCCAATATTAATGGCTGGGAGTGGAAGAAGATATTAAAATTTTAAAAGAATTGAGGGATTTGTCATCCTGAAGTCAATTTAGGATCTAATACAAAGAAAAAGCAGGAACTATTTTAGTTCCTGCTTCATGTTGCCTCCTTTAGGATATTTCTTTTATATCCTCTATAACTATCATCCAGAGGTGATTGGATTTTTTAAATTCTTTTTCCTTTCCATAGGTGGGGGTATAAAGCTTTACCCGATGCCCCATTTTGTTTGCTATTAATCTTACAAGGGCGGCAGCAGGATGCCCTAGCCCCTCGTGATGATCAGTATCTGTTGCAATTACAAATCTAATATTCCTTTCTATGCATTCCTTCATTAGTAACACTCCGAGGGGAAGCAAGTCAGATTCCATTAGGGCTTTCTCTTCCGCCTCACTCAGTCTTGTTGGAAATCTTGCAAATTCTGACAAATCAGAATTTGTTATCAGTTCCATAATTTGATTTACCTCCTCATCCGCATCTTTGCGAGGCAGCATGACATCCAATACCACAAAATCGTAAAAGTGTGTATTGATTTTTTGTTTTGCCTCGCTATATGAAGTTGCAAGCTCGACATTAAAGTCCTTTTCTGATTTCAACAACTTCATCCCAAACTCATAATTCTCTCTTGTATCCTCCACGAGTAAAATATTGATTTTTTTCTCCATTTTTTTCTCCTTTGTCCTGCCTTTCTTATGTTTCCATCTAAGATGGGTTTACACAAGTAAGACCCTACGGATATTTATTTAAGAGGTGGTATTTCAGGGTACTTGTTAAGATTTAATCCTTTTTCAGCTTTTCATCTTAACGCTCTAGTATAGTAAATAATTTATAAAATGTCAACAATTTAGATATTTTATAAGAATATATTCATTATTTTGCTTTAAATAAGGTATTTTTTTAGTTTAAATATTGACAATTTTATCGTTATTTGATAGAATAGAATAAATTACAACCCTTCCCTTTAATTCCCCTCCCTAACCAGGGAGGGGAGGTTATGGAGCTATGTCATTAGAACAAGATTTAAAATTAATAGGATTAGAAGAAAAGGAGGCGAAAGTATATCTCGCCGCCTTGGAATTGGGGCCGACAAATATCCAAAATTTAACTAAAAAATCGGGCATCAAAAGAAGCACGGTTTACGAAATGATTAAAAATCTTCAGGCGATGGGACTAATTTCTGAAACAATAAAAGGTAAAAGAAAAATTTATGTCGCCTCCGAGCCGGAAAATCTGAAAAGAAACATAAAAGCCAAGGAGCAGTTATTCAATGAAATATTACCGGAATTAAAATCCATCAGCAATATTGGATTTGTAAAACCAAAAATAACATTTTATGAGAACAGGGAAGGATTAAGGAATATTTATCGCGATACCTTAAAAATTAAAAATAAATTGGTTCTGTGGGTCTCCACGACACAAAATATAGCTGATACAATAGGCGAAAAATTTTTAGAAGAGTATATAGAAGAAAGGGCAAAAAAGAAAATCTGGTCAAAAGCCCTTCATATAACTTTTAAGAAAATTTTTGAGTATAAATATCTTAACCCAGAAACCTATGAAAAAACATTGCGGGAAGTGCGTTTTGCACCATCTGAAATTGATTTACCTAACACAATCGCGATCTACGATGATAAGGTAGCTGTGATAAGTTCTAGGAAAGAAGGCTTTGGTTTTGTGGTAGAAAGTAAAGATTATGCAAAAACAATGAAAGTTTTTTACAACCTCCTTTGGAATATCAGCAAGCCGTGGCATGAGATGGATTTTGACAGCCAGGATAAAAATATGGAAAATAAAGAAATCAATAACAGTGATGATGATTTAGATTATTGGGCGAAAGTATAATTCTATTTGTATATTTGTAATAAATTTGTAAGTTTGTAGGAGTATGGGAATTGCTATTATATCAGATGTGCATAATAATACGGTAAACCTCAAGAAGGTTTTGGATTATTGTGCCAAAGAAAAAATAGAAACTATAATATGCTGTGGTGATTTGGCATCAGCGGAGACTTTAGATTTTTTGAACGACAACTATTCTGGGACGATTTATTACACTTTCGGGAATATGGACAGAGATCATCTTAACATGCCAGCATTTGAACATATTAGCAGTTATAAAAACACGAAAATTTACGAAAATTTCGGGGAAGTAGAAATAGTAGGGAATAAAATTGCTTTCATACATTACCCGGACAAAGCTAAGGATCTTTGTGAAACAGGGAAATATGATTTTGTTTTTTGCGGACACACCCATAAGCCATGGCAAGAAACTATAAACAACTGTATAATATTAAATCCCGGCAATGTAGCTGGAGAACTTTATCCGCCAACTTTCGCTGTTTGGGAAACAAAAAATGATAATTTTGAATTAATAAGAATTCATGAGCTCAAGTAGACAAGCACAACTCAATGAATTAAATAAAAAAATGCTGGCTTGCAATAAGTGTGTTCTCCGTGAAACATGCACTCAGGTTGTTCCTGGGGAGGGAAGCGCTGAAGCAGAAATTATGTTTATTGGAGAGGGCCCGGGAAAGGACGAAGATAAGCAGGGACTTCCTTTTGTCGGAGCAGCCGGGAAGTTTCTTAACGAGATGCTGGGAATCATTAATCTCAAAAGAGAGGACATCTACATTGCCAATGTGGTAAAATGCCGACCGCCGGCAAACCGCGATCCATTGCCAGAAGAGGTTGAGACTTGCTGGCCCTGGCTAGAACAGCAGATAAATGCTATTAATCCGAAACTAATTGTGACTTTAGGAAGGCACTCGTTGGAAAGATTTTTGCCAGGACAGAAAATCTCCCAAGCTCATGGGAAGGCATTGAGAAGAAATATGCCTGAAATAGGTACCAGAACTTTTTATGCCCTTTATCATCCAGCCGCGGCTTTATATAACGGTAGTATGCGGGAAGTTCTCATTTCTGACTTCAAAAAAATCCCCAAAGTTGTTGAAGAGGTAAAAAAATCTAAAAATGAAATTGCATCTAACACACCCGGCGTAGAACCCGAAGAAGATAATCAGGAAAGTTTGTTTTAGAATTACATTACAACATAAAAAATAAGGCATTGGATAATTATCCAATGCCTTATTTTTTATGTTTAGCAGCCACCGCTGCAAGGTATTGTCCAGTTTAGTTTGTATTCTGCACAGATATCTATCATTTTTAGATAGTATTCTTCACGATCCTTAATTTCATCCACTTTTTCTATTCTAAACACTGCCGGGGCAAATCTTTCGAGATCGTTTTTGTATTTATTTCTGGCTCTCGCAATCTTTTCTTCTTTTGTATACTTCATTATGTCCATCCATTTTAAAAATGCCACCAAATAACCGACTAATTTTATCATTTCTGCCCCCTATATTTTTAAGGATCAGTTTGTTTACGTACATACGGACGTATGTACGTTTATATTAAAAATTTCTTCTTATTGTCCGAGAGGTTCATAAAGTCATCAGCTTTTTCTATAAGCTTTGAATTAGTGGATTCTTTAAAAGCCACTACTTCTACCCGGCAACCAGTAGTGTTCTGGATATATTCAACAGCTGGGATATAATCTCCATCACCAGATACTAAAATAATAACATCCAGTCCTTTGGACATTTTGATGGCATCAACAGCAATACCGACATCCCAGTCGGCTTTTTTCATTCCTCCGGCGTAAATTTGAAGATCTTTAGTTTTTACTTCAAAACCCTGCTTCTCCAGAGCCTCAAAAAACTTTTCTTCCTGTCCTTCTGCAGTTCGTACGCCATAAGCAACAGCCCGGATAAGTTTTCTTCCCGCTACTGATTCCTCAAGAATCCTTTTAAAATTCGCCTTCTTGCTATAAAGCGCCTTGGCGCTGTAGTACATATTCTGTATGTCTACTAATACACCGACGCGTTGTTCTTTAAACTTTGCCATTTACCCTTTAATTCCTAATTTTTTAATAATCTTTTTGTAAATTTTTTCGTTAGTTTTTTGAAGATAAGTCATTAGCTTTCTTCTTTTGGCAACCATTTTAAGCAATCCTCTTCTGGAATGAAAGTCTTTTTTGTTCTTCTTGAGATGTGAAGTAAGTTTAGTAATCTTTTCCGTAAAAAGCGCGATTTGGTATTCCGGAGAACCGGAATCTGTTTCATGCCTCTTGGTATCCTTGGTTGCCTTGTCTTTTTGCTTTGGTGTTAAAGCCATGGTTTTGAAGCAAAACATTCGTTGGGGCTGCGCCACGACCAATGTTTGCTAGTTAAATAAATTATGTTTCCAATCCTTTTGTTAGCTCGATTTTTTTTCTTATATCCTCTAAAGTATTCAGATTGTTACCCTCGCCATTTATCAGCCCTACAAGAAAATCTTCCATTGCTTTTTTCTCGTCTTCTCCTTCTTTTATTTCAACGGAATAACTAAGTCTTTTTTGGACATCCTTTAATTCTTCAAAGGTTAATTCTTTTACCAATGCAGCAAGAGCCTTCTTTTCATCTGCTATATCTTTTGTTTCTCTCGTTGGTCCGTATTCAATATCGTTAGACTCGCTCATATGCCTTAGTTAACAAATTATTATAATACCGCACTAGCTGATACTTTATCACCAGGAGCTGGTTTCATGATTTTAACTCCCTGAGTAGCTCTTCCTAGAGAAGAAATGCTTTTCAGTGGAATCCTGATAATTTGTCCTTTAGCTGATGTTACTATCATATCACCTTCTGTCTCATCTGTATTAATTATATTAGCTCCCACTAATCTTCCGGTTTTGGCTGTTACATTGGCAGTTTTAATTCCAGAACCGCCTCTTTTTTGAATTTTATAAGCTTTAAGGTCAGTTCTTTTCCCAAATCCGTTTTCAGTGATAATTAGCAGCTGATTTCCCTTTTGCCCTTTCGCAACCGCACCCATTCCGACAACATAATCCTCTTTTTTGAGTCGTATTCCCCGCACTCCGGCAGCATTTCTTCCCATTGCTCTAGCATCTGACTCCCTAAAATGAACGGCTTGCCCTCCTGAAGTAGTGATAATTATTTCATCCGTTCCAGTAGTCGGCTTCACCCATCCCAGTGTATCGTCTTTAGTTAATTTTATCGCAATAAGACCACTTCTCCTAACATTGTTAAAGTCATCAATCTTAGTCTTTTTAATCACTCCTTTTTCGGTAGTCATGAAGAGGAACTTATAATCGTCATCCTTATTATAAGCAATCATTTCTGTTATTTTTTCATTGGAAGATAACTGGAGAAAGTTGACAATTGCCTGTCCCTTGGCCGTTCTTGAAGATTCTGGGATTTCATAGGCCTGGGTCTGATAAACCTTACCAGTATTAGTGAAAAACATCAAGTTATCATGGGTCATTACGCTAGCAACCTGCTCAATTACATCTCCTTCCTTGGTGAGAGCTCCAATCACTCCTTTTCCTCCGCGCTTTTGTACCCGATAAACAGAAGGATTCATTCTTTTAATATATCCGTCCTCACTCAATGTTATAATTGCTTCTTCATTGGCAATTAAATCTTCCTGCTTAAATTCTCCTATTCCGGACTTAACTACTTTAGTCTTTCTGTCATCACCATATTTTTCTTTCATTTCCAGAAGCTCCTTCTTAACAACTCCCGATATTTTCTTTTTGCTTTTAAGAAGTATCTCTAGGTCAGCAATTAATTTTTTCTTTTCTTTTAATTCATCTTCTATTTTCTTACGCTCCAATCCGGCAAGAGTTTGCAACTTCATTTCTAAAATAGCACTGGTTTGAACATCGGTAAGCTTGAATTTTTTCATCAAGTTCTTGTGAGCATCTTCCCTAGTGGCTGATTTTTTAATAGTGCTTATAATTCTATCGATATGGTCCAGCGCTTTCTTTAATCCTTCTAAAATGTGGGCTCTTTCCTTAGCTTTAGTAAGATCAAATTGCATTCTTCTTGTTACCACGTTATTTCTGTGCCCGATGTAATACCCAAGAATGGCCTTGAGATTAAGTATTTGCGGCTCAATACCATCCACCAACGCAAGCATATTAACATTAAAATTTTTCTGGAGATCGGTAGTAGAGTAAAGTTTATTCAGAACTTTTTGGGGATACGCATCTTTCTTAAGATCTATTACAATCCGCACTCCGTCCTTACTTGACTCATCTCGAAGATCCTTAATTCCTTGTAATCTACCGCCTTTTACCGATTCGGCTATCTTACTAATAAGAGTAGCCTTGTTGGTAAGATAGGTTATTTCACTAACTATTATCTGGAAAGTTTTAGTCTTAGTTTCGACTATATCCGCCTTTGCTCTAGTTATAATTTTTCCCTTTCCCGTGGAATAAGCTCCTTTAATATCCTTAGCGTTATAAATTGTTCCGCCAGTGGGAAAGTCAGGGCCTTGGATATACTTCAATAAGTCTTCGGTAGTAGCTTCTGGATTATCAATTAAATGTGTTATGGCTTCTATTAGTTCATTTAAATTATGAGGGGGTATGTTTGTTGCCATACCAACAGCAATTCCCATGGTTCCATTAAGAAGAAGTTGAGGAAGTTTCGCAGGAAGTACTGTGGGCTCTTGATGAACTCCATCGAAGTTGGGAACAAAATCGACAGTATCTTTTTCTATGTCTGTAAGCATTTCTTCAGCAATACGCCGCAGTTTGGCTTCAGTATAACGATAAGCTGCTGCCCTGTCTCCGTCCATAGAGCCGAAGTTTCCTTGCCCCCAAATTAGCGGGTAACGCATAGAAAAATCCTGGGCTAGGCGTACCATTGAATCATAAACAGCCGTATCTCCATGAGGATGATATTTGCCAAGCACCTCACCGACAACCGTGGCTGATTTACGAAACTTAGCAGATGATTTAAGTCCGGTGCTCCACATGGAATACAAAATTCTCCTGTGCACAGGCTTCATTCCATCACGAACGTCGGGAAGAGCACGAGAAACTATAACACTCATAGCATAATCTAAATATGACTGCTGAACTTCATCGGTTATTTTTCTCGGCTGTATATTGCCTGATGTTGGCGGTTGTTTTTTAACTTTCATATATTCAAACTATTTAATGTTTTCATCTTGTGCTATTCCTTCCTTCATCACCTTTCCGCTTTCCTCTAAAAGATCCTCTAGTGATGGCATATCTTCTTTATTAATATTTTCATCGAAACTTTCTTTCAGGCCAGAAAAATTTTCTTTCTCTGGTAGCATCGACTTGAAAGACTCTTTAATAGAGAATATCCATATTATTAAAATAAGAAGCATAGAAACAGCTACTGCTCCTATGACATAGCGATGCCGGATGTACTCCGGCTTTCTCCGTATTTCTTCTATTTTTTTGTCGAGATTAATAAACATCGCTTATTCTATATTCATTATTATCACTTCTTCATTTTTTCCTTCCAAGTCCTTTTTCTTTATGTTAAGTTTTGAGGTTTTGTTTTTCGGGCAATTTCCCATTTCATCACAAAATTTCTTTTCATTGGCAATATTTACTTTTGACCCTTTTATTTTATAGTGCGTGGGAATGACAATGGACGGCTCAATTTTACGCACTATTTCGGCTGCTACCTTTCCATCAATTGTGTAATGCCCCCCAACAGGAATAAGTAAGATGTCAATGCCGTTTATTTTTTCTAATTGTTCAGATGTTAAACTAACTCCCAAGTCGCCGAGGTGACACACTTTGATATCTTCAGACTCCAAAACAAAAACCACGTTCCTGCCTCTTTCTGCTCCATCTTTTGCATCATGAGAAGTATCAATGCCAATGGCATTTATCCCTTTGATGGAATATTCGCCAGGAGTGTTAATTATAACTGGATCACCCTTTAGAGCCGCAGTATTATTGTGATCGAAATGATCATGAGACACAAAAACAATCCCGGCCTGTCCTTGCGGAGGTCGTAGGCCCACAGCTTTGTCAAAAGGATCAATAAAAATCACCACATCTTCAGTGGCTCTTCCAGCCGGTTTTGTAGTGATTTTGAAGCAAGAATGACCGTAATATTGAATATTCATATACTCCAGAATATCATATATTTAACTGTTTGTCGAGGGGTTTTTATTGACAAAGCAGCAGGGAATATACTTGAACTTGACACTTTTCACACAGTATGCAATCATACAATGCCGGTTTGGTGCGGGTAAAAAAATGAATAGTTCTTAATATATAAAAAGGAGGTTTTAAAAATGGTTTTTTTAATTCAACAAGAAATTGAGTTATTGTGCCCGGATAATGAAACAACAAGAAATTGCCACGGAAGAATAAAAGTTAACTTGACACAATATCGCATAGCGCGCGGTCGCGGGGCCTTCATAATTGCAGTTGATACTAGCAAGTCAGATAAATTTACCTGCAATAGATGTGGCAGGAAGTTCAAATTCGAAAATCCAACATCTAAATTGCCGGAGTTATTTTTTGTCCCGGCAAAGAAAAGCAGATAACAAGTCTAAAATGGATATTAAGTCACCCGGCTAATTTTGCAAATGCATATTGGCCGGTTTTTGTTTCAATAAATGTCTCTTGCCAAAATTTAAACAATAATGTATACTCTCTAATACGGTAATTATTAAGAAAATTAAATAAAGGATGCTAGTCAAAAGCGGATAAGACCTAATCCTTGTACAAATATTCTTAATAATTTCCTATTTTTAGGAAATTTTTTATTAAAAATATAAACACGAAAGGAACTAATATAGACACGAAATTAACTAAAAACATGTTTGGTTTTATTAGTGTAAATATCAGTTAAATTTAGTGTATAATAACTACATGGCAAAGAATAAGAAAACTATTTTAGATAAGCTTGCTGAAGAAGTAGACAAGATTGATGAAAAAGAAACTGAAAAGAAAAAAAGTAAAAAAACTGAGAAGCAAAAAATAGATAAAAAGAAAAAGGTAAGTAAATCAAAGGAGGGCTCTTCTCCTATGGACAAACTATTGTCTGATAATCCTATAAGCATTCCTCGAGTAGGAGATGTCCTAGAAGGATCAATAATTGAGTCTTCTTCCAATTCTCTTCTGCTTGACCTTGGTCCATTAGGAACAGGAATAGTGTTAGGAAAAGAAATAAAAGATGGCATGGGAACAATCGGAAAATTAAAAAGGGGCGATAAGGTAAACGCCACTTTGGTTGATTTAGAAAACGATGACGGACTTATTGAACTTTCAGTTAGAGAGGCTTCTTACGAAAAGTCATGGGATGACCTTGAGTCGAAAAGAGATACCCAGGAAACTGTCAAAACTAAAATTCTTGATGCCAATAAAGGAGGTCTTATGACTGAACTAAACGGAATTACGGGCTTTTTGCCTGTTTCTCAGCTTTCTAGCGAACATTATCCCAGGGTAGAAGATGGAGATAAAAGCAAAATACTGACACTGCTCAAAAAGCTAGTCGGACAAGAAATTAACGTAAGGATTATAAGTTCTGACAGAGAGTCGGAAAAACTAATTGTCAGTGAAAAAGCAGCTATAAGTGATAAGGAAAAAGAGATTATCTCAGAACTTAAAATCGGAGATGTGGTAGAAGGAGAGATAAGCGGCGTAGTTAATTTCGGAGCTTTTATCAAGTTTCTCCCTCCATCCAAGAAAGATTCCACAGAGGAAAGTGATAGATTAGAGGGATTAATTCATATTTCGGAACTGGCTTGGCAACTTATTGACGATCCTAGGGAAATTATAAAAGCAGAAGACAAAGTGAAGGCTAAGATTATCGGCATTGATGATACTCGCATATCTCTTTCCATAAAAGCGCTAAATAAGGATCCCTGGAGCGAGATCGAAAAGAAATATAAAACAGGCGATGTTGTAAGCGGAAAGGTTGATAAAATTAATCCTTTTGGTGCGTTTGTTTATTTAGATAAAAATATTCATGGCTTAGCTCATATCAGCGAATTCCAAGAGGCTCATCCTGGAGAAAAAATTGATGATGTTTTAAGCGCAGGTAAAAGTTATAAATGGAAAATTCTCTCTATTGAGCCCAAAGAACACAGAATGGGATTAGTATTGACTAAAGATGAAAAGAAAATAACCAAAAAGACCACTGATGAAATCGCTAAGAAAAAAGAGGCAGATAAGAAGCCTGCCCCGGCTGACGTAAAGAAAAAAACTGAGAAAAAAGAAATTGAGCCAAAGAAAGAAAAAAAATCTGAAGAAAAGAAAAAGAAATAAGATACAAAAAATTATATAAAAAACTGTGTATTATTTTAATACGCAGTTTTTTAGAACTTCTGATGCAGATAAAACATCTTTCCTTTGTATTCTGTTTCTGCAATACATCCTTCTTCTTTCTTGGTGGAGACAAAAAAACTCTTATCGTTAGGCAATGACTTTTTATCCGTTTTTTCAGCAATCATTAATTCTATAGTTTTTTTCGTTTCTCCCTCTAAATAAGGGTTTATGTCAACTATTTTTTCCATATTATCTCCCTTTTTATGTTGGTTTTACAGAGGATTAATACTACACTAAACCAACAAAAAGGTCAACGTTGTGTTAATTATTATCATAAATATATTTTTTGAGATCGCGCACTACCTCTCTTATTCTTATCTCATCTTTAGTATAGATAAAAACGTCACTATTCACATCGATTTGCTCATAAGGATTATCAGAGCTTATATATAATTTCTTTGACGCTCCAAAATCTATAACTCCCGGCTTTCCGGTTTTTAAATTTATCATTATATTGCCTCTATGAGCATCTCTATGAAATATCTTTTTATTATTGTGCGCTTTATCAAAAAACTTTTTTAATTGATCAAAAAAAATTTCATAATCAAAATTATCTGGAAGTTTTACTTTATTTCTAATCAAGTCGTCTATACTTATATAATCAACAAGCCTTTTCATAATAAGAGCCTCGATCTCACCTTTGGTAATTATAGAATAATAAGGTTTCGGCACCTCAACATCATTGTCGAGATCGCATGTTTCAAGCAAAAACAATCCCTCTTTTTTTGTGTCCACTCTATATCTGTAGCTTGCATTGCCCCTTTTAATAAATTTATAACAAACTTCCGGATTGGATTCACACACATAAACCCTAGCGGTTTCTCCTTCGCCAATAATATCACCTTTTTTTTCAACTTCTTTTGTTTTCTCTAATATTTCACCCTCTAGTAACTCTAAGTTAAGATCATTTTCTGATTCTGGTTGAAAGCTGGTAATTTCTTTAAAACCTTCTTTTAACATATAAATATTGAATTAACTGTTAAATTGTATTAGACTTCTATTATTATATAGATTAGCATATGGTCAACAAAAATAGCAACATTTTCATAATTTCCGGCCCATCTGGTGCTGGCGAAGACTCCATAATCAAGGGGCTTAGAAAACATTTTCCTATTGAGAGTGTAGTAACTACTACTACTCGAAATATGCGCCCAGGAGAATCTAATGGAAATCCTTACTGGTTTGTTTTGAGAGAGGAGTTTGAAAAAAGGAGAGATAACGGCGAATTTGTTGAATGGGCTGAGCAGTATAACAGTAATTTGTACGGCGTAACAAAAAAAGAGATTGAAAGAATTAAAAATTCTGGCAAAGTAGGGATTTGGAAAATTGATTACAAGGGTGTAATTACAGCCAAAAAAGTATATCCGGAAATCCCGGCAATTTTTATCACTGTCCCCTCGCTTGATATTTTAGAAAAAAGAATTAGAAACAGGGATTATGCCAGTGAAGAATATATTAAAGAAAGAATGGAATACACCAGAGAATGGATGAAGCATAAAGATATTTATGACTATACAATTATTAATGAAGAGGGAAAATTAGATAAGGCTATTAAAGAAGCGGTGGAAATTATTAAAAGTAATATTAAAAATGGCTAATCTAGTTAAAAAAACTCAAAATATCGTCTTTCAAAATAACCTTTGGAAAAATAATTCAAAGATTATTGTTGGCGTGTCTGGAGGATCAGACAGTGTCTGTCTTTTAGATATTTTAAATAAACTAAAATTAAAATATAATTTAAAGTTTTATGTCACACATGTAAATTATGGGCTAAGAGGAAAAGATTCCAATAAGGATGAAAAATTTGTTAGAAACTCTTCGGAAAAATATGGATTGGGTATCAGCGTACTGAAAACAAAGAAGCAAAAGAAAATTTCAGAAAGCATTCTGCGTGAAATTCGCTATGATTTTTTTGAAAAAATCAGAAAACAGAAAAAATTTGATCTAATTGCCGTAGCCCACAACTTAGACGATCAAGTGGAAACTTTTTTAATGCGCGTTATCAGAGGTTCGGGATTAGCCGGCCTCTCTTCAATGAAATATAAAAATAATAAAATTATTCGCCCACTTCTTGGAATTACCAGAAAGGAGATTGCGGATTATTTAAAAAATAATAAACTGAAATACAGAATTGACAAGACCAATAAGGAAAATTTATTTCTTCGAAATAAAATTAGAAATAATCTTATTCCTTATCTGGAAAAGGGTTTCAATCCCAGTATTAAAAAAACTATCTTTAATTCTATTGCTGCGATTTCTGACGATTATTCCTTAATCTCTAATCTTTCTGAAAAAAAATCCCAAAAAAACGAAAAGTTAAATGTTAAAAAAATATTAAAACTTCATCCAGCACTGCAGAGAATGGCTATCCGTAAAACTTTATCTAGAAAAAAATACGGATTGAGAGATATTGAGTCATCTCATATTGAGGAAATTTTAAAAGCTTTGAGAAGCAAGAAAAATAAGCATCAAACAGTGATGTTTAAAGGGTTGAAATTAGTTAGGAAAGGTGATAATATCCATATTAGCATTCAAACATCTTAACGTATTAACATGATTTATTATGAATAAACTACTTAAAAATATAACTTTTATTATCGTAACCTTTCTGCTAATCTCAGGATTATTTATTCTTTATAGCGCACCCACTCAAAAGCCTACTGATATTTCTTTCAGTGAGTTAGTCAATCAAATCAATGATGAGAAAGTTAAACAAATAGTTATTGAAGGAAACAAACTCAATATAGAACTTCATGACGAAACTAAAGAAAAAGCCAGCAAGGAACCGGAAAGTTCTCTGACCCAATCATTGGACAACTATGGAGTGGACAAAGAAAAACTTAAAAAGGTGGAGATTAAGATTAAGGAGGCGTCTTCCTTGACTGTTTGGTCAATGACTATCCTTCCTTTTTTGCTTCCCTTTCTCCTAATCGGCGCTTTTATTTGGTTTATGATGCGTCAGGCCCAGAGAGGCAATTCTCAGGCACTTTCCTTTGGAACTAGCCGGGCCCGTATGCTGGATCCTAAGAATAAGAAAAAAAGAGTAACCTTTTCCGACGTTGCCGGTTCTAGAGAAGCAAAGGAAGAGTTGCATGAAATTATAGAATTTTTAAAGTACCCGAGAAAATTTCTAAATATAGGAGCCAAAATTCCCAAAGGGGTGCTCCTTTTGGGCCCTCCTGGAACAGGAAAAACATTGATGGCTAAAGCCGTAGCTGGGGAAGCTGAAGTTCCATTTTTTAACATCAGTGGTTCGGAATTCGTAGAAATGTTTGTTGGGGTAGGAGCCAGTCGGGTAAGAGACCTTTTTAAACAGGCCAAGAAAAACGCTCCTGCCATTGTATTTATTGATGAAATTGACGCTGTGGGAAGACACCGGGGAGCAGGACTAGGCGGAGGACACGACGAGCGAGAGCAAACATTAAATCAGATACTTGTGGAAATGGACGGCTTTGAAACTGATACTAATGTTATTATTATAGCAGCTACCAATCGTCCTGACGTTTTGGATCCAGCCCTATTGCGCCCGGGAAGGTTCGACAGGAGAATAGTTTTGGATTTCCCGGACATTAGCGAAAGGGGAGCCATCTTGAAGATACACGCTAAGAACAAGCCCTTGGAAAAAGGAGTAGCTCTAAGAACAATAGCTGAACGTACTCCTGGTTTTTCAGGAGCCGATCTCGCTAATCTGGCAAACGAAGCAGCCATACTTTCTGCCAGACGCGGCAAGAAAAGTATCGGCATGGAAGAATTAACTGAGTCAATAGAAAAAGTCATTTTGGGTCCGGAGCGAAAAAGCAGAGCAATCAATAAGGAGGAGAAGAAAATTATCGCCTATCATGAAGCGGGACATGCTTTGGTGGCAGCTAGCCTTCCCAATGCCGACCCGGTTCAAAAAGTTTCCATTATTTCACGCGGAAAAGCGGGTGGCTATACATTAGCTGTCCCAACGGAAGATAAAATGCTTCACTCACAAGCCTATTTTACTGACGAGCTATCAACTCTTTTGGGTGGATATGCCAGCGAAAAAGCTACCTTTGATGATATTACCACAGGAGCTTCCAATGACTTGGAAAGAGCTACCAAGATAGCTCGTAATCTAGTCACTCGTTACGGAATGAGCAAATTAGGCCCACGAACATTCGGCAAAAAAGAAGAACTAATTTTCTTAGGAAAAGAAATAAACGAAGAGAAGGACTATTCAGAAAATACCGCTAAAGAAATTGACAAAGAGGTTTCGCGTTTTATTAATGAGGCTTATGAAGCAGCAGAGAAAATTATAAAAAACAAGAAAGCTACATTAGAAAAAATTGCTAAAACGCTGCTAGTTAAAGAGACCATTGAAAAAGATGAATTTAATGCAATAGTGGGCATTAAGAAATAAAAGTAACCCATGCTAGTAACAGGTAAACAACAAAAGAAAATAGATTATTTTGGTATCCTAAAAAAATCTTGGCAGATCACCTGGAATAATAAATACCTGTGGTGGTTCGGTTTGTTTATGGCTCTAGGAAGCGGAGGAGCTAATTTTAATTTTTCCTTTGACGGAAGCGGATGGGGCGATAAGACTGAAACGCCTCAGGAAGCACAAGAAGCATTTGCTAATTTTGTCAGTCAGTATTCAGGATGGATTATAGCAGGATTATCTCTTCTTGCCGTCCTGGTAATAATCTTCCTGATTCTAAGAATTATAGGCCAGGTAGGAATAATCAAATCGGTGGACAATATAGAAAAAGGAAAAAGGTCAAATTTTTCCGCCGGACTTAAAGAAGGAAAGAAATATTTTTGGAAAGTTTTTTTCACCGGATTACTCATAGGATTATTTATTCTAGCAATAATTATTATCCTTTTTCTTCCAGTAGCATCTCTGTTTTACCTTAAGTCTTTCATAATTGGAACTATCACAGCTCTTCTGGCAATTATTATCTTTGTTCCTTTAGTGATATTGGCTTCGTTTATAAAAATTTATAGCTATCTATATATTGTTTTGGGAAATTTGAGTATACGGTCAGCGTTAGAAAATGCTTATAGAACGTTTCGTAACAATTTATTTTCCAGTATAGTAATGGGATTAGTTTTCATTCCCCTAGTAATGCTTATGGGGATAGCCATGATTTTTGTGATCGTATCACTGGCTATAGTTTTCTTAGTCGTTGGATTAATATTCTACTTCATCTTAAATAAGATTGGAATAATAATCACCATTGTGCTGGGAGCTATTTCATTACTTTTTATAGTGCTCTTGATAAAATCCGTTTATGAAACTTTCCATCAGGCGGCCTGGGTTTTGTTTTTTAGGGAAATAGCCCTAGTTAAAGATAAGGGGATGGGAGAAATTGAAGAAGAACTTATAAATAAAAAAGTTCCAGAACCGGAGAGAGCATAATATTTTTAATTGTCTTTAAGTTTGTAGCCCCGACGTAAGATCGGGGTTCCGATCGAAGCGTCGGAACTCAGTTGGTTTTCCGTTACATCTGGGTTCGTAGCTCAGTTGGTTACCTGCCTGCCGGCAGGCAGGGAGCGCTGTCGCTATTACTTTGGACACATAGCTCAGTTGGCTAGAGCGCTACATTGACATTGTAGAGGTCAGAGGTTCGAGTCCTCTTGTGTCCACAAAGATATTATAGCGGCCGGAGCCTGGGTCCCGCTTTTATGGCGGGATTGACATCGTAGAGGTCTGCAGTTCAAGTCTGCACGAACCCACAAAAAAACCTGGATATACCAGGCTTTTTTAATTTCAATATAGTAGACGATTTAAAATGGCGGTTTAAATATTTCTGTGGGTATTTTACTTCTAAGCTCTGATGTTAATTTTCCCGTCGTATTGCTTATTTCTTTTTGGATATTCCTTTGAGCATTTCCAATTCCTTGTTTTATTGTTTTAGTTATTATCTTGGTTACTACTGCAGTAATAACTTCCGGCACACTTTTAGCACTGGCTAATATTTTATTTCCGACATCCTGTGTCTGAGATTGAATATCTTTTATTATTGATCCAGGGGTAGTTACTTGACCGCCACTTTCAACATCTCTGAATCCACCTCCTGCCCTATAGCGAGCCTCTGCTACCCTCTGATTCGCTTGTTCGGTTTCATAGAAGAATTCCTGAGCCATTAACTCGACACCGGAAGGATTACAGTGAGGCATAAGAAACCTGTTAAATGATCGCCAGTTTCCTTCATCAAACATTTTATGGGGATCGCCGATATCACAGGGAGGCTTGCTCCCCGGAATAATACTTCTTTTTGCATTTTCAGCCAGGTAGGTATAGTAATTACCACGCACTCCTTCTCTTCCAGTAGAGTAGTTAGATATTGATGACCGGCCTCGAACCAAATTATTTAGAAAGTGGTCTACGGAAACTACCGCTGTTCTGCGAGACTCACCAAAAATAAAGTCGTATGGATCGCTGATAAGCAGGGATCCCGATGCTCCTCCGCTGGTGATCAAGCTATTCACAGAATTGTTAATCGTTTCAACTGCGGCCTGTTTTAACGCTCCTAGTATCATTCCTTGTATTTGATCATATATTTTTTCCATCATTTGCTTCAGGTTTGCGGCCATAATAGGCTCACCCCAATAACTAGCCTGAGCACAAGGAGCAATAAGCAGACCGAAGATAACTAGTATAAAGGAAAAGGTTAATATTTTGGCTTTAATTCTCATATGTTTTACTTCTGTAACAAAAAATTTAGTGTTCAATTTCTGCTTATTCCAAATCAAGGGGAATTTCAGCTATTCCTAGCCCGCTTAATTTTGAGCTTACTTCTCCTGAATATTCCATACTCAAAACCAGCAAATTTTGCACCTTTGATAAGCTTGTGATGCCAGATATGGGATCATTAGGATCAGGCTGAACTTCATCTTTTAATGAGATCGCGTACTTTGCAAGCTTTAGCCCTCGTATATGTAGATCAAGAAAATTTTCAGGGACTTCAACTTCATTTAGCTGTTCCATGGCTAACTCTCCTTTTTCAGCTAATCCTTTAAAATAAGATGCGTCTGAGAGAGATAGGGAGAAAAGTTCTACTTCGGTGACAACTTCTTTTATTAATTTTTCCACATCATTTATGGTTGATATTTTCTGAGGAGAGTTGCTAGCAGCAATGTATGAGATGGCCGTTAAATATTCAAGAGCGTCTTCCCTTTCTTTCTCTGCCTTTTTTTCTTCAGAATACTTATCATAGTTCTGCTCTTTTATGTTAATTTCATCTTCATTTATTTCAGGCAGATCATCAAAAGTCAACTCGTTTTCTAGTGTCTCGGATATAAGACTATCCAAATTTTCTAGGGTTATTTCTTCTTCTTCGGAACTACTGCTGGTTATTAAATTAGCTACCTGAAGGGAAACTTCCTGTGTCAAGTTTGTTTCATTATCAGTTTTCTGCTGACTATCGCCTGTTGTTTGTCTAGATTGTTCCACGACTATCTTGTCTCCTGGAGCCGGCTTGAGAGGATCGTACCCGCTTTTTATTTCAGCGCCGTCGGAATATCCGTCTCCGTCAGTATCGCGATTCTCGGGATCAGTTCCGTATCCCTTTTCCTCTTCATCGCTCAACCCATCTTGATCTGAATCCAAAAAAATGTTCATATCGCTGGAAGAATTTTCCTGAGCCACACTAAAAAATGCAAATCCAAAGACGACAAGCCCAACAAAGATTATTAAAGCTATTTTTATATCACTAATTTTCATTTACCTGAATTATACCATTATGCAAATTATATCACAAACATTTATTCAGGAGATGTGCATAATTATCCAACTAATTCTACATAATAAAAATCCCGCAATTGTTTTACAATATACGGGACTTTAGTTATCGTCCTGTCTGTCTTTGCCTTTCTTCCATTCACTTTTTTTTGGACTGTTTCCGAGAATTCCTAGGTGAATGTTAGCTGGATCGGGCCTGTTCTTTCTCCAATTTACTCCTTTCTTTACGATCTCCTTAAAGCGTTCTATATCCGCTTCAGTTATGTTGAATATTATCTCAAAAAACTCAAACCTGTCGTTAATTAACTTAGACATACTGTCCAGAAGTCCTTCTTTTCCATACTTATCCGCACTAATTCTGAGCTTTTTTTCCTCGCGTATAGAGTCTATGAATTTTTTAGACTTTATCTTCATCTCTTTATCAGTGCTTTCATAAATTGGAAGGCTGGGATTATCTAACATTTTCAATACTGGCCATTGGTGCTTTTCTTCTGTTGCCAATATCTTGTCTTGTCTTTCCATTTCTCTGTAGATGAAACTATCTTCTGCCGACCGACAAAATTGCCTAAGGATTTCGTCTGAAATGCCAAGATTTACAGATTTTTTAATGAACCGGTATTCGCTTATCATTTTCTCGCCTCCTTTTCCGTGGATTTTCTGGTTAGGTCACTATAATATACTACAAAATAAAAAGCAATTTTGTGTGGGTTTAAATTACTTTAAATAATTATATTACGCAATAATTTGATAGTTTTGTCAATATTTATTGGTAATGTCCACATACATTTGGCGGTTTTTCCAGAATAGCGATATTCTGGTATATGTGTATAGATATGCCAAAAACAATTAAAGGAGGAGAGGTTGAGATGGGTATTGCCTGTCTACAACAGAGAGATTAGGCTGGCAGACGCAGTTAAGGTATGCCCTCATAGTCTGGAGAGGTGGCTGGCTGATTACAGAAAATACGGAGAATCCGGATTAAAGCCAAAATCCACTAAACCTGGAAGTCATCCTGATGAAACGCCGATACGCATTAAGGAAAGAATCAAAGAGCTAAGGAGGGAAAAAGAAGAATGCGCTTTGAAGATCAAATGGGACCTAGAGGATG
>BDTH01000040.1 GCA_002923195.1 bacterium BMS3Abin15
AGTGATATCTTCTCCTATTTCTTCCTCTCCATTCTTTATCTTTTGATTCTTGATGAATTTTACTACTTTCTTAACCTCTGCTTCGCTTACGAGAACCCCTTGTAGGCGCTTAGGCTTAGCTGAATTGGCTGAAATATAAAGCATGTCTCCATCGCCCAATAATTTTTCCGCTCCGCCAGCATCCAAAATGGTTCTGGAATCTATTTGTGTTGCTACCTGAAAAGCGATGCGAGTAGTGATGTTTGCCTTGATAAGTCCGGTTAACACTTCCACGCTGGGGCGCTGGGTAGAAACAATCAAATGAATACCTATTGCTCGCGCCATTTGGGCCAGGCGAATTATCGCACCTTCTACTTCTTTTCCATGGGCCGTCATCAAGTCTGCTAATTCATCAATAACAATTATGATATAAGGAATTTTTTTCAGATTTTCTAATTTTTCTTCTCCTGTTTCCGGATCAGCATAAGTCCTCTTTTTTCCTTCTTTTACTTTTTGATTGTAAGAGGCTATATCCCTCGCCTTTGTATCTTGCAACAACCTGTATCTTCTTTCCATTTCCCCTATTGCCCATTTTAGGGCACTTACTACTTTTCCATTTTCAACAATAACGTCAGACAGAAGATGTGGTATCCCATTATACAAGGAGAGTTCTACGCGTTTGGGGTCAACTAAGATTAATTTTAGATCTTCCGGGGAGTTCTGATAGAACAAAGAAAGTAAAATCGAATTAATGCAAATGCTTTTCCCTGTTCCAGTCGCGCCTGCGATCATAAGGTGAGGCATTTTACCTAAATTTCCAAATATATAATTACCACTTACATCCTCGCCCAGTGCTAAACTAAGATTTGATTTTCTTTCTTTAAACTCATCACCCTGAAGAACATTCTTGAGACGCACTGTAGCTGCTAATTTATTAGGAACTTCAATGCCTATTAAGGATTTCCCGGGAATCGGCGCTTCAATCCTAATTGGATGAGCCGCTAAAGCTAGGGACAGATCATTATTAAGAGTAGTTATTCGACTTAGCTTTACTCCTACTGCTGGACGAAAACTATACTGTGTAACTGTCGGGCCAGTCTTAATATCTCCCAATTCCACTTCGATGCCAAAATGTCCAAGAGTTTTTTGAATAATCCTGGCATCTTTTTCCACATCTCCTCCCTTGGCGGTTTCGGTGGATGTTTCTAAGAGATCTATAGGGGGAAGTTCCCACTTGTGATCTATAGCACGAGTTGAAAATTCGTCTTTCTTATTTTCTCTGCCTAAAAATTGTTTGGCTTTTTCTTTTAACCCTAATTCTTCTTTTTTGTCTTCCTCCGCATTCTCAACGAATTTCACATTTTTAATATTTTCTTTATCACTTTCGTCTTTTTCTTGCTTGTCCCGAGCTTCGTCGAGGGACTCCTCCACCTCTTCCAGTTTTTCTAATTCTTCCGAATCTTCATTTTCGTCTTCTGATTTTTCTTTCTTTAACATTGCTGCAACGCTTCGGAAGAAATTCACAACCGAGAAATTAAAGGCAATAATTATTCCTATCAATAGGATAGCCGTAAGAATTACCGTTCCTGCTACCGTTCCAACTAGCTTCACTAATGTATAGGCTATGCCGTATCCCACATACCCGCCCCCAACACCACTTTTAGCAACTTCCATAAATTGGGCGCTGTCAAAATAAATATGGAAGAATCCCAAAACGCTTAAAAAGGCGATTAAAAGCCCGACTAACTTTGCCACATAAAAAAGAGTTTCTTTTCGATATAATAAGATAATTCCAGCTATTGCCAAGACAACGGGCAAAAGCCATTTGCCCCATCCAAAAATAACACTGAAAGTCTTATTGAGATAGCTTCCTACTACTCCGGCATCTCCGAAAAATCCTAAAGTAAAAATAACCGACAAAGCAAACAAAAAAATAGCCACTATACTGCGCTTCACTTCGCCGGAGATATTTAGTTTAAATCTCGACTCATCATCTTCAATGTCTTCTTCTTCCTTTTTCTTCCTTTTTTTCTTCTTCTTTCGTCCCATTTTAAAATTATTTAATAAGTTTTAGTATATTTTATCATACTTTAGCCCGTAAAACAAAAGGGCATTAAGCCCATTTTAACTTGATTAATAACAATATTAAGATTGAAAAGATAACTTATCTACTATTCTTCTAAAACTGACTGGGTAATTAAGATAATCAAGATCTAGCTGTCTTTCATTGAGAGTTCCGTCTTTTATATGAAACTTGATTTTATTCTTTTTACAAAACTCCATCACTCTGAGGGCATTATAATTATAGAAGGATTTATACTGATCATAACTTCCTATAATTTTGTTATAATTCCATTTTCCAAAAACAATTTCATCCACAAAAGAGATTTCTTTTAAAATTTCCTCAATGTCTTGTTTAATAACATTAGGTGTAGGATATGGCTCCATACTTACCCATGTTTTTGCCCCCTTATCATGAAGTTGTTTTAAGTATTTTATTCTGGATTTAATTGGAGAAGCACCAGGCTCATATTTCTTTCTAAAACTTTCTGACATAGAAACAACTGTTGAGCCGTACTCATTATCTGAACGATACATATTCGTATCGGAAAGTTTTTCAGGATAAACCCCCTTGCTAACAGTAACTACCTTTATTCCCTCCTCATTTAATCTTTTAATTATTTTTAAACTCAAATCAATAATCTCTTTCTGATTATACATAAAAGGATCGGTAGAAAAACACATAAAGACTCTGCCTATCTTGTCTTTTAATTTAGGAATCTCTTTATCAAGAAGTTCCAGTGCATTCCCTACAATTTTAGGCTTTATCCATTCTTTATAATCTTTCACAATACCACAGCGTTTCTTCATCATCATCGCATAACAAGGATACCGACATCCATGAGAACAACCCTCAGCATGATTCAAGCAAAAATCAGCATATTCAACACCACTTCTGTATAGTAAGGTTTTTCGTTTTATTTTCTTCAGAACCATATGGATTTATTATACCAAACGTTCATTTATATTGTAAGATGTTATGTAAAAGTAAACTCTTCATCCATCTGAAAGGTTCTTGCTCTTTTTCTGTTTTTAACTCTTTTTATTTTTTTATTTTTTTCTAACTGAACTAGCGCATTTTTAAAGTCTTGTACTCTATAAAGATGCTTTCCCGATAACATTCTCTCTAAAATAATATTTAAAGTCACTTTTTTATCTCCACAGAATACCTTGTAAATTTTATTTATAAGTTCCTGCATAAAAAACATATTGCCCACATCTTTTTCTCCTTTAACAAAACTGTCCTTCATTTTTTCAAGACCATACCTGTGGTGAGTTGCGTATATTAAAAAATACATATGAGCATTTGTAGAATTTTTTATATCCTTTACAGCGTAATATTTAAATCCGAGTCCCGTTAGATTTCTAATATATAGATCTAAAAATTTTTGTTTTGCTTCAAATGATGATATTTTATCTTTTCTTTTCGCTTCATATATTAATTTCCACTCATTAGTTCCAAAAATTTTGTCAATTTTTGAAATATTACTTGGACTTACCGCCCCACTTGGATTCATCGGCATATATCTATTAATAGCCATTCCAAAAGGAAAATTTATTAACACTTCTGATTTTTGCTTTTCGGCAATAAGTTCAACTGTTTTCCAGTGTAAATCGCCAGCTTGTGGATCTAATAACGTCAAAAATGGTATATTATTCCCTATATCACGTAAGACATTTTTAATTTTTATATTACAATCACCTTCTAAAATTTTTATATTACAATCTGAATGTTTTTCTTTAATAAGCCGGAGTTTTTTTATACTATCACTATTTAAATCTATAAAATGATAACTCGAAAATTTATAAGGAACCTCCAATGCTATAACGGGTGATCCCTTAATCTCTTTTCCTGTTTTTTTTCTTATACATAATCCGGGCCCCGAAAAGCAATCCACATAACAATACTTAGGAAAATCACTATAGTGCATTATTGATGAGTACGCATCCATATATTCCTTCACAGCTTTGAGTTTTAATATTGTGCCCTCATTAATTACTCCGTAATCAACTTTTGTCATTGTAATTTATTTTTTCAATTTTTTACAAACTCACATATTTAACTGGCAGGGATTTTTTAAATACCCCGGCGATAAGAATTGAGTCAGCCGTGCTGATAAAGATTGGCTGATGAGTTTTATTATGAGAATTGGGAAACAATCCGATAACTCCTCGGCCTACTTTCTTGTATTTCTTAATGGTTGCCATCCCGTTTATTACCGCTACTACAATTTTACCCTCCAGATCAGCTTGTCCTTCATATTTTTCAAAAATGGCGTAATCGCCGTCTCCTATATTATCCTTATCCATTGAATCTCCCAGCGCTTTCACGGCAAAAAGTTTAGCTGGTTTTGATTTTCGGAATAAGTTTTTGGAAATCTGCAAATATCCATCCACATTGTCCTGAGCGTAGGCCAATGCCTCGCCGCAAGAAGCCAAACCGTAGACAGGAATGGAAAAAATACTTCCCATGTTGGCATAGTTATCATTTTCAACTAAGTAGATCTTTTTACTTCCATCACGCTTGATCAAATCTTTCTTTTCCAATGCCTCAATCACCTGCATCATGGACTTTAAGCTGTCTTTCACTCCTTCGTTTTCTAAATATTTATGTAGCTTATAGCTAGTAGGATTTTCTTCCTTTTTTTCAATAAATTCCCTGGCGGACTCAAGGACATTTCTTTGTTTTGATGTTAGTTTCATAACACTGCCGATGCGAAACTACGAATTAAATTCGAATCTACGAACTAATACGAGCTTTGCAAATTAATTATTATTTAAAACACGCTTAGTCTTAATAAAATCATCTCTAAAGTTTACTATCAGGCCTAATTTCTTGCCTATGCTTTTTAAGTATCTTTGCATTTGATAAAAGTCATCTTTCATTAGGTACTTTTTAGCCTTGATGTCTACCACAATATTATTATTTATTACGAAATCGACTATGTTACCCGTAAAATCATCGTCTTTAATTATTTTATGTTCTCTTTTATAGTTTATATCGTCTCTTTTAAATTCTCTTTCTAGCTCATCTGCGTATTGCTTCTCCCTGCAGTGTCTCCCTAATTTTTTGTGTATTCTAAAGAATATACCATTAAGTTTATAGGATAGTTCTGGATATAGTATTTCTATATTTCTTTTTATTATTCCTTTTTGCATATTTTTCGTAGATTCGCATACTTTCGCAAGTTCGAATCGGTATAGTGATATTATATCACT
>BDTH01000041.1 GCA_002923195.1 bacterium BMS3Abin15
GCTTGAAGCAACGCTTTGCCCATCTGGTAGTTAACTCCGTTGATTTTTTGGCATCCTCATGCGAACAAGGATAGGGTGGGCACTCATCCAGAACCATAATAATATCTGAATCTAAGCTTAATTGGATATCAATTGATTTTTCCGGAGTCATAAAATATTTTTTCCCATCAACGGGATCTGAAAATTCTACTCCTTTCTCACTTAATTTAACTCCACTGGTGCCATGCATCCTTTTAGCCTTGGCCCCTAAGGAAAAAACTTGAAAGCCGCCTGAATCGGTCAGTATCGGTCCACTCCAGTTCATAAATTTATGCAACCCCCCAGCTTCAGCAATTATTTTTTCTCCAGGCCTAAGCCATAAGTGATAAGTGTTGCCCAAAATAATCTCGGCTCCCATTGATTTTAGTTCTTCCGGCGTCAAATTTTTTACCGCCCCTTTAGTGGCAATAGGCATAAAAAACGGAGTGTTTACAGCTCCGCTTTTAGTCGTAAGTTTCCCTATTCTTTTGTTTCTCTTTTTGGAATCAATCTCAAACATAAATATTATTCTACCACCTTATAATTTATGTCGTCCGATATCTTATTGCTCTTTTCTTTTATTTCGGACTTTATCGTATCGGATGTAAACAGGTCTTCGGCAATTATTGTAGAGGAATTCAATAAAACCAATCCCTTTCCCACCTGGCTGGCCTGAGGCGTAACACTGACCTGAAAACTTACTTCTTTCTTGGGGCCAATTACTCCAATGCCATTATCTAAATTTCCTACATCCCAAATAATTTGATTGGTGCGCTCATTGAAACTTATTCTTTCCTCCTCGCTATCAGGACTTATCTCTCCTGTAAACTCAACTCCCGTAGGAAGAGAGGATGTTACCTTTGCGCCGGAAATGTCGTTGTGAACATTAGTAACTGACCAACGAATCGTGTAAGTTGTTTCTTTTCCTACTTCAGGAGGCACAGGACCCGAATTCTCAATACTGCTTCCGCCATAACGCACTTCGGTGTCTAAAATCACGGTGGAATTAAGCTTAATTTCTAATTTATTGCTTCCTATTATTTTATTCGATCCGATAGAGGTAGGGATGTCTGGACTGTCAATTTTAGCTACAGAAACGATTGTGAAGTTCTTATCCCTATCAGACTCTGTCGGAATTTTTCCTAAAACGGGCACTGAAAAGTCAACACTTCCACCATCTCCCGGCTGTAAATTGGCAAGTTGGGGAATATCTACCGCCTTCCAAGTGATAGTGCTGTTGGAATCATTATATGATCCACCCCTGATTTTAGAAAGATCAAGAATGGAACTTTCAATTTTAGCCGTAATAATAACATCTTTTAGTCCTATTACTCCGCCATTGCGATAAATTAATTTATATTTAAGCTCGTCACCGGTGCGAACATTCAAGCTGGTTAACCCATTAACTGTTTGAGATATAGAAAGTGGAGAAGTGATTATTCTAGTAAGCTTTTCTCTCTCTCCGTAGGTAACGAAGTTGCTATTATCGTCTAAAGCGCCAAGCTTTAACTTTACCACCTTAGCTTCATTTTCTGATCCTGCGATACTCCCCCTTATCTTGATCTGGCCCTTATCGCCTGCATTTAAATTTCCCAAATACCACACACTCTCTCCCTCTGACGGCTGAGGATCGCCTGAAGAAAAATCAAATCCCTCCGGATATTCGACTTCCAATCTTAAATTATTAAAGTAGCGGGAACTGATATTTTCATAATCAACTAAATATTCAATGTCATTCCCATCCGCCGCTTCCAGGGGAGCGTCAATTTCCAGCAAGATAGGCGACGATTTTACATTAATGCTTTTCTTGCTTTCTGTTACAAAAACACTATTAAAATTAGATGGCCTGTATTGGAGCGTGGCTTTAAGATAAACTACATATCCTTCAGGAGCGTAGAACTTTCCTTTAAGCCCCACCTCCTTTTCGGAACGGGACTCAATTTTCCCTAAATAAATCTTGCTGTTGCCTGAATTAACATATTCTAAATTTACATTATCTTCCGGCTGAAAATTTTCTGAATAGTTTAAAAAAATTTCAGCGTCTTCAAGCGCAGTCCGGTTATCGTTTTTGTATACTATTTTATACTCTACCAGCCGAGTACTGTCTACTTTTTCAATTCCCTCTATTTTGAGAGTCACTCTGCTTTCATCAAAAGCTGAATTTTTTATTTTAATTACTCCCCAGATAATCAACGCCAAAACAGCTACTGCTCCTACGATAGCCAAGCCTACTTTTATTGCCTTTTCCTGAGAAGCGCTCAGGCCCTTTTTAGGCTTTATCCATTCACCTTTTTCTTGAAATTCATCACTTTCGGATTCGGCTGAAATTACAGGATCGAACTGACTTGCTTCATGCTCCCTTTTTTCAATCTCGGAATCGGGATCATAAAGTTCTTTTTTTATGTCTTTTAGAGGCATACCTTTATTTTTGTATCTTATTTATGTCTATATCTTAACAAAACCACCCGCTTTCAACAAGCATTTTACCCCCACACCTTTACAAAAGCTCAGATTCATAAACAAACACTCATAATCCATTCGTGAGATGGAAAAATAAGCAAGATTATATTCATAAAGGTGTGGGGGTTTATTATGCAATCCAACTTAAAAAATTATTTAAAACATCCTTAATATTATCAAGTTCTTTTTTGCCAGCCTTGAGCTTAGTTAAAGAGGCTACTTCGTTATGAGAAAAAATTCGAATAATTTTTATCGCGTTGTTGTCTATTTCGATTTTATCCGCCTTCGCAGAAGACCATGAGCGTGAGATTGTGGATAAATGTGAAACGTTATCTTTTGCTTCGGCGGATTTTGCTCCACTAGGGAAAGAATAGCTGCCGTGTGTGTAGGATTGCGGAGCTTCATTTCTAATTTTGGGCGAGCAGTTTTTGCATACCACTCCACCTTTTTCTGCACTGAAATAATTTCCCTCGCTAGAAAGCGGAGACGTGCAATTAACACAGGCTCCTACTTCAAGTTTATAGCCTAAAAATTCTAAAAGCTTGAAAACAAATCCGTAAAACAAGACTTCACCATTATCCTTTTTATCTTTAGACACTTTATCCAATGTTTCCAAAAACTGTTTTAGTAAGTTGAAAATTTTCTCGTCTCTTTCCTCCATTCCCACCAGATTATTAAAAATATCTGACGCCTTTAGGGCATACTCCAATGCCTCAAGGTTGTTTCTTAAATTATTAAAATTATTCTCCACAATTGACCCGGTTATTCTTCCTGTTCCTCTTTTTTTGATAACAGTCAAATCAGCTAAGACAAAGTTTTCTAAATGACCCGCTAACTTAGCCTGTGGCTTTCTGACACCTTGAGCAATGGATTTAATTTTACCCATTTCTAGAGTATAAGCTGTATAAATTCGATCGGCCTCTCCCGTATCGTATTTACTTAATATTATGCCTGTATATTTTCTTTCCATCCCCGTAGTAGAAATTCAAATAGGCATAGCCCGAAATGATTTCTAATAAATTTATTTAGTTTATCCTTTGTTAATTTATTTACCCATGTAGATTAATGCACAAACTATGCGAGTTAATATAAGCTTTTGAATTTTCACTACGGGGCATGCTCCTATTATATGTTCATATCACTAAATTACCAAAAAAATAGGGCTTTACTTAATTTATTAAGTAAAGCCCTGATCCTCGCCCTTATAATGCTCTCCCAGAACCTCTTTCTTTATCTTCTTGCTTCCAATATGGCTATAGCTCTTTTCCTGAAAAGACCATCTTCCAAAAATTGGTTTCCATACGTAAAAAAACAAGAATCCAAGGGGTATGGAGATAAAATACGCCAGATAAAACAGCAATTTTTTCATTTTTTACTCCCTACTCGTCGCTTTTCTTACTTTTAGAATTGTTAAATATCTTGCCAACTCGGTCACTGTTTTTCATTTTGTCTTTAATTTTATCCAACACAATGGCCAATGTAAGAAAAATAACAACCGTGGAACATGCCACATACCACAGCCTCAACATCGGCAAGAATAATGATATCAGGAGTGCAACTGAAAACATTATCAACTCTGTCCGATAACTTAATTCCTTGGATGATTTCTCTCGGTCATCAGATTTTTTATTTTTCAAAGGCCTACCTCCCTTGTCCCGCCAAAGGCGTGGATTATCTTTTAATTTGTATTTTAATTTTTTGATTTTCTATATTAAACTCTTTTTCCAAGTCAAATTCTTTTAATGCTTCTGATTTCAGTTCATCGGCTAAAACTTCTTTGGAAATTTCCTTGCCAAATTTGTTGAAAACTTCTGATGCGCCAGAATAACTTACTTTTATGCGATTGTCAACCTCATAACCGGCCTCTTTGCGCATCTGCTGAATATGTCTAATTATTTCCCTTGCCTGGCCTTCAAGCTCCAGATCTTCTGTAATTTTGATATCAATAATAATTGGCTCATCTGATTTTTGAATACTCTGTAGAATATTCATACTTACCGATTTTACATTTAATTCCTTAATAATAATATGTTCCATAAAAGTCTTATCTTTTGGATCACTAATTGTATCAAATAATTCTTTGAATTTATTAGAGCTAAGAGAAACACTTGCGAGTGGTTGTCTAACTTTTATTTTTGCTTCTGCTCTTTTCTGAAGTCCTATGCTAATTATTTCGCGTACGGCCGCCATATTTCTGTTCAATTTTTCATCAATTAATTTCTCCTCTGCCACAGGGAATTCAGCCAGATGCACCGACCCGCCTGCAACGCTATGCGTAGCATTGCGGGCAGGTTCCTCTCCAGTTAGATTTTTATAAATTTCTTCTGCAATAAACGGCGTAAACGGCGCCATTAATTTAGAAAGTTCAACCAAAACATGGTGTAATGTTTGATAGGCCTGATTTTTATCATCGTCGTTTTCCGATTTCCAAAATCTCTTCCTGGATCTTCGAATATACCAATTGGATAAGTTGTCAATGAAAACTTCTATATTTTTAGCTGCACTATAGATATCATAATCGCCCAGTTTTCCATTAACTTTTTTAATTAAGACGTTGAGCTCGGAAATAATCCACTTATCAAGCAAGTTATCACCCTGTCCGCTTCCAAAATCTTTTCCAAAAGCCTTTCCGAAAGCCGAGCTTTCGGAAGCATTGAATTTATCAATATCAGCGTACATTACGAAGAAAGAGTAAGAATTCCACAACATACGGAAAACTCGGTTCATTATATCTTTCATCCCTTTCACATCAAATTTTTTGGGAAGTCCTGGTTGGTTGATTGTAAATAACATCCAGCGAAGCATGTCAGCTCCGTATTCATTCATTACTTCCATCGGTTCAATGACATTGCCCTTGGATTTACTCATTTTTTGACCTTTGGCATCTAAAATATGACCCAAACAAATAACATTTTTAAAAGCATACCCGGTTGAAACTTTTTTAGATTTATTAAGAAGCGTTGCGATAGCATGAAGAGTGTAAAACCATCCCCGGGTCTGATCTATGGCTTCAGAAATATAATCAGCTGGAAAGAATTTTCCGCTTTCTATTTTTTCTTTGTCTTCCTTGGATACATTATTAGGATAATTAAATTGAGCTAATGGCATAGAGCCAGAATCAAACCAAACGTCTAAAACTTCTGGCACCCTGGTCATCTCTTCGCCACAAGAACATTTTATTTTTATATCATCTATGTACGGTTTGTGTAGATCATCTAATTTCTTTCCTGATAAATCTTCTAGTTCTTTTATAGATTCAATAACTTTTTGTTCGTTGCATTTTTTACAGGTCCAAATCGGAAGCGGAGTTCCCCAGTAGCGTTCGCGGGAAATTGCCCAATCTTTTACATTTTCCAACCATTCACCGAACCTTCCTTTTTTAATATGTTCCGGTACCCATTTAATTTTTTCGTTGTTTTTTACTAATTCTTTTGATAATTCACTCATTCGAATGAACCATGATGGCTTGGCATAATAAATTAGCGGCATATCGCATCTCCAACAATATGGATAATCATGTTCATATTCTTCTTCTTTAAAAAACAATTCGCGTTTTTTTAAATCCTCAATAATTAAATCGTCCACTTCATATCTATTTTTATCATTCTTCTTTTTTACCGGAATTCCTTTTATCTCATTAGGAACAGCAGCATTAATTTTTCCTTCACTATCAACAGTCAGAAGTGTCGGCAGATCATTTTCCCTTCCGACATTCGCATCATCCTCTCCAAATGCCGGAGCAATGTGAACAATTCCGGTTCCTTCTTCGGTAGAAACAAAATCACCAGTAACAATATAGTGAGATTTTTTATTTTCTTTATTTTCAATTTTATATAAAGATTCGTATTCAAGACCAATTAAGTCACTACTTGAAAAAGAAATAACTTTATCACCTAAGCGCAGGTTTTCTTGTGGTCGCTTAGGAGGTTGACGAAATTTATCATAAGCGGACTTAGACATAATTAATTTTTCAATTACAGGGTTTGCAATTTTTTCTGATGATAATTCATCCCTATTCATCCCTAATATTGGCTGTGAAAGTCGTCCTACTAATACATAATCAATATCTTTATTTACTGCCAAAGCTACATTACCAGGTAGTGTCCACGGGGTAGTTGTCCAGACCAAAAAGTAAGTATTGTCGTCAATTCCTTTTTCCTTGTTCGGCTTGGCTTTAAATTTAATGTAAACAGAATTATCAGTCACTTTTTTGTAACCCTGCGCAACTTCGTGAGTCGATAGTGAGGTACCACACCTGTAGCAATACGGGACAACCTTATGTCCTTTATAAACCAAGCTTTCTCCTTTTTTATTTTTTGTTTTAAAAATCTGCGCCACCACCCACCAAACTGATTCGATATATTTATTTTCGTAAGTAATATAAGGATTTTTCATATCCACCCAGTAAGCCATTCTTTTGGTCATTTTTTCCCAAAGGTCTTTATACAGCCAAACTGATTCTTTGCATTTTTTGTTGAATTCAATAATGCTTTTCCTCGGATTCCCAGGAACGATATTTTCAATATCCTGCTTGTTTTTAAGCCCCAACTCTTTTTCAACCTGAAGTTCAACCGGAAGGCCATGTGTGTCCCACCCCGCTTTCCTTTCCACACGATATCCCTTCATGGTTTTATATCGCGGAATAATATCTTTGAAGGCTCTTGCCAAGACATGATGAAGACCCGGCTTACCATTAGCTGTCGGTGGCCCCTCGTAGAAAATAAAAAATTTGTCAGCAGAATTTTTTTTCACCGACTTTTCAAATATTTTATTTTCTTCCCAAAATTTCAGTATTTCTTCCTCCATTTTGGGAAAACTCTGCTTTGAATCTACCTTTTTGAAACTATTCATGTTTAAAAAAATTTATATCTAAAACTATTCGTATCTCAATCTGCAACGCATTACAATACTTGGTAGTATGGTAATTAGTATTATTGTTGGAATTATTTAATAAGCTTGCTAAGTTTTTTATATAAATCGGTCTTTTTCTTCATTTTATCCATCTCTCTAATGGTTCTTCTGAGTTTAGTTTTTTGCCTTTTATTTGCATTTTTTATTATATTTTCCAATACAATTTCTGGCCAATAATACATTGGATATCGTCTTTTAATTACACTTAAATTAATTGTGGAACAGGTTTTTTTAATTTCTATGTCTTTTTCTCTAGTTCTTTCCACTGCTTGGCGATATCCTTCGCCAGAAATTTTGAGCCACTCTTGCACTCGGGCAATAGTTCCATAACTAACTTTCAAAATTTTCCTTATATCTAAATAGGACTTATCTTTTAATATTAATTCAGCGATTTTCAGCCTCTTAGCTATCATCTCTGCTTCTTGAAGTGACAGCAAATCACCAAGAAAACTGGCTGCTTCTTCCGGCTTTTTCGTTTCAGATATGGCCAAGCATAGCTTATAAAACATTTTTCCCACCTCTTCTTTTGATAACTTTGATCCAAATTTCGCCATAATTGGTATATTATAAATTATCTCATCACTTATATCAACATTATACAACAATCTGCAATATATTACGATACTACCAAGTATCGTAATACTTGTCTGCTTTTATTTTTAAGACTCTTAAAATATGGAAATAAAAAACATCATCCATAAGGACGACGTTTGTCGTGGTACCACCTTAATTCAACTTCTCAATTAAATACTTATTTAAATACCTATTTAAATAAGTATTTCGAAGCTCTCCTTAACAGCTATTACGGGCCTACCCGGCAGATTCTACTTTCTAAATAATTAGATTTCTTTCTGCGACTCCGGAGCGATAACTCCATCAACGCCTTTGATTATGTGTATACAATACTCTTATTTAAAACTTTTGTAAATTTCCAATGTTTCTCTAGCACACTTATCCCAATCAAATTTCTTAGCTTGTTCTGATCCCTTTTGTCTATACTGCTCTTTTAGCTGATCGTCAGAAGCCATCTTTATCATCGCATTGGCAATCCCATTTGTATCTATTGGATTAACAAACATTGCTGCTTCATCTGCAACTTCAGGCATTGATGCGACTTCTGAAATAATAGCCGGAGTCTTGGTGGCAAAAGCTTCTAAAGTGGTAGTTCCAAACCCTTCATATAGTGATGGTAATACAAAAAACTCGGCATTCTTAAATAAAGGCACTAACTCGTCTCCAATTATATATCCCGTAAACACAACGTCCTTGGTCAGCCCCAGATCTTTTATTATTTGCTGATATTGCTGAGAAAGCCATCCTCTTTTTCCGGCAAGCACTAATTGATATTCAAATTTCTTATTTTTTTCTTTGCTTTCTTTTTTAAACAATGCGAAAGCCTCCAAGAGCCTTGTGATATTCTTAGCAGGTTCAAGTGTACCTAAAAATAAAATGTATTTCCTTCTTATATCATACTTATCAATTACTTTTCTGGAACTAGCCTCAGGCTCTTCAAAAAATCTCTTGTCCAAGCCACTGTAAATAACTTCTACCTTATCTTCGGGTGTCTCAAAAATTTCTTTCATATCTTCCTTTATAGAATTAGAGACGGCAATAATTTTATCGGCCTTCTTGGCCATTAATTTGAAAGATGCCCTATCTCGAGCGCTCTTTATTTTAGGAAAGCATCCTGGAACTTTAAATATAGCCAGATTATGAAAAGTCACCATGGTTTTTCCCCTGTATCCGGCGGGAATACGACTGAACGGAGATGTGGAATGCAATAGATCCAGTTTCTCTTTTTGAAGAGTGGCTGTCCCCAATAGTTCGCTGTAAATACCGGGCAAATATTTCTTATAATCTGAAAAAGGGTAAAATTTTATTTTTACATTGGGCTTTGAAAATTTCTTAATATCTTTTTCCCGGACGCGAAAATCAAAAAACAAAACGTATTCGTTTTCCTTATCCAAATACAAAATATGGCGAATCAGCTGATAAGTGTAATGGCCTATGCCGATAGCATCACCTTTTTCTGGATTTAAAATTGTTCTAGCGTCTATGCCTATTCTCATAAATTTAGCTTTTAGTGGTTAGGTTTTAGCTTTCAGTTTATGTATCATTGCGTTTAGCATTTTCATTATCTCTTGCAATAATGCTTCTGCACTTGAATAATCTAAATTTTTAGTTTTTATTAGTTGTTTGGATATTTCTATTTGTGTTTCAAGTTCCGCTCCAGAGCCATATGCAATTCGCAGAAATTGCACAAAATCTTTCGTTGTTCCTCTAAATCTTCCTTCGGCTATATTAGATGGAATTGACACCGCCGCTCTCCTCATTTGTGAAGTCAATCCAAAAATTTCTTCTTTTGGAAAATTTTCCGTTAATTCATATACATTTCTAACCAGTATTATCGATTTTTGCCAAACAATTAAATCCTTGTATGAATTAATTCTTTTTGTTTCCATTTTATTTCTTGGAGAATAAAAGCTGATCCCTGAAAGCTGAAAGCTACATCTGCTCCGGCGCACTTATTCCTATTAATCCTAGTGTTTCTAACAGTACTATTCTAACAGCATTCATTAGCTTATGTCTAGCCTTGGACAACTCTAAATTGCCCTCGTTGATAACCTGGCACTTATCATAAAATGAGTGAAGTTTATCTGCTAACCTTATGGCGTAATGGGGTAATTTATGCACCTCGTAACTTTGGGAAGTTTCCTCCACCAGTTCAGGGAATTTATTTAATTCCTTTATTAAACTCAATTCTTTTTCGTGCACTAACTTGGACAAGTCAGCATTTCCTGAGTCGATACCGGCTTCTTTCGCCTTCTGTAAAATACTACAAATTCTAGCGTGGGCATATTGCACATAGTAAACTGGATTTTTATCTGATTTTTCTTTAGCCAAGCCCAGATCGAAACTCATATGAGTATCCGGCGAATACATTAAAAAGAAAAATCTTGCTACATCATTACCTACTTCATTTATAAGGTCATCCATATAAACAACGTCTCCAGACCTTTTGCTCATCTTAACTTCTTTGCCATCTTTAACCAGCCTTACTAGTTGAACTAGAATAAATTTTAATTCCCCTTTGAATTCCAATGCCTTAGCGACTGCTTCAAATCTTTTTACATAACCATGATGATCGGCTCCCCAAATTTCGATTATTTTACTAAATCCTCTTTCGATTTTATTTAAAATATAACCGCAATCGGAAGCAAGATATGTTTTTTGCCCGCCCGCCTCGCTATGCCAGCCCGCAGTAGATACAGTGTTTCTGGCGGGCGAAGCATCGCGGGCAGATCCGTCACTCTTTATCAAAACCCTGTCTTTGTCATCACCATATTCAGTAGTTTTCAACCAGATCGCTCCGCCTTGTTCATAGGTTAAATTTTTATTTTTTAATTCCTTGAGAGCTTTTTCTACTAGCCCAGAATCAATTAAATCAGTTTTTTCACTTACATAATTAACATTTTCAATTTTCATTTTTTCAAGCACTGTTGGTTTTATGAAGTCAGACATAATAACACCGGAAGCGGCAGCACCTGTTACAGAAACGGTTTCAGTTGTAATAGATTTCGGCAGTTTATTTAACACATCATCTATGTAATCCCCCTGATAAACCGCCTCGCTATCCTTTTTAATACTATGTCCCAGCTTAATTATTTGCTCTCCAGCGTCATTTACATAATATTCTTTCACAACGTCAAAGTTACACTTTTTCAAAACATTGGAAATTACATCGCCGTAATATCCTCCCCGGCCATTGCCCATATGGAGCGGACCGGTTGGATTGGCGGAGATAAATTCATTGTTAATTTTAGCATTTTTTCCAATTTTGCTGTCTCCAAATTTTTCCTGTTTTTTGTTTATGTCACTAACTACATCCTGCAGATATTTATTTGAAAGATGAAAGTTTATATACCCCGGTTTTGCCACTTCTACTTTTTTCAATTCCTCCTTTTTGATTTTTGATATTTGATCTTTGATTTGATTTGCTGTTTCCATCGGTTTTTTGCCAACATCCTTCGCCAGAACCATAGGTAAATTAGTAGAGTAATCACCAAATTTTTCATTATCAGGAAAACCCACTGCTATTTCAGACAAATCAAAATCGGGAAGTTTTTTTTCCTTTTGCAAAGCTACGACTGCTTCTTTAATAAGTTTTTTTATACTTTCTTTCATCTTAATTTTCACTACGGAGCATATTTATTACGACGACTTATATTATCATATTATCATAAAACAAAAAAGAAATCCCGCCTGGAAAAGCGGGATTAAAGTAATTATTATAATCGTGCTTTATTGTTTTCTTAAGGCCTTGATTCCGGAACTTGCATTAATTCTTATTTTAGAAGCATTAGGATCTGTTACGTCAACCAAAGCAACTCCGTAAGTGTTTCCGCCTTTAGACATTCTTAGAGGAGAAGTCAATGTCCCCAATGGCTCACAGGAAATGGATACCGTTTGGGCGCCATCATAAATTCTTAGGCCGATATCTATATAATTATTATCTGGCGATGTGCTTCTTTTTTCTATTCTCCATTGGCTATTGCCAGGAGCATAATCATACCCTGCTACATAAATACCACTGCCGTCTACAGCTGCTCCAATAGCAGAGTCATAACTGCTGCTTGGATTACTATTCTGTTCCCAAATAAGAGAGCCGTCAGTTAAGCTTCTTTTCTCCATTCGCCATTGGTAATTACCGGTAATTCTATCATACCCCACTACGTAAACACCACTGCCGTCTACAGCTGCTCCCATAGCAACGTCAGTACTGCTGCTTGGATTACTAGTCTGCTCCCAAATAAGAGAGCCGTCAGTTAAGCTTCTTTTCTCCATTCGCCATTGATCACCACCGGTAATTCTATCAAACCCCACTACGTAAACACCACTGCCGTCTACAGCTGCTCCAATAGCAGAGTCAAGACTGCCACTCAGATCATTAATCTGCTCCCAAATAAGAGAGCCGTCAGTTAAGCTTCTTTTCTCCATTCGCCATTGGCCAAGACCAAGACTTCTATCATCCCCCACTACGTAAACACCACTGCCGTCTACAGCCACTCCCCTAGCACGGTCAGTACCGCTGCTTGGATTATTAGTCTGCTCCCAAATAAGAGAGCCGTCAGTTAAGCTTCTTTTCTCCATTCGCCATTGGTAATTGCCAGGAACATAATCATACCCCACCACATAAACACCGCTGCTGTCTACAGCCACTCCATAAACACGGTCAGTACCGCTGCTTGGATTATTAGTCTGCTCCCAAATAAGAGAGCCGTCAGTTAAGCTTCTTTTCTCCATTCGCCATTGGCCATTGCCAGGAACATAATCATACCCTGCTACATAAATACCACTGCCGTCTATAGCTATATCAGAAGCGTAATCATAACCGCTGCTTGGATTATTAGTCTGCTCCCAAATAAGAGAGCCGTCAGTTAAGCTTCTTTTCTCCATTCGCCATTGGCCATTGCCAGGAACATAATCATACCCTGCTACATAAATACCACTGCCGTCTATAGCTA
>BDTH01000042.1 GCA_002923195.1 bacterium BMS3Abin15
GAAGAAACATTAGTGCTGTTGCGCCGCATACTGCCAACTATTTCGGCGGTAAAAGTAGACCAGAATTCGGAAGAGGGAACAGCAATGTTAGCTGATTTAAATATTAAAGCGTTGCCGGCTTATATATTCTCCAAGGAGATAGAGGAAACTGAGTTTTATCTTCAAGCCCAGCAGCTCTTTGAACAGTTTGGCGATAAGTATTCATTAAAGACAGCCGAGGCGGGAATTCAGGTTGGAAAGTATATAGATCTTCCTCAAGTTGGAGAGAATGACATAAAAATCGGACCGGATGATGCCAAAGTGAAAGTTATAGAATTTTCTGATTTCCAGTGTCCTTTTTGCAAACGCTTTCATGCTTCAATAAGTAAGACACTGGAAACATATGGGGACAAAATCCAATATGTTTACAAGAATCTTCCACTAGGATTCCATCTTCAGGCAGAGAATGCGGCCCTAGCATCTGAATGTGCTAATGAGCAAGGCAAGTTTTTAGCTTATGCTGACAAGTTGTTTGAAAAACAGGATGATTGGGGAAAATCGGAAGGAACCCAAAAATTTAAGACTTTGGCGTTGCAAACCGGATTGAATGCATCTCAGTTTAACCAGTGTTTAGATAGCGGAAAATACCAAGAAAAAATTAACAGTGATAAGGAAGAGGCTGCCAGCTTTGGTGTTTCAGGAACACCCGGTACGTTTATAAACGACCAATTTAAAGGTGGTGCAGTCGACTTTGAAAGCCTTAAAACAATTATTGACGAAGAATTAGAGAAATAGAAGTAAAGCATAATTGTAGTATTTTACAGGAGGCAGCTCAGTCAAAGCGCTGCCTCCTGTTTTATGTTATAATGAAGCATCTATGCGAATAATTCATTAAATCAATGGCACTAAAAGCAAAATATATTTGGTCAAACGGGAAGTTTATTCCTTTTAAAGAAGCCAAGATTCACATTATTAATCATAGCCTGCATTATGGCTCGGCTGTTTTTGAGGGGATAAGATGCTATCAGACACCCAAGGGACCGGCTGTGTTTCGACTAAAAGAGCATATTGATAGGTTATTTCATTCTGCAGATGTGATGGGATTTAAGGTTCCATTTTCCAAAGGCAAAATAATAAAAATAACAAAGGAATTAGTAAGAAAAAACAATCTAAAAGAATGCTATATAAGGCCGATCATTTATTACAGTGAGAAAATGGGGCTTTTGCCCAATGATGCTTCCATCAACATTGCTATTGCTGCCTGGCCATGGGGAAAATATTTACACAAGGACAGTATTTCCGTCAAAGTATCCTCTTTCGCCCGTATTCATCCTAAATCAAGCGTAATGACTGCTAAGATATCGGGACATTATGCTAATTCCGTCATGACAGCACTGGAGGCTAAAAAGGCCGGGTTTGACGAAGCCCTTCTTCTGGACTGGAAAGGTGATATTGCCGAGGGGCCGGGAGAAAATATATTTTTTGTCAGAAAAAAAATATTATATACCCCGAAAAAAGGGACGATACTTCCGGGGATTACGAGAGAAAGTATAATGAAAATCGCTCACGGCTTAGGACACAGAACTATTGGGAGGAATATTAAAGTTAAAGATTTAAAATCTTTTAATGAAGCCTTTTTCGTGGGAACCGCTGTTGAAGTAAATGCTATTGGAAAGATTGATAAAATTATTTTTGGAAAAGGAGAGGAAGGTAAAATTACAAAAGAAATAAAAGAAGCCTATCTCGACACAGTTCGTGGGAAAATTAAGAAATATAATAAATGGCTGAATTATGTCGAATGAGCTAAAAAATTTAAGAAAGGGGATAGACAAAGCAGATAAGGAAATAGTTAAGAATTTAGCTAAGAGATTTTCGTTGACTGAAAAAGTGGGCCAGTATAAAAAAAGAAATAACCTAAAGCCATTTGATAAGAAAAGAGAAGAAGAAATATTTAAAAAGAAAATTACCTTGGCTAATAAATATAACTTGGATAAGGATCTTATAAAAAAAATATTCTTTTTGATAATGAAAGCAGTTAAGAGACGGCATAAAAAAATTTCAAAAAAATGACCAAATTAAAAAAACCAATAATAGGAATCATCGGAGGAACCAGCCAGTTTGGACAGTGGTTCAGGTTTTTCTTTGAAAAAAACGGATGCGAATGTTTAGTGGCTAGTAGCACTACTAAGCTGACACCTAAGGCTTTAGCAAAAAAGGCAGACATAGTTATTGTATCTGTTCCCGTAACGGAAACTGCAAAGGTCATAAAAAGTATAAGAGGCTTACTGAAGCCAGATGCGCTACTTTGCGATCTTACTTCGCTAAAAAAAGATCCAATGAAGGAAATGATGAAGAGAAAGCAGGGTGGTGTTTTGGGAATGCATCCGCTTTTTGGTCCGTTAGTTCCTAATATGGAAGGGCAAATAATAGTTTTTTGCGAGGGCAGGAAAAATAAATGGGTAGGTTTTCTGAAAAAAATGTTTGAACTTCATAACGCCAAGATTGTTTATATAGACCCTAGAGAGCACGATAAGCAAATGGCCATGATTCAGGCCATGACTCATTTCGTAAATATTGTTTTTGCTAAAGTTTTACAGAAACAAAAAATGGAACCGCAAAATGTTTTTGCAACTCCTGTTTTTAGATTGCAGGCAATTTTAATGGGAAGGATACTGGGAGCCAACCTTCCATTATATGCCAGTTTCCAAACTGAAAACAACGAATACAGAAAAATTTTGAAAGATTTTATAAAAGAGGCTGATAGTTTGTCATCAAAAATACTTAGCGGTAAATTAAAATACACCACAAAGGAATTTGTTTCTGCAGCCAAAGCAATGAAAACATTTATCCCTATTGCTCAAGCCAAAACAACCGAAATTATGTATTTATTGGATAAACAGCCGGTTGAAGTTAAAGAACAAAGAGATCGTTCTACAAAAATAGGACAAAAAGGCACACCTATTGCTTGTTTGGGTCCAGAGGGAACATTTTCCCACCTAGCATCCTTAAGGCTATTTCCATCCAAGGCAAAAATTATCACAACCCATACAATTAGACAGGTCTTTAAGGCCGTTGGAGATGGAAACGTAAAGTTTGGAGTCGTTCCAGCAGAAAATTTAACAGCTGGAATTGTTCAGGAAACCCTGGATGCTTTATTGGATTATCCCCTGAATGTTATAGGCTCTTATAAAATGGAAATCCATCATTGCTTATTAGCCAGAACAAGTAATTGGGGCAAAATAGAAACTATAAAATCTCACATCCAACCGCTTAATCAATGCAAGGAATGGCTGAGTAGGAATTTTCCAAAAGCAATCTTAACTCCCGAGGCTAGTTCAACTGAAGCAATTCTTTCTACCAAGGATCCATCGGTAGCTTTTATTGGAAGTAAAGATGCAGCTAAAAAGTATGGATTAAAAACACTAGCTCATAACATAGAAGACAATAGAAGCAATTTCACGGAGTTTTATGTTTTGTCAAAGGGGGTCGGGGGTCAAATAAGCAAGGATCTAAAGGCCAAACGTACAATTCTTATAATTACTGTTTATGACCGACCCGGTATATTACGTGATGTATTGAGTATATTTGCAGATCGCGGGTTAAATTTAACAAAACTACATTCCAGATTTAACGCACTTAAAAAATGGGACTATTATTTCTTCATTGAAATTGATTGTTTGCCACAAGATAAAAAATGCAGAGAAGCTATGGAAGAACTTAAAAAATATTGTTCGATAATTAGAATATTGGGAGTAGTTTAAATATTTTCAGTTATTTAGTTTTGCATATTTATGGTATAATTGGATATATTTCTTAAGACTATGTCACAAGATATGAAGCTTAATAAAGACACCTTTGAGATTATCTTTTTTGCTCGTGCAGGACAAGGATCTAAAACAGCAGCTGAGATAGTAGCTCAAGCAGCAGTAAGAGAGGGCAAGTGCGTTCAAGCTTTTCCTTATTTCGGTCCCGAAAGAAGCGGCGCTCCAACAAAGTCCTATGTTCGCGTTTCCGACAAGCCAATAAGAATTCATGAGCCAATAACTGATCCTGACGCAGTGGTTGTCTTGGACGATACTCTTTTGGATAGTGTGGATGTTGCCAATAATTTAGACAAAAATGAATGGCTTATTGTTAATACGTCAAAAGACGCCGGGGAAATAAAAAAATCTTTCCCTGATTTTTTAGGTAAAGCGTACTTGATTGATGCAAATAAAATTTCTCTGGACATAATTGGCCAGCCACGCCCCAACTCAGTTATCTTAGGAAAGCTTATTCAGATAGCCGAAGTAGTAAAATTAGAAAGCATCAAGGATGAATTCAGAGAACTATTTACGCCGAAAATAGGCAAAAGTATAACAGAAAAAAATATTCTGGCTATTGA
>BDTH01000043.1 GCA_002923195.1 bacterium BMS3Abin15
AGGCTGCCAAAGAAAAAATCAAAAAAAATGCAGAGAAATATCCAGTTGATAAAGCTAAAGGTAAACACACTAAATACGATAAATTATTAACTTGAGGCTTGCCCGCCTATTCTTGTGGAGGGTTGGGTGAATGCTAATAAAATAGACCTGACCCCGCTTTGTGACCCCGCTTTGTGGTTTGAGTGTGGTTTGAGGGGCAGAGGGGAATTCTAAATAGTAAATAGGATATGAAGAAGAAAAAACCTAAAACAAAAAGCCTTGTTATCAAGAAACTGGAAAATGTCTCAAAGGATGTCTTTAGAAAACACTACGATCTGATTACAGACCTTGTTGGTGGTTCTCATGGTATTTATGCTCTTTATGATGAAAATGAACTGTATTATGTCGGCAAATCATCTGACTTGAGAAAGCGTGTAAAACACCACCTTAGAGATAGACATTTAGCCAGCTGGACGCATTTCAGTTTGTACCTGGTACGCAATGCCGAACATATCCACGAAATTGAATCTTTATTAATAAGAATTTCCAACCCTAAGGGGAACAGATTGGTTCCTAAAAGTAATAAAGGCAGTACTCTGTTGAGACAATTAAAGCAACAGGTGAAGCAGAAACAAAAAGAAGAACTTGATGTATTTTTTGGTGCTAGTACAAGAATAAAAGCAAAGAAGAAGAGTGCTTCAAAACATCCGAATTCTCTTGTTGGATTGGTACCTATCAAAGCAACTCTATATAAGACATATAAAGGAAAAGAATATACAGCAATTTTGACCTCAAAAGGGATAATTAAATTAAAAAATAAAATATATCTCTCACCCACAGCTGCAGCGAAATCAATTGTCGATAGAAGCGCGGTAAATGGATGGAATTTCTGGTATATAAAAGATTCAAATGGTGAATGGGTAAAGTTGTCGGAGTATCAGAGGTGAAACAGGCTATTATTCCTCTTCTCTCTACTTTATAATTGTCTAAATGAGGGTGTTTGAAGGTAGGCGGGATTTAAGATTAAGGTCATGTTTACTGTTCATTTATTCTTTGTAAGTGTGAGGGATTATGGCTAATAAACCCGAAGACATAGCCCGCGAAGAAATTGAGTCAAGATTGAAACAGAAAATAGAGAAGACAAAACTATTTACTATAAGATGGAGTGTTAGTTGAAGAGAAAACAGAAATTAGAGCTTACATGGATAGGAAAAGACGATCAGCCGAAGCTTGAGCCGAGGATTTTGATTGAAGACCCGGAAAAGTCATTTGGTGATAAGAATACTTCTAATATGCTCATATATGGTGATAATCTTCTTGCATTGAAAGCCCTAGAACAGGATTTCACAGGGAAGATTAAATGTATTTATATTGATCCTCCATTTAACACAGGAGCAGCTTTTGAGCACTTCGATGATGGTATAGAGCATTCATTGTGGTTAAATATGATAAGAGATAGACTGGTAATATTGAAAAAGCTGCTAAAAAAAGACGGGAGTATATATGTTCATATTGATAACAATGAACAAGCATACTTAAAAGTTTTAATGGATGAAATATTCAAGAGACAGAATTTCGTGCAAATGATATCTATAAAAAGAGCATCTCCTGCAGGATCTCAAGTAATTAACCCTGGGCCACTAACAGTCACTGATTATATATTACTGTACGCGAAGGATAAGGATCATCTTGATTATAAACCTTTACGTGTTCCTGTATCATATGACGAAAATTACAACTTATATATTACTAATCCAGAAGATGAGCCAGAAAAATGGACATTGGATAAATTAGTTGAATTATTATATAAGAGATATAATTTTAAAAATTGGAAAGATGCCAAAAAAGCGTGGGGTGAAAACTGGAAAGTTGTAAGGAACAGTTTGTTAGGTGATATAGCTATTGAATTAAAAGATCATGTCTTATCGGTCCGCGATCCTCATAAACCGTCACAAGCTATTAAAGATATGATGGCGAAATCGAAGAAGTTTCCTAATAAAGTACATGTAATAGAACGTGTAAATTATAATCCAATTTATATTTATAATGGAGGTTCATTGTCTTTCTATAAAGAAAAACTTAGAGATATAAATGGACGCTTAACTCCGACTGCGTTGCTAACAGATTTTTGGGATGATCTTAATTTTGCTGGCATTGCAAAAGAAGGTGGAGTGCAATTTAAAAATAGCAAGAAGCCAGAGATGTTAGTAAAAAGAATTTTGGAATTATCAACTCATGAGAGTGAGTATGTACTGGATTCATTTCTTGGATCTGGCACAACTGCAGCAGTAGCACATAAAATGAATAGGAAGTGGATTGGTGTCGAACTTGGCGAACATTGTCATACTCACTGTCATCCGAGATTAAAGAGTGTTGTTGATGGTTCAGACCAGAGTGGGATTTCAAAATCTACTAAATGGCAAGGTGGAGGAGGCTTCAAATATTACTATCTTGCACCGAGTTTATTGAAACAGGACAAATACGAAAACTGGATAATTGACGAGAGGTATAATGCTGATATGCTTGCTGCTGCTATGGCTAAGCATGAAGGATTTAGATATTCTCCTGATGAAAACATTTACTGGAAGCAGGGACAATCTACTGAAAAAGACTATATATTGACTACTACAAATTTTATGACAGTAGAATATCTGGACAGAATACATGATGATATGAAGCCTGATGAAAGTTTGTTGATTTGCTGTAAGTCTTTTTCAAAGGCTTGTTCAAACCGATACCAGAACATTACAGTCAGAAAAATCCCTAATATGCTTTTAGGACG
>BDTH01000044.1 GCA_002923195.1 bacterium BMS3Abin15
TTTCTCTAAGTATTTTAGTTGTACTGCTTGTATAAGGGTACTCTGGAGGAAAAAGAATTTTAGCATCCACTATAAGACCCAGCTGAACCAGATGGCAGCGAGGACAGTACAGCAATTGTGCGGGGTAGCTTGGTTGTTCATGTGGTTTCGAACCAATAGCATGCATTGTATTGACCGGCGGCAAGTATCCCAGAAACAGGATAGGCTCAAGGTCAGGATAATCGCAAACCTGGCACTGTTCAACAACAACGCTTGAATAAGTTTTAAAAGCAAGAGGCAGATCTTTTTTCATGTAACTTTTCCTTATTTTAAAGAATCTATTTTTTTATAAGAGTTTTCACTATACCATTTAGCCGTAACCTTCAAGCCTTCATGAAAGGGAATCACTTGTTTATATCCTAATTTCATTAATTTTGTTACATCCGGACATCTTCTTAGCGTCCCGCCTTTTGCAAGTTCACCCGGAACTATATGGACTTCTCTTCCAAAGTATTTGCCAATCTCTATAGCTACCTGCTCCATTGTAATTTCTTCCATTGTTCCTATGTTGTAAGTTCCCAGGTGTTCACCTTTTTTTATTACAAGCATAAGTCCATCAATGAAATCATCGATGAACACAAAAGAGCGAGTCTCCTTACCCGTTCCCTTAATGGGAAAATCAACTATCTTTTCCTCACTTTCTGCACAAATCTCTTTCATTCTCAAAACAAACTGAGGTATTACATGCTCCCATCCCATATCGGGACCATATATATTATGCGGCCGGAAAATAACTGACCTGTCAAAATATTTTCGACCATAATTTATTGCCATAAGTTCGCATATAATTTTCCCTCCGCCATAAGAATAGCGTGAGTTCAAAGGGTCCGGAACAGACAGGGGAACAATTTCGCTCGTTGGAAATTCAGGAGGCGTCTGGTAAACTTCGGAACTCGATGCAAGCATAAATTCCTTAACCCCTTCATTTATGCAGCCGTCAATGATATTCACCATCCCCTTGACTCCAATATCCAGTACCAATTCAGGATTGCTGTAGAAAAACTCCGTACCATTCAGATAAGCAAGATGGCATACGCCATCAACTCCCTTGCATGCAGCCTGTACAGCCTTAGCATCTCTGATATCCCCATTGATCATTTCCACCTTATCAGAAACATCTTTCAGACGCTCTGCAGAACCTCTCAAATCATTATCAAATACCCTTACTTCATAATCTTCACTGACTAACCGTTTTACCAGAGCACTACCAGTAAAACCTGTTCCTCCAGTAACAAGATATTTTTTATTTTTCAATAGCATTACTCCATGATTAACTACAATATTTCATGAAAAGGCGTTGTTATTATCGGGTGATAAATAAAATATTTGTTAAAACTTTGTTATAATATTTAAATAAATTTCATATATTTAGATTATCATAATCTGTCTATTTTTTCATGAAACAGCATGGCGTGTTTAATTTGATTTGTTATCCACAAAGTGGATAACAATGTGTAGAAGCAGAAAAGCCCTGTGGCTATTCTGCTTAACACAAGTTTATATGAATAAACCTCATATCAAAAATATTAAAAAGGACTTTTCCATACCCTGGTTCGAGCAGATAGAAAAAGAAGTTCTGTTTCCCTGGGAGGATGAGCCTCAAATTTATTATTCGATAAAACCATCTGATTATGTAACTGCGATAGCGCAAACACGGGACGGTAAAATCATAGTATTAAAGCAATTCCGACCCGCTATTGAAGATTACACTTATGAGTTGCCGAGCGGACATATGGAAAAAGGTGAAACACCGGAAGAGGCCATTATTCGTGAACTTGAAGAAGAAACATCATGCAAGGCAGAAAAAGTAGATTTTTTAGGCGAGGTTATTCCTGATACGGGACGCCTCGAAAACAGTCTATGGGCTTTTTATATAAATGATCTTGAGATAAATGAATTGCTAAGCCCCGATGAAAATGAGGGTATCGAAGTTTGCCTTTTATCCCATGCGGAATTTATTGAAATGATTAATAACGGCATGTTCAAGCATGCGCTTGATCTCAGCGTTGTTGCACTGGCCATATTTAAAAATAAACTCAACATATAATTACTGAGGAAATATTTATGAAAAACAAAGATAAGGTTTGTGTTCTTGGTATGGGTTTTATCGGGTTGACCCTGGCTACCACCTTAGCTGAAGCGGGATCTGATGTGCTCGGCGTTGATGTTGTTCCGGAAGTGATAGATTCTTTAAAAAAGAAAACGTGCTATTTCTTTGAACCCGGATTAAATAAACTCGTAAAAAAATACGGTAACCGGAATTTGATATTCTCGGAAACCATCACGGATAATTCTTGCAATTACTACATAATCTGCGTAGGCACACCCATTGACCCGAATACTGGTAAACCCAGACTAAAATATATAAAAAATGCTGCAAAGAGTATTTTGCCGTATCTGAAAAAAGGCGACACGGTTATATTGCGGTCAACTGTTCCCACAGGCACATCCCGAAATCTTATTGCCAGTATGATCGAGTCAGAAACTGGACTGATGTGCGGAAAAGACTTCTACTTCGGCTTTGTTCCCGAAAGGACTGTTGAAGGTAACGCCCTTTATGAACAAAAATATATCCCGCAAATAGTCGGTACCTTTAACAAGGAAAGTTCAGAAAAAATAGTAAAACTGTTCAGTACATTTAATAAGCAGCTTATACATGTCCCGGACATTGAACACGCGGAGTTGTGCAAGGTCATTGATAACACCTACCGTGATGTGACTTTTGCATATGCAAACCAGATGGCGATGATCTGTGAAAAACTGGGGCTTGATTTCAATGTGATCAAAGAGGCATGCAATAATAATTATTCCAGAAATAATATTCCATCAGCCAGCCCTGGTGTCGGGGGGGCCTGCCTTACAAAGGACCCTTATATTCTTATTGATCTCTGTAAGAAACTGAAGGTCAATACCAAACTCATAAAATCCGCCAGGTCAATTAATGAAACGGTCGTGTTCAACCTGGCCAAAAAGATAATAAACAAGTTGGCGGCGTTGGAAAAGAACAACGGAGCATCCAAAATATTTATTATGGGTTTTGCGTTTAAGGGTGACCCTGAAACCAGCGATATGAGATTTTCTACGACTGTTGATCTTGTTAACTATCTCAAACCTTTCTGTTCAAGGCTATATGGTTACGACAAAACGGTCAGTAAGGAAGATATCGAATCAACAGGTGTAAAGAGTTGCTCAATAAATGAAGGTTTCAAAAAAGCGGATGCGGTCGTGATAATGAACATGCACAAGAGTCATAGGAAACTGAATATAAAGAAGCTTTCAGACACGTCTAACACACCGCTTATTTTTGTCGATTGCTGGAACCTGTATGATAAGGAGAAACTGAGCAAAGACAAGAATATCATTTACAGCAGCGTCGGACTTTATTGATAATGTCACCAAAATAGAAAAATATATATGATGAACGGAATGGAGGACCAAAACCGAAGGACGATCTTTCATCGTTTTTTTTGATCGTAGGAATTCTCTCTTTTATTTATTGTGTATTCCTAAATAGCAATTTCGAATTCTTTCATTAAATGTCAGACCTTCTTCTTTCCAATCATTATAAAGAATCCCCCTTCTTTACTCCCCTTCAAAAATAGACCAAATTGAGTCATAAAATGATCCAACCGGTTTCCATGAGGATGCTTTTTAAATATTGAATCATTCAGTTTGAAGGTTTGAAAAGCTTTTGGATTTGGTATGCCATAAACAAAATCAAAACCTGTTTCACTAAACCATCTTAAAATCTCTCCGATTGTGTGTTTCAATTCATTTGGATGCTTATATTGATCTGCGAACCATGATGCCTTTTTAGCTTCACCTCTGTCTTGTCCCCGTAAGCGGGGGTCTAAAAACTTAAAACGATCATCGGAAATTTTGAATATGATACGACGAATGTCCGTAATAAGCCTGCCATATTCATTATAAAGGCCTACAAGAATATATCCACCCTTTTTTACAAGCTTTGAAATAGATTGAAATCCAGCATAAGGGTCACTCGTGTGATGAAGAACACCATTGCATATGACAAGAGGGAAACTCTCTTCTTTGAAAATTGGCTTAAACAGGTTCATCTGGTAAAAACCCACTCTTTCCAGACTGTTCTTCTCTTTAAACTCCTGTCCCAACTTGAGTGAATTAAGACATAAATCTGCCCCAAAAATAGTTCTATGCGCAACTCCTAAGAAATTACTCATTTGACCAGTGCCGCATCCGACTTCTAAAACTCTTATATTAAATGGTACCTGCTCATTCAATAAATTGGCAAAAAAAGTTCTTTGAGCCTTTTGTACGAGGCCCCCTATATTTTCAACGTCTTCATAGTTAGGAAAAGGGGAGTTTTCATAAAATTCTTTAACTACTTCAGTGGCATCTCTTTTTGAGTCATCCCATTCATTAGGACAGAAAAGCAAAGGAATATCGTTCTCAATTCGATATATGTTATGACAGGAAAGACAATTTATCCCGTCATTAGTCACTTCCAGATCTCCCTTACAGGATGGACACATGAAAATGTCAATATTTGACATCATATGTTTAAGCATATCACCCATTAATACTCCCTAATTTTTAAAAAATTGCATAGATAAAAGGGGCGACCACAGAACCTTCAGAGAGGACTATTATTGAACTCAACACAATGATTAAAACTACAAGAGGGAATAAATACCATTTCTTTCTGGCTTTAATAAACTCGAAAACTTCATGAATTTGTGACATATTAATCATCGTCCTTAGGGTTTCAAGATAGCTAAAATAATGTTAGACTATCACGACAAATATTAATTTTTTTGTTCTTTTTATTATAATACTATATAATTTTAAAATCAAATAATTACCTTATCTATTATGAAGATACAGAATAATTTACTGCACACTCTACTCATTAATATCATTTTACTAATAGCAGTGTTTATTATTGGTGAAGTGACATGTCGTGTTATCGGAATCCCCTATAATGTTAAATGGATACCTGACCAAAATGCATTTGGTCAATTCGATCCCGAACTCGGATGGTCCTATATACCAAATAAGTCAACCATGTCCAGGACCGGAGATTATGAAAAACCGGTACATTTTGAAGAAAACGGAATCCGGGTGCCATATCCCGATTTCAGTTTCGACAAGTTGAAACCTTCGGTAGTTTTTATAGGCGGTTCTATTACAATGGGGCACGGACTTTCCTATGAAGATACATTTGTTGGAAAATTCGGCGAGTTCAAGGAAGTGCCGTATCAAGTTGTCAACCTGGGAGTACAGGGATACGGATCAGATCAGGCACTGCTTGCCTTAAAGAAACAATTGCCGAAGTTCAATGCAAAAGTCGTCGTATATACTTTTTTTGAGCATCATATAAGACGGAATGGAAATTATGACCGCCGACAGATAGTGTCCGGGGCAAGGTTTTTAGGAACAAAGCCATTACTTGCATTAAACACCGAGAATGAATTGTATTTGGCAAAAAAGCCATTACTCTATAATGATTATGATTATTTCCATTCATGGTTATTCGATTTATATAAAATCAAGATTGGCGGCATGCTTGGAACCTTCCCTCCCATGCCAATAGATTTAACCAAATCAATTATTCTAGAGATGAAGAAGTTCAGTAAAGAAAATGGCGCACGTTTTCTCGTGCTTGACTGGAGATGGAACCGTGACAAAAGTTCTGAATTCCTTAATGATCTGGATATCGATATTGTTGATACACTGGAAAACGCCCCTGATGGTTGGGAAAAAATGGTAATCCTCAATGGAGTACATCCAACAGCAGAAGCAAGCGATCATGCTGCACAACTGCTACTTAAATATTTTCAGAATAATAATTTATTATGACAGTAATGTTTGATTCAGCTCCACACAATCCTACTTAAATATATTTCTTCCTCGACCAATTCAAATTCTGCAAAGAGCACATTGACAAGAATAATGGCTATAGGAAAAATATTCACGTAATCCAGATATGGGCTTAAAAACTTATGTATTTATTTATAGATATTTTATACTATAATAACATTATATAAACATGAAAGATTTCTATAAAAACAAGAAAATACTCATTACAGGCGCAGCAGGTACCGTAGGAAAAGAAATCGTAAAACAGCTTCATTCCTTTAAGCCAGCTGAACTCCGGTTAATGGACAATAATGAGACCGAGATGTTCTTTCTGATGGAGGCATACGGGAACGGGAAGGACAATGTTTTCTGTTTTCTTGGTGATGTACGGGACAGTGACAAAATAGAAAAATTGTCTAAAGATATTGATATTGTCATTCATTGCGCAGCATTGAAACATGTTTATCTTTCCGAATACAATCCTTTTGATGTGGTCCAGACCAATATTATAGGTGTTGAAAATATCATAAGAGCCGCGACCGCGTGCAATGTAAAGAGAGTACTATTTACAAGCAGTGACAAGGCCGTTAATCCTACAAATGTTATGGGTACTTCAAAACTCATGGGCGAACGGCTGATAACTGCTGCAAATGCTGTGCGCCAAGACAGCAAAACAATATTAAGCAGTACCCGATTCGGCAATGTCCTTGCCTCAAGGGGTTCCGTTGTTCCTCTATTTATGAAGCAGATCAAAAACGGCGGTCCGGTAACGGTCACGGATAAAAGTATGACACGCTTCGTCATGACAATAGACAAGGCCGCGAGACTCGTGCTCCAGTCCGTACCGATCTCAAAAGGCGGGGAGGTCTTTGTAACAAAAATGCCTACAATAAAAATCCCGGACCTGGCTGAGGTAATGATTAAGATGCTTGCGCCCAAGTATGGATTTCAACCCTCGGACATTGAGACCGTTGAAATCGGGGGCAAACCCGGAGAAAAGATGTATGAAGAATTAATGAGCGATGAAGAGGTTCATCGTGCGATGGAATTAAAAGATATGTTTGTTGTTACTCCTGCTTTCAAGTCTATATATCAATCTATTAAATATGAATATCCAGATACTGTTTCCACAAAATTACAGAAATCATATGTGTCCGAGCACGAGGATCCAATGAGTAAAGACAATCTTGAAAAATATCTTGTTGAAAATAGAGTTCTTGAGGATGAAATTGACATGCAATAGTTTTTTTGAGAACATTCAAGATAGTTTTACTGCTCAACAGAACTCTAATATTTATAGTGCCATTTTGCTATTATCATTTATATAATCCTTTATACTAATATGTTGTCCGGATAAAGAAGGAAATGCATTCCAATACCAAGACTAAAGAGATTGATGTATCTATTTTAATAAGAACAAAAGATGAAGAAAAGTATATTAAAACAGTATTAGATTCTGTATTCTCTCAATCTTTCAAGAATTTTGAAGTAATAGTAGTAGATGGAGGTTCAACCGATAAGACATTAGAAATTACTAGAGGTTATCCAGTGAAAGTATTGGAAATTAAACCAAATGATTTCACATTCGGATACTCTTTGAATTTAGGGTTCCAGCACACTGCAGGCAAATATATAGCTTCTTTAAGCGGTCATGCTTCTCCGTTATCCGAAGATTGGCTTGAAATAGCAATCTCTAATTTTAGTGACCATAATATTGCTGCGGTTATGTGTAGAACTTTACCGTGGCCTGATTGCAATCCTTTTGATAGAAGAGGATTATTAAAAAAATATAGCATCCCAAAGCAGGTATTTGCCAAGGGCCCACCTTTCATATTTAGCAATTCCAGTTCAGTTATTAGAAAAACCGTCTGGGAGAAAATACATTTTGACGAAACCTTAACAGCTTCAGAAGATGAGGATTGGGCAGAAAAGGCCAGAAAATTAAACTATAAAATAATTTTTGAACCATCAGCTAAAGTTTATCATTCACATAACTGGACATTAAAGCAAATTTGCAGAAGAGCTTATAACGAAGAACTCTCGATCGTACAACGCGCACCTGAGGAGCCTGCACTAAAACCATGTACACTAACAAGTCTTTTTTTTTATGATTTATTTGCCGGTTCAGTTTACGATATGTTCAATGTACTTATTAAGAGAGACGGTCTTAAATGGTTTTTTTACGCTCCATTAAGAAGATTAGCAATAGCGTATGGCAAATTTAGCTGCTTCATTAATAAAAGTAATTCTCACTCACAATGATTATTAATTAACTATAAAAGATGCCAACGACTCTTCATCCGAAACATATAGAGAACATCAAGCCTGCATGTCTGGTACTGGGGGGGGCAGGTTTTTTGGGCTCATCCATGGCTGCAGGTCTTCTGAAAGCTGGCTATCCCGTGACCATTTTTGATAGACCACAAATTACATTTAAAAACATAGGGAACCTTCTCCCTTCGGTAAGGATTGTTGAAGGTGATTTGAATAACGAAGAGGATATTCGGCCCTTATTGAAAAATCATCCCTTGCTGTTCCACTTTGCCAGCAGCACCCTGCCTGCACCCTCAAACGCAAATCCAATATATGATGTCCAGAACAACGTGGTTTCGACATTAAGACTTCTCAATTTGGCGGTTAAGTACAAAGTCAAAAAGGTTATCTTTCCTTCTTCTGGAGGTACTGTTTACGGTCCTTCACCAGAGATCGCCCGCAAGGAAACCGATCCTACCGACCCCATATCCTCTTATGGCATTACAAAACTTAGCATCGAGAAATACCTGGAACTCTATTACCGTTTATATAGCCTGGACTATCTTGTTTTTCGTTTTTCAAATCCATACGGGAAGCATCAGAGAGGCGGCAATCAGGGCATCATTTCAACTTTTCTGAAGCTTATTAATGAAGGACTGCCCATATCAGTTTGGGGGAATGGGACAATCACACGCGACTATATATATATAACTGATGCCATCAATGCAGTAATAAAGGGACTTGATTACCAGGGGCCTTACCGTATTTTTAATATCGGCACAGGGATTGATACCACAATAATGCATTTAGTAGATACTATCAGAACAGTCACCGGCAAATCTTTTCAGATGCAGCAGCTCCCTGATCGCAATTGTGATGTACCATGGTCAGTATTGGACATCAAGCGGGCGCAACAGGAACTTAACTGGGAACCCGTGACCGAGCTATCAGCCGGCATCAAAATACTGTCTGATGCATTAATAAATTGAGCAATCAATTTTTATAGAATTATTTTATTAATTGAAAGGAGTTCCGGTTTGAGAATATTGATTTTAGGGGCGGATGGATATCTTGGATGGCCCACCTGCCTTTACTTTTCTCAAAGAGGACACGAAGTAATCGGTGTTGACAGCTACTTCCGAAGAAAGGCCACTGCAGAGCTTGACTGTGAATCATTGTTCCCATCGCCGGACCTTATACAGAGAGCAAAGGTATGGGAAGAACTTACCAATAAGAAGATCAACGTTCATATCGGAGATATTACTGATTATGAATTTCTGATATCTATATTCAAAGAGTTCAATCCTGATGCTGTCATTCATTATGCCGAGCAGCCTTCTGCTCCCTACTCAATGATAAATAGGGACAGAGCAGCCTTTACCCTTCAGAACAATCTCATTGGCACACTTAATACTATATATGCAGTAAAAGAGACCAACCCCGATTGCCACATAATTAAACTCGGAACAATGGGTGAATATGGCACACCCAATATTGATATTGAAGAAGGCTGGCTCGAAATAGAACATAACGGCCGCAAAGACAAGTTCCTGTTCCCGCGTCAGGCAGGTTCACTGTATCATACTACTAAGGTACAGGACACGGATATGCTCTGGTTTTACATCAGAACATGGGGCATAAGGGCAACTGACCTCATGCAGGGTCCAGTCTACGGACTCTCTACGGATGAAACCGACCTTGACGAACGCCTCAGGCCCTTTTTTAACTACGATGAGATTTTTGGAACAGTACTGAACAGGTTCATAACTCAGGCTGTGGCAGGCTATCCCCTGTCAATATACGGCAACGGCAACCAGACAAGAGGTTTTTTAAATCTAAAGGACACAATGCAGTGTGTTTATTTGTCAGCTATGCAGCCCTCTGAAAAAGGCCAGCTCAGAATATTCAATCAATTGACAGAACCTTTTTCTGTCAGACAGCTTGCAGACAAAGTAAAAATGGCCGGTGACAAATTAGGATATAATGTCGTTGTGGAACATATCGAAAATCCGCGAGTTGAACAGGAAGACCATTACTATAACGTAAAGTATACCGGTCTTAAGCAATTAGGGCTTCAACCAAATTATTTAACAGACAATGTCCTCGAAAATTTCTTTGCGGTTGTTGATAAATATAAGGACAGAATTAATAAAGATGCCTTTTTTAAAGGCATCAAGTGGAAGTAACTGCGCGGATCATCCTATTTTAATATCAATCAAAATCATGAAACACAATACTGGCGCCCAGATTTTCTGAAATTGTATTTATTGACCTTAAAATATGTCCTTCCTCAAGTTGCAAAATACTTGATATCAGTTTAAAATATAAAAATAGATTACTCCTCTCTTTGAGGAGCGGTTCCAATAGAAATTAAACTTACACAGTTTGTGAGACATTCCCTTTAAAAACACCCAATGGTAATGAATAATATTCCTATATCTAAGCAAGTGGGGAAAACAACAGTATCATTATGGCAGTGTTTCCGTTTATTATTTGTAATTCTATTCCTCTATCTTCTTCAGGATGTACTCTTTCGTTATGATGGAATTATCTATTATTCTACTTTCTCTGATTTCCTGCCAAGCATAGCTCTTATATCAATCTTCTGGAGCATTGCAGCAGTTTTTATGGCTATAATTGTATGGCTATTATTAAGAGTGGTTGAATGGATCTCTCAACGACTGGCATGGAGAATTAATGCAGACAATTTACTGCTGTTCACTTCTATTTTCATTTCGTTTGCAATAATAATATGGCTCAGCAAAAAAGCAATTTTTGGTGGCGGTTCGCTTTTTCTAGTGAAATTATTAGTGTTATTGACCGCAGTTATTTTTTCAACATTTTTAACGTGGAAATTACGTGGAAAACTAGAGATTGTCCAGGAAAGACTTACTCCACTGGTATGGCTCTTTGCAATTATAGTAATAATATCTATCCCCCTTGTCTCATATAGCGTATGGATAAAAGGGGGAAGTAAATTAATATCTCAGGAAAGCACAAAATCATCTCTGGTCCATCAAAATAAACCTAATATTATACTTATAACTTTTGATGCCCTCACTGCCCGGGATATGTCCTTATACGGTTATCACAGACCAACAACACCCTTTATAAGTGAATGGTCAAAAAATGCAACAGTATTTACCAAAGCTGAAGCACAAAGCAATTATACTTACCCAACTACACTCAGCCTCATGACCGGCCAAAGACCGTGGACTCATATGCAATACAACCCGAATGGCCGTAATACATTAACCCCAAATAATCTGGCCAGGGTTTTGAAAAAGAATAATTATTACAATATGATTTTTACGCAAAATCCTCTTGCATCGGCAAAGAGATTAGGCATTGAAGAGGATTTTGATATTAATTTTGCTACCGGGTGGAACAAATCCGGCTCCGTTTTAGGAGGAATAGATGATTTGCTTTACATATATTTTAATGATTCTATTTTAATGTCTGATTGGATTATAAAGCCGGATTTTCTCTTTGGTATGTTAATAGCTAAAGCTTCTCCTGATAATTTTGTAACGCAATACTCTATCAGAAAAGTCTTTAACAATATTTTATCAAACCTCTCAGATAATCCTAAAAAGCCTTTTTTTGTGTGGACACACCTTAATCCACCTCATGATCCTTATCTGCCGCCTGAGCCGTATATAGGCTTATTTGATTCTTCATCAAGACTGAGAACACAAAAGAGCCAGTATGAATTTACGAGGCCTGATGAAAATGCCCAAATAGTAAAAGCTGACCAGGAAACTATTACCGTTTTGAGGGCACGTTATAATGAATTTATAAGGTATTGTGATGAAGAATTTAAATACTTCATTGCGCAATTAGAAAAAAGGGATATATTGAAAGATACAGTAATTATTTTGTCCTCAGATCATGGAGAGAGTTTTGAACATGGTATGTTTAGTCATGGGGGCGGGCTTTATGAGGAAATGACTCATATCCCCCTTGTTATTAGGGAACCCAACCAAACTAAGGGACGAATAGTTAATAACCGTGTAGAGCAGGTTGATATCTCTGCTACAATTCTGGATCTTGCTAATATTTCAGTACCTTTATGGATGGAAGGGCGCTCTCTTAAGCCAAGCCTTCATGGTAAAGTACTGTCACCGAACCCTGCTTTCTCTATGTCTTTATCCAGAAACCGGCAGTTTGAAGAAATTTCACATGGACTCATTGCTGTATGGGATGGTGATTACAAATTGATATATGACTTTAACAGCAAAAAGTCTTTGTTTTTTGATCTTGCTCAGGATCCTTCTGAATTAAATGATCTTTATGAAAAAAAACCAGAAGCAGCTGAACAACTCATGTCGTTAATTAAGGGAAACCTTATAAAGGCTAACAAAAGGATTAGAACGCTACAGTAACATTCTTTATCATTACCAGGCAGGAAACTTTAATCTTTGGTCAATATATACTTTTCCAGAACAAGCACGTCGAGGCCGGTTGAGTAAAAGCAACGAATTGCTTCCTCTGGTGTATTAATAATCGGTTCTCCCATAATATTGAATGATGTATTAATTATCACGGGGACGTCTGTTATCTTCCTGAACTCCTCTATTATCTCCCAGAAATAAGGATTTGTCTTCCTGCTGACGAACTGCGGCCTGGCAGTGCCGTCTACATGGACTGCGGAAGGGATGAGCTTGACTTTTTCATCCCTGACCTTTGTAGCAACCAGCATATACTCGGGATGGACAATGTGCTCAAAAAAATCTTTGCCGTACTCTTCTAAAATAGAGGGGCAAAAGGGACGCCAAACTTCTCTATGCTTTACATGGTCGTTTAATATGGCCTGGGTATCCTTTAACAGAGGATTGGCCAGAATAGACCTGTTTCCTAGCGACCTGGCACCCATTTCCATTTTCCCCTGGAAGAGGGCCACTATCTTGCCTTTGGCCAGTTTATCTGCGATAAATGGGGCAGGATTATCAAGTTTATTCCATTTAAGCTTGGAATAATTCAATACGTTTTCAATGTACTGGTCGCTGTAAGAAGGTCCAACATAGGCGTGCGAGAGCTTTTTGAAAGATATCTCCGGGACATACTTTTTCAGGGACAGCATGGCCGCGCCAATGTTTGCTCCCCCGTCATGACTGGCAGGATGAACAAATAACTCATCAACCTCCTTCATCTCCGAAACAAAACCATTCATCTTACAGTTCATGGCCACGCCGCCGCCGATACAGACTTTTTTTATCCCGGTTTTTTCAATAAATGCTCTCACAAGGCCTGAAACAGCCTGTTCAAGAAGGTACTGAATGGAAAAAGCTACGTTCTTGTAATGATCTGAAATATCCTCATTACGCATAAGAGGTATTCTCGGCGGACCAAGTAACTCCACCAGCCCATCCGTAAATCTTGAATTATAAGAGTGCTTGCCGTAGTAAATCAGACCAGGATTAACCGTATAATCTCCATTTTCATTAATGGATAATAACTCCTGAACTTTTTTATGGGTTTCCGGTTCAAGCTTTCCATATGGGGCCAATCCCATAACCTTCCCTTCATCTGTATAGGCCCTGAAACCGAGAAATTCCGTAATAGAGGAGTATGCCCTGCCGAGAGAATGAGGCAGTTTAAATGTCTTCAATTTCTCAAGCTTACGCCCTTTTGCCAACCAGACCGTAGTAGCTTCATCTTCACCGCTGCCGTCCATTATAAACACCAGCGCCTCATCAAAACCGCTATGATAAAATGATGCGGCTGCATGGCACTCATGGTGGTCATAGTATTCCAGTTGTTCAATTACACCGAGGCGAGCCGACTGCAATGCAAAATTCAGATTGGCAAGGAAATTGTCAGGAGTGTACCTTTTAAAAATATCCAACTCGTTATTTCGGAATGCACTACCTTTTTCAGGATAAAGTATTTCCTGCTCGGCAAAAAAATCAGCCATATACTTAGGATATTTATTACAATTCCAGGCCACTGCAATTTTATCCACTGACTCCAATGTTAAGCCCAACGATTCCAGACAGTATTTTATTGAGTATACAGGCCATCTGTCTCTGGCTACTTTTTCACGAATAAACCGCTCCTCCTCAACACAGGCTAGCATTTTGCCATTGTCAAAGATGCAGGCTGCCGGGCTTTTCCCAATAGCAATTATTCCTAGGACTTTGATATTGTGTCTCCTTTAAATGCTGGAATTAAAACCATCTGATGATATGATATGCTTCAGCATATAAATATCCTACCTCTAAACCTCTTTGCTGGGCTTTAATGCGGATAGCCTCAGGAGACCGGGGATGGGGAAATGGCAAAACCTGCTTAACATATTTACCGAGGGCTTCTATCTTTAAGTCAATCGTTTTTGAAATATCAATGTAATAGTTGGAGTGAAACGGTCGGTCAGACCATTCGGTCGAACTCATAATCTCCATGGTAACAATACGTGAACGGTATTTTACGGGCCGGAAGCAAATCAAAGCCAGATTATATGCAAAAACATGGTCAATATTCAGGTCATGTTTAGACGGAACTATCACTAAATCAATGTCTTTACCGACTTTTTCCACTTGTTCGGTATAGTCACGGAGTACATATTCATCAGAACGCTGGGTCTTAATATTTAAAAAATTGATATGATCCTTTTTTACCCCTAATACCTGCAACGCTTCATAAGCGTCTCCTTTGCTGTCAGTTGAAATGGGCGAATGACGGACACCGTCAGTGGTAAAAATAACAGAAACATCATTGCCGGATTGTAGTAGTTGCGCGATCCAGCCACCACAACCTAAAACCTCATCATCAGGATGTGCCACTAAAACAAGAACCTTAATTAGAATCCTCCATCATCCAGCTTTTATATCATTACATCAACACGTTTGAACATTTTTTCAATCAATTTATTATACCAGACAAATCGAGATAAATAACCTAGAAAGAAAAAATATTATAAAAAGCTCTTTTTATTAACGCTTCCTGGCAATTATAATCTGCGTAGAGTAATGAACAACCGGCAAAACAAAAGATGGTGATTTTGTTGCGAGCGACCCCAGACGTTGAGATTCGAAGATACGCGCTATTTTCAGCAACATGTTGTTTAATCCCAGATCGGA
>BDTH01000045.1 GCA_002923195.1 bacterium BMS3Abin15
CTAGCAAACTGTTTAAATGCAACCCAAAAGCCAACGCTAATAAGTGGAAGAGGAAGCAGGAAAACTATCAAATTTCTGATTATCTGGTCATTCCAGTAAATGAATTTAACCTCGCTAAAACTTTTACCCATAGTTAATACATTTCCACCACTCGAGAGAGCCAAAAGATATGGGACAGCAATTATGGCAGCTATTATACATGGTATCATCAAATGCAGGGCCTCTTTTAATCTTACTCTAAAACTTCCTCTGTTCGTCCAAAAAAGTATGCCCGACCAGATCGGAGCAAAAAGCAAAGGAATTATTAAGAAAAAAGGGTAAGTAATAGAAAGCGCAGTAAGAACAACAGCAAGAATTAAAAACAAGGTATTTCTATCAGTACTGTTCTTTTTTTCTTCCAGAAGTAATATGATGAGAAAAAACGCAAACATTATACAGATACCTAATGGCATGTTATTGGCGTTATAGAATTTGTTCATAAAAAATAATCTTGTATCAAGATAGGAAACGCCCCAAACCCAGCTTGTCAAAAGTTCCATGGGAGACTCGAATATATTTTGAACAAGTGGTAAATTCCCGGAAAATAATTTCTTTGCGACAAAAAAGCCGGCATCAGACCTCATTAAACCAATAAGTGCTAATGGTACAAGATAGCAATATGTTTCCGAGATACCAAATGATTTAGCAGAGCGATACGAGAGACAGAAAATAAAGAAAAGAGACATAATATTGAGCGTTGAGAAAGCATAAAGAGGATGAAAATTGATCGGAAAAGAAATGGCAGCTATTAAGGAGTGATATCCCCAGTGATAATTGATTGCGGCACCCCCTAACCCGGGATTGTCAGGAGGGAAAAATCCGTTAATAACGCTTGTTACGATTGATAAATGATGAAAACCATGAGCAGATATGGCAAGCCTGTCAGAAATCAAGGGGATACTAAACATAAGCGTCATCAAGAATGCTATTACTAAAAATTTAATGTCCCCGTCTGAAAGCTTTATGGTGATTCGTGGTAATTCTTTATGTATCAATATATAAAGCAGTACAAAGCAAGCGGCTATTCCATATATTGTATATGCTATAAATTGTACATGAACCCCGGCATACAACAAAATCAATGTTAACAGACTGCTTAATCCGATAGCACAGGGGAAAGCTAATGCAAGATCTCCAATCTCTAAACGGTCTTTTTTGATGAGAGCAATCAGTGTAAGGCCAGGAAGGTAACATATACCAAAGAAAATACCGGTAATTTTAAGGAATTGAAAACCTGTTAATACAAAAATAGCAGTAATGATATATGTAATAATCAGCATTATTTATTATATGTGAAGCTTGTGCCCTAATAAATTCATTACTAATTGCAGTTTTAAGGATTTCTATGAGAGCAAGACAATTGAGAATCAGCATTTATTTTCTTAAGCTTTTTAATTTCATTCTCTTGAATTGCCAATTCTTGAGCAAATACATGATTTTGTCTGTTTAATTTTGTTAATTCCATCGAATTGTGCAGAGTGCTTATGAGAAAGAATAGTATAACTACCACAAATATCAGCATGGGAGGATAATGAAACCCGATAAAGAATGCTATCTTATCTATTAATGGACTAACAACAGGTAAAACAATCATGGCAATTGCAATCAAAATCCATAAAATTGTGTATTTTTCATCAAGTCTTTTTTTCTTTAACTGTTTAAATATAAACAAAGAAATAAGTACTACTATGGCAATAAGAACTATTTCCGCTCTGAGACTTAGTCCGGAATATTCAGTATTGAGTTTAATATCCATTTCACACCTCTTTCTTTATTCTATGTGTCAATGCAACAAGCAGTAATGACAAAATCATTTTATATATGTAATATGTTGTTTTTGACTTAGAAGAGTGCATCGAATTTCCTTTTCCCCTTGCATGTATAGTAACAGGAACCTCGAATACATTAAAACCTGAAAGTAATAATTTTGTAATAACATCAGAATCAGGGTAATCGGAAGGGTAGTTTTCGTTTAATAGAAACTTGACTGCTTTCTGGTTAAGCAACTGGAATCCAGATGTTACATCTAAAATATTTTGTTTGGTTATTAGTTTAACGATTTTCCTGAAGAATAATATGCCTAATTTCCTGGTTATGGGTATAGAGTAATTAACGGTACCTTTAAACCTTGAGCCAATGATAACATCAAAGTTTCCTGTATCCATCGTATTTACCATCGCTTGAATGAATGTTGGGTCATGTTGTCCATCTGAATCCATCAAAACAACTCTTGTATATTCATTCTTAATGGCATAACGAAATCCTGTCTCAACTGCAGCGCCATAGCCTAAATTGCACGGTAAATTCAAAATATCGATACCAGCTTTTAATACTTCATTTGCAGTATTGTCTTTTGATCCATCATTTACAACTACGATATCAAAGCCTAACTTCTGGGAAGTAATATCTTCTAACGTTTGAAGGATCGATTCATCTTCATTATAGGCAGGTATAACTATTAATGTTTTCTCTAAACTGGCAGTTTTGGGTTCCATATGTAGAATTGTATAAAGACGTCGGCTCAGGTTCAAGCCATTTCATGCTAACTGCACGCACTAATATAACTTGCAATCCCGATTAAAGCCTTTAATAACTTTTAATCATACCATACAATGCCTTGACCTGTAAATGACTGCATGGGGCTATCCCTGTTTGATAAAGTAGATTAATGAAAAATTGGAAGCAAGTGACTGTCTACAAAAGCGGTGGAACTCCATGCCATAAGTGCCAGCATAGGGAAGGCTATCAGGACATAACGCAAACTTATCAGCTTTTAGCTCACAAATAGCGGGTAAGTCTATTTAGACATTTTTCTCAGATCGAAGATGAGATAGTCATCGTTCTGTACTAATACGGGGTAGTTCTCGTAGAGGACCTTTCTCAAATCAAACTGTTTCTTGAATTCTTCAAATGCCGTTATGATGAAGAAATCAGGAGTGTATTTAATCAATCTGCCCTTATATAAAAGTGTAATATGCTCTGGAGTAAAATCTTTCTCAATATCCGGAACCCTTGCACCGCTTACGCTGCGTTCGTACAATGAATCGCTGGTAGGCCATGGCAGTCCCGCAAATTCACCGTGATAGGCAATCACCCTTCCGAAGTACGGGGTTAAAATTAATGTATTAGGGCTGTGCCCTACATGCTCCCCGATCTCTTTTGCCATATTAATATCTATTTCAACATCACCGCTCAGGAATTTACCAAATTCAGGATTTATCCCTATAAACAGGGCTACGGTTTTCAGCTTTTGTTTATGACCTGCAAACATAGTCTTTACCGGCAGACTACGTATGGCAAAAAACAGGCCAAAACCGATCAACAAAAGAAATATAAGAAACCCCGCCATAAAACGCTTTGAGAACAAAGGTCGCGCACGGTCAATAAAAATACCGGCTATCGGGGCAATGGACAGCGCAGCAATAGGGATAAGAGGCAAGCTGTAATAGCTGTGCGTATGTATCTGGTATGTAGCGGATAATCCCAATACAAAATATCCAGCCCATAATCCCAGCAGGAGGGCCCTGGGCTGCCCGGGCTTAACTTTGAAAAGTCCTATTACCGCTAATAAGAAAGCTATATATCCTATTACCTGCACAATCATGGTAAACCATCCGCTCCAGAAAGCCGGGTCTACAAGAAGGTTCGGTAGAAAGCTGCTCTTGGCATGCTCCCCCACAAAACCAAAAGCAGAAAAGTAATAAGCAAAGGCTGGCAAGATGATCGAAAATCCATAAATTATAGTATTCCGGTTAAGTACTGCCTTCCAGAAACCCTTTCTAAAGACAGCCAGCGAAAAAAATCCGCCGAATATTATAAAAACACAGTATGGTTTGATAAAAACCGCGACCGCAGCAATAACTGCTGCAGTAAAAAGGTTTGCCCAGGTTGGATTTTCATCATATTTCATGACCCTGTAAATACTGAACAGCATCATCATCACCATCAGGGGATCGGGCTGAAAGGTCCTGCTTGCCAAAATGCTGTAAGGGAGAAAAAGATAAAAAAAGGTCGAAAACAGAGATATCCCGGGAGAAAATAACTTCATTGCTATTAAATATAAAAAAAAGCCGCCAACAACCCAGAATATTGATGATAATACTCTTGGTATCCATAAATGCTCAGCTCCCATAAGCCGATATCCCGCTACAGAGGCGTTCTCAATAATGCGGGGCTCTAATAGAAACCCCATTCTTTCCATATTAAGTTTTGCAACCTGCTTTCTTGATTCGGAAATCGAATCATTTGTCTCATAATAAAGTCCCCTTGCGATATGTGCATTTTGATACTCTCGAATAGGCGAAAAATCCAGCGGGAGTTTTGTAATATTATGAAGCCTGATACCGAGAGCTGTTACCAACAATAATAAAACAATAATATACCGGCAGACCGGTTTCTTGATAAAACATTGATCACTTTGACATGATGCAGACCGGGGATTGAGATACAAAAATAAGTCTCCTCACTAAGTTTATTTATTCAAAAAACTACTTATTATTTTCAAATCCTTTTTCAAACTTTCTTACAAACAAATGATCTTTTCAAGTAAGTCTTTAATTAAGATAACCGAAAACATAGGATATTTTCAATATTCTGCTGCATATAAGTGAACTGTTTTTCTTCGAAATATCCTTAGAGTTACTATCGA
>BDTH01000046.1 GCA_002923195.1 bacterium BMS3Abin15
CTATGATTGAAACGAAATTCCATCTCTTTTAAGTACAGGCAGAAGTGTTTTCTGTCTATGCCGTAATATCTTCTCATTTTGGTTTTAGCGTAACCCCAGAAATTCTCAATACCATTAATATGGCTCCTGTTTTTTTCCACAAATGTTTTCTCGTGTTTGACTCGGTAATGCTTAAATCCATCCGGTACCAATCCGTCGTAAGATCTGAATCCGTCTGAATAAACAACACTTTCTGGAATTATTTTGGTTCTAATGATCTTTCTGAGAGTTTTACTGGATACGTCATTGACGACTTTCGTATAAACCTTGCCTTTGTGCTTCAATAAGCCAAATACAGGCACTTTGCCAGCTGCTCCCCTGCCACGATTACCTTTTCTGAATCCTCCGAAATACGACTCATCTATTTCAACTTCGCCACCGAAGGGAGAATGTCTCTCGCATTCGATTGCCAGGTTGATTCGGATTAATGTATAGACGCGTTCGGCGGTGTGTCGGTTAATATTCAGCACTTTAGCAGCTTTGTTAGCCGATACCTCCAAAGCAAAATATTCAATCAATTTATTAATTTGTCTATTCGTTAATTTTGAATTTTTAATCAACCGCTTAGTCATAGAATTAGCATAATTTACTATGCTGTTCTAGACAAGCTCCAAGATTTATTTTGTAATTACGTTTTTTATTTTAGTAAATAAATGAGGTAATGGAGCAAGTGGAGTGTGTTTCCTTATAACCACATATGGACATAATGATTATTTCGTGTTATTTTTAATGAGTATTAAATTATTAAGCCAAGCGTATGTCAAAAGTTAGACCAAGCTCTATTGACTCTAAAAATAAATATAGGATTATCGGTGACTTTTTTGATCTTGTATCGGGATTAAATTCAAAGAAAGAAGTGATTGATTTTTTTATTGGATTACTGACTCCCAGTGAATCCCTTATGATGGCTAGAAGAATTCAAATAGCGAAAATGTTGATTGATGAAGAAAATTATGAAATTATTAGAAAGAAATTAAAAGTAAGCAATCAAACAATAACGAAAACGTATAACTGGCTGTACAGCAGGGGTGATGATTACAATATTTGGATTACGAAGCATATATTAAAACTAAAAGATAATAATAAAAAATATAAAAATTCAAAAAATAAAAGCTTATTGGATAAATATCCTCACCACAGATTTTTAAAGGAATTGATATCGTAGAAATAATATTGTTTCCATATAACCACATAAGGAAATATTAGTTAATTAGTTTTAATATGGATAATAAAATAAGGAACTTCTGCATAATTGCACATATTAACCACCCCAGTACCAGAAACCTATCGGTTTTGGTGCAGGGCAAGTGGTAAATATATGAATAATATAAGAAACTTTTGTATAATAGCGCATATTGACCATGGCAAAAGCACTTTGGCTGACAGGTTTTTAGAATTTACTCAAACAGTGGAAAAAAGGAAAATGAAGGAACAGATTTTAGACCAGATGGATCTGGAAAGAGAGCGGGGGATTACTATTAAGCTCCAGCCAGTTCAGATAAAATACAAGGAGTATATCTTAAATTTAATTGACACTCCCGGACATGTTGATTTCAGCTACGAAGTTTCGCGGTCCTTAGCAGCCGTAGAGGGAGCAATTTTATTAGTTGATGCAACAAAAGGAGTTCAAGCTCAAACACTTTCTAATTTGTATTTGGCGGTTGAACAAGGATTGGAAATAATTCCGGTAATAAACAAAATCGACCTTCCTAATGTCAATATTGAGAATACCAAAAAAGAAATAGTGCACATTATCGGATGCAAGGAAGAGGACATATTAACCGCTTCTGGAAAAACTGGCGAAGGAGTAGAAGTCATTTTTAAGGCTATTGTAGATAAAATCCCGGCGCCCGAAGGAGACAAAAACAATCCATTGCGGGCTCTGATTTTTGACTCTAAATATGATACCTATAAAGGTGTCTTGGCCTATATTCGCATAATTGACGGCCAAATAAAGCGAGAAGATGAGATTTTAATGATGGCTACCCATAAGGAAAGCGGCGTTATTGAGGTGGGTCATTTTAAGCCCAACCTAAAAGAAGAAAATATTTTAGAGGCAGGGGATATTGGATATGTCGCCACAGGACTAAAAGACGTTAGCCTGTGCAAAGTAGGCGATACAATAACACAGGCAGACAACAGCGCAACTAAATCATTACCGGGGTATAAGGAAGTAAAACCGATGGTTTATGCCAGTTTTTACCCAGTAGAGGGGGATGATTATAATTTCATGCGTGATGCTTTGGAAAAACTTAAGCTTAACGATGCCGCTTTTGTTTTTGAGCCAGAAAGCAACCCTGCGCTGGGAAGAGGGTTTCGCTGCGGATTTTTGGGGCTGCTTCACCTAGAAATAATACAGGCGCGTCTGGAAAGGGAATTTAATCTTAATCCAACAATAACTACCCCCAGTGTTGTATATGAAATTAAATTGAAAGGTAAAAAAATAAAAAAAATATATTCACCCAGCGAACTGCCGGATCCTTCTGAAATTGAAGAAGTGTCTGAGCCATATGTAAAATTGGATATCATTACTCCATCACCTTATTTAGGATCAATTATGGAACTAATGGGAACATTACGTTCGGACTACAAAAATACTGACTACATAGATCAGGAAAGAGTTCTTGTTACTTTTGAAGTGCCGTTAACTGATATCATTACTAATTTTCATGATGATTTAAAAAGCGTTTCCTCCGGATTCGCTTCTATGAATTATGAATTGATTGGCTATCGTTCCTACGATTTGGTGAAACTGGATATTTTAGTAGCTGAAGAAAAGGTAGAGGCCCTGTCCCGTATAGTCCCCAAGGAAAAAGCATTTGGTGAAGGAAAGAATGCGGTAGAAAAATTAAAAGAAGTAATTCCCAGGCAGAATTTTCAGATTGCTCTCCAGGCAGCTATAGGAGGAAAAATTATAGCCCGCGAAACTGTTAAAGCGTTTAGAAAAGACGTCACTTCTAAGCTTTACGGAGGAGATGTTACTCGCAAAAGAAAGCTCTTAGAAAAGCAGAAGAAGGGAAAGAAGAAAATGAAAAATATCGGTAAGGTAAGCATTCCTTCAGAGGCCTTTTTAGCCGTACTTAAAAAGTAAACCACATACATACGTATGTATTATACGTATTTAAAAACAGTGCAAGATGACACTGTTTTTTTTGTGTCTCAGGACTTGTCCCCACACCAACTTCTCACAATTCCGCCGAGGCGGAATAAATCGACTCTGCCAGTAAAAAGTTGGTGTGGGGACTTGACAAAATTCCATTTACCTGATATTCTAAGCCGTTAATTAATTAAGGACATTATCTGTATGAAAAATGGTCATATCTTGGCTTTAATAAAGCAAAAAGTTGGTATTTTAATACTAGTTGGTGTGTTAGTTGCCGCTTTGTCATTTCTTTTTTTAGTAGTTACCGAAAAAAACTTTAAGGTTAGTACTGACTTTTTGGTTGTCCAAGACCAAACTGAATCACAAGACTTCTATTCTTTATCAAGGTCAGCTGAATACATAAGTGGGATATTAAGTGAGTCAGTGTATAGTGAGCTCTTCGTAGATGAGGTTGTAAAAGTGGGCGAGGTCAATGAAGAATTTCTTCCTTTTGACAGGAAAAAAAGGCTGAAAGAGTGGAGTAATATTATCAACGTAACTAGGAATGCCCAAGTCGGAATAATAAGCATAGAAACATTTAGTAATGATCCAAAAGAGGCGTTAAGGATTTCCGAAAGCATAGCCAATGTCATGACCACAAAAAACTACCTATTCAGAGGAAAGGTTGGATTGGATGTCAGGGTTTTGTCAGGACCGATAGCTGAAAAGAATCCTGATATAAATAAAATAATTTCAGTGGCTGTCGGAGGATTTCTATTGGGATTCCTTATAAGCCTTGCTTGGGTATATTATCGCCAAGTGGGAAATGGAGGCACCACTCAGGTCTCTAATAAGGAATATAAGGAAAGCTTGGAATACCTAGATGAGTAAATTGTAATAGTAATAATGTTTTTATAATTCTGCATATTTAGAAAGTTCTGCAATGATGAAGTAAGTAGAACTTTCTGGGAGGTTCAGAATAAGAACCAACAAGAACTTTAAAAAATAAATAAATTAAATACAGGAGGTAGTTATGAAAACGCTGAGAATGACATGCATGCTTTTGATTACAGCAGTGCTCCTGCTGGGATGCGCAACGACTCGTACAATAAAGAATGCGTCCCTGCCCGGAAACGAAACTGAAAAAGAAATGCTGATAGAGCCTTTCGAATCAGTCGGAGTTTCACAAACAGGAGCTATGAAAAGAGGTGACATTACAGTAATTCAGGGAGTTTTCCCTGACATTCTTTTCGGAGAGTATTATCCTGGGAGAATAAGATGGAACGCCTGGATAGTTTCGGAAGAAGACGGACGCGAATTTTTCGGCCAGTCCATATTCTCCGGAATCGACTACTCAGGCCACTTTCTGGAAACCATCATCATTGATGGGAAAGTAACGAGGGCTAAAGTTATAATACTATCAACCCTAGCTAATTATGTTTACGACTTAGCCGGAAACGAGATTTCGATCGACCGTAAAAAATTTCTCTTAAACGAAGACGATTATCGTCAAAAAATTGTCCTGAAAAAAGGGACTCCAATAGGAGACATGAAGAAAGCCAGTGGCTTTCATGAAATGTTGAAACAATGGAACAGGTACCAGACTCCTAATGGTATACTGCTGAGCCCGCTGGGCGAAGAAGAGATAAAGCTAATCGCGGGAATCAATCCGCAATACAGCTTTTCAGAGAAATTGGTCGGGTCAGGAAGGTTTTCGATCTCGATGGATCCAATTGCGACGGCCGTTGGCATAGGAATAGATATTTTCCGTGCTTCCAATGGTAGCGTCCCATCAACCGGCTGGGATTATAATTCCCAGCTCCCATCACGCCGGAATATGGCGTTGATTATACAATACGTCTCTAAGATGAAACAGGGGCTGATTGATAACATAAACAATGTTAACATGATGAAATTAGTGACAGAAAAACGATAAAAACGACAAAATCGGAGGTGAGAAATGAAAACAATGAAAGTCATAGGACTGCTGGCAGTGATGCTAGTTATGGTCCTGGCTTTCTCCGGGACCGCAGAAGCAACAAAAATCCATGTGGTCAAAAAAGGCGAGTATTTATCCAGGATTGCTCCGATATATAATCTGAGCGGCTGGAAAGAACTTTATAGCGCCAATAAAGACCGCATAAAGAATCCGGATCTCATCTATCCAGGACAAAAGCTGGTAGTTCCGGATGAAAACACCGAATTCTCCTTTGAGAATCCTGGTGGGGACAAGTACACGGGAACCCTGGAGGAAGCTCTTGAGCTTCTCGACTATCCTGAAGAAGTTTCCAAACTCTTCATTGAAAAGATAAATGAAGATAGTTCTGACGGACATCATGAAATTTCAAAAGGTGACCGGTTAGCTATGGTATTCGGCAAAAATAAAATTCGCCGTAACACGGTAGCCAACTGGAAAGATGAAACTGTAAAACTGGCTTCAAGAAAGTATGTCGTTATCATAGAAGATACCGAATATACTTTGCTCTACCCGTTTATATGCGGGAACTGGAGCCGGCTGCCAGATAAAAAAATAGCCGTAACCCCTCCTCCGCCTCCCAAGAAAACTGCTCGGGAGCCGGAACCTAAAATTGTATTGGAGCAGGTAGAAACAGAAGAACCGATAACCAGAAAATGCCCAAGAGTGGAACATGAGCCGAT
>BDTH01000047.1 GCA_002923195.1 bacterium BMS3Abin15
TGCATCGGCATTCCAGAGTCAGGCAGCCCAATGACAATTCCTATCTGGAGAGATTCAATCGAACATTGCAGGAAGAATGCTTACAGAAAGTTAAAACTAATGTGAGGATATTCAATAGAGCCTTGCCGGTTTATCTGGAATACTACAACACTGAAAGACTGCATATGGGGATTGATTTTAAAACACCAATCCAATTAATTAAGTGTTTCCAAGCTATTGGTTAGAGAACGCCCCCCGCACTAAATTTGCACAACCCCGCTAAAGCGGGATAAGTCAGCTTCGCCAGTGCAAAATTAGTGCGGGGCTAGCCCCTTAATATTTGCAAAAAGGCCTTTAAACTGATAATATTTTAGCAGGTAAGTATTTTCCGCCAGAGGCGGACGAAGTAATACATATTAAAATAAGTATTTAAATATATATTAAAGTATATATTTAAATATATACTTTTGTAATGTCGGATATAGAGAAGAAAATTGATGAGATTTTGACGAGGGGAGTGGCAGAAGTGATTGATAAGGAGAATATTAAAAAACGACTTTTAGGTGGTGAAAGGTTGAGGGTTAAGTATGGGGCTGATCCGACGCGCCCCGACCTTCATCTAGGCCATTCTGTGGGAATGAGAAAGCTTAAAGTTTTGCAAGAGCTGGGGCATCATATAATTTTTATAATAGGCGACTATACTTCGCTTATCGGGGATCCTTCTGAAAAATCAAAAGCCCGTCCGATGATGACAGAAGAAGAAATTGAAGTTAATGCGAAGACATATTTCGATCAGGTCGGAAAAATTCTTGACGTAAATAAAGTCGAGATTAAAAAAAATAGCGAGTGGTTTTCAAAAATGACTATGGCGGACGTGATAAAGCTGGAATCCAAATTTACTATCGCAAGGACACTGGAAAGGGACGATTTTGACAAAAGATTAAAAGCAGGAACTGACATAGGAAATCATGAAATTTTATACCCCATGATGCAGGCTTATGACTCGTTTATTTTAAATATCGATTTGGAAGTTGAGGGCAATGACCAAAAATTTAACTGTCATGCGGGAAGGGAGTTACAAGGGAAAATGGGCAAACCCAAGCAGGATATTTTATTAGTTCCGCTTTTGATTGGCTTGGATGGAAAAGAAAAAATGAGTAAAAGTCTGGATAACTACATCGGCATTACCGAAGAGCCAAATTCAATGTTTGGGAAAGTGATGTCTATTCCGGACACTTCAATTGCTAATTATTTCGAACTTTGCACAGATGTTCCGATGGATGAAATTAAAGAAATGGAAATGGACATAAAAACTGAAAAAAAGAATCCTCGCGATTTGAAAATTAAATTGGCGGAAGAAATTGTAAAAATTTATCACAGGAAAAAAGAAGCTCAAAAAGCCAAAGACTATTTCGTTGACACATTTTCCAAAAAAGAAACTCCCGAAAATATTCCGGAAGTTAAGGTTAGCAAGGACAACATTAAATTAACTGAATTTTTAGTTTTTTCGGGGAACGCGGACAGCTTAAGCGACGCGAGGAGGAAGATTGAACAGGGAGGAGTGGAAATAAATAATAAAAAAGAAACAGATTGGCAAAGGGTTTTAAATAAAAAGGATAACGGCAGTACCTTAAAAATAGGCAAATACGGTTTTGTTAAAATAAAGTTTTGATGAACAAAGGAGATCAGCTATGTTAAAAAAGATTGGGAGATACTTAATTTTCTTATGGTTGTTTGTGTTACTTGTGATGAGCTTTGCTTCAACTGTTATTTTTTACGGAAATTAAATGGAGGTGTGAAAATGGGATTAAGAATGGGAGATATTGTGATACCGATGGATCCAAGAAAAAGTAAGAAGTTTCTGAAAGAGTGCGGAATACCATTTCCGGAATACACTACGCTAGACGCTTTCATAGGGAAGAGATGCATAGTAGATGCATTGCCGGCAGATGGAACGGTGGGAATAAATAATCCTAACGGAATTCATTTGTTCTGGATAAGAAGCTATTTGAGAAAAGTGAGAAGGGGATAATTAACGTGGGAAACTTAAATAATCCAGTTGTTCTACAAACAATTTTAATTTTATTGATAGTTTTATTTGTAATGGCAGCAGTGTTTGATATCTCAGATAGAAGTAGAGTAATAGGAGAGCTGAAAAGAATAGTTTCGAAATTAAAATTCAGGTAAAACACTAGCTAAAAGGAGGGGATAATGAAAACAAGCATATCGGAAAAGAAAAATACGATTGCGAAATTCATGATTATTATTTCATTTGTAGTATTGTGTGTGATCTCACCTCTCTTACTGTTGCTCGCGCTGTCACTAGTATGTCTCGCAATAGTTATTTATATTATCTACATCTTCCTATTGGCGCGTCGGTTTTTAAATAACATGGATGAAGGAAAGCTTAGCAATTATTTAGACTATAGTTGATAAGGAGGTGATTGCACTTGTCAGGGGTAAATAAAACTAATGGCGGTGTTATTGCGCATGCTCTTCAGCGCTTAAGAAATCAGTATGGATTTAAGGGAAGTGATAAAGAGGCGAGAAGACTTCTGGGAATTTGCCGAAAGGTTGCTGGTAACACAGATAAAATTCTGATCTCCAGCAAGTCATTGAAGGCACATGGAATTTCGGCGGAAAAACTTAAGAAACTGGGCATACCCGACGGCAAATTGTTTGCAATAATATCTAGAGGAGTAGTTATTAGCGTTATGGAGGTCGCAGAATTCAGGAAACGAAATAAATAGTGAAAGGAGGTGATTTATGCCGGACTGGAGAATAATCACCGCGTGCTTGTTAATAGCGGGTATAGCAGTTTATCCGTTTCGGTCGGTAATTAAGGGCAAAATAGACAGCCTGAGCTATACATTAAAAAATCTCCGAAATTGGCGGAGATTGGGACTCTAACAGCCAAAGGTAATTATAAAAAATAACATAGTACCTTCGGGGGACAGAAATGTCCCCTTTTTATTTTCTAAATTTATTGAAAAAAATCTTAAAATGTGAGAGAATAAAGTAATAATGAAAATCTTATTTTTTAACTACGAGTATCCACCATTGGGCGGAGGCGCGGCTAACGCGACCTCCTATATTTTGCGCGAATTTTCTAAAATTCCAGATTTGGAAGTCGATTTAGTTGCCTCATCCATTGACAGCGAATATCATTTAGAAGAAATAGGAAACACCATTAAAATTCATCGTCTGCCTATTGGAAAAAATGAGAAAAATATTCACTTTCAGTCACAAAAAGATTTACTGGTTTATGCTTGGAGGGCCTATTGGTTTTCGCGAAAGCTAGCTAAGGAGAATAATTATAATTTGAGTCATTCATTTTTTACCGTGCCCTGTGGATTCTTATCCCTGATGTTAAAAAGAAAATTCAAGATACCATACATAGTGTCATTGCGCGGATCGGACGTTCCTGGCTACAGCGAACGATTTACTTTTTTATATAAAATTATCTCTCCCCTTGTGAAATCAATTTGGAAAAATGCTTCGCGGGTGGTTTCTAATAGCGAGGGGTTGAAAAACTTAGCTCTAAAAACCAATCCCAATCAGGAGATCGGAATTATTTACAACGGGGTTAGCACCGAAGAGTTTAAACCATCTGAAAAAGAACAGAGCAATGGCTTTAAGATTATTTGTGTTTCTCGCATAACCGCTCGCAAAGGAATAAATTATTTAATTGAAGCGATTGATCAATTGGTTAAGAAAAATTATAATGTTGAATTGGATATAGTGGGGGAGGGAAATGACAAGAAAAAACTCGAAAGTGTGGTTGAGAAAATGGGACTGGAAGAGCAAGTGAAATTTTTAGGCATTATTCCGCACGAGGAATTGCCAGCCATTTATAGCCAAGCGGACATCTTTGTTTTGCCTTCACTTAATGAGGGAATGAGCAATACGATGCTGGAGGCTCTAGCCAGCGGGCTTCCAATTATTGCAACTGATACGGGAGGCACCAGGGAACTTTTAAGTGGCGGAGATAACGGATTTATTGTTAAAATGAAAGACAGCGAAGATTTAATAGTAAAGATAGGCAGAATTCTGAGAGATAGTGATCTTCAAAAAAGAATGTCACAGAGAAGCCGTGAGGTAGCGGAAAGTATGAGCTGGGGGAAAGTAGCGAATAAATATTACGATTCCTATAAGTCAGTCACTAATGACTAAAAAAACTCTAAAATTTTTATTGAAATTTGCCGTCAGTGTCGGGTTTGTGGCCTGGATTGTTTTTACAGTTAATTGGCACGAAGTTTGGACTTTTTTGAAAAAAGTAGAACTTTGGCAAGTGGGAATTTACGTCTTGCTTTATATGGCTGGGATTTTCATTTCTTCTTATAAATGGAAGTTTCTGGCCAACATTAAGGGCTTTAATCTTCCCCCAGGGGGATTCTTTAAGTTGTATTTTACCGGAACTTTTATAAATAATTTCATGCCTTCTTTTATAGGAGGAGACGCTTTTAAGGCATATCAAATTGGAAAAGAAGGAAAAAAATATCCCCGAGCATTATCGACCATAGTTATTGATAGAGCTACGGGATTTTGGGGGGCAATGATACTAACTTTATTTTTCGCCGTATTGAATTTTAATGCGATTTTTACAAATCCTATATTAGCAAGCATTAATCTAGCGATTCTGGTTGTCTTAATCATATCCCTTATTGCTTTCAGATTTAAGAAAGCATTGTTCAGAAGTAGGTTTTCAAAATATCTTCCTGGCAGAATATTGGATTTTTATAAAGAATTTGGCGAGTATGGCAATAATTCAGGAATTATTACTAAATCTATAGGTTATTCCTTTTTATTCAGTTTAATCGGGATTGCTGCGGCCAATTATGCTCTTTTTTTAGCACTAGGCATTAAAATAGGCGTTCTTAATTATTTGTCGGTGGTTTTTCTTATTAGTATAATTTCCTCGATTCCAGTCAGCATAAATAATATTGGTATTAAGGAGTGGGCTTATATAACTTTTTTCGGACTGTTCGGGGCAGGCTCTTCTGCAGTTGTAACGGTCGCAATACTAAGCCGACTCCTTCAGATGCTTATTAGTTTCTTTGCTTTACCTATTTATTTGCGGAGTAAAAAATAAATAGTATTTAATTGTCGACTTTCTTAAACACTTTTACGAAATTTCCCGGCCGATCGCCTATCTCAAGTTTCCATTCCGGCTCGGTTATTCCATCATAATATTTGTAAGCATCGATGAATCTTTCGCTGGTTCTATAACTTTTGTATTGGTAATAATATCTTATTTCTCCCCGGCGGGTCAGCACATAATAGTCGACGGGATATTGGTCCAGTTCAAAGCGGTATTTAGTGATGCATTTTCCCTTAAAAAATTCGCAGAATCCGTGGTAGTCCGTCCAGACCGTAAGATTTTCCGCATCGGGGAGTGAATTCAGATATTGCGCCGCCTCATAGCCTCCGTAACCCCAGGCGCCAGTAATGAGATATTTTTTAGGAAGCAGGCTGTTGGTGTAATTAAAATAAAAAGGACTACACAACCAAAGACTAACTGTGCTTATAAGCATAACAACCGGAATCACTACTCGCCATCTTATCTTTTTGCGTAGCTTCGGCATTGATAAAAAGTCATAAATGCCAATGGCCGCCAGGATCATAACTAAAGGATAAAGCATAATACTATATCTTACTGTAGCCAATAGGCCACTTTTTATCATAGCTGCTTGAAAGATGACTATAAACAAAGACAATGAAAAAATAACGAGTTCGTGCTTTGTCGGCTTAAAAACCGACTTAATCCAGATGTATAAAATTGAAATTAAAACAAGCGGTGTCAGAGAAAATATGAGTGGCTTATGTTCTAAGATTAACTTTTGATAAACAGGAAGAATATTAAAACTGGTAGCATCGCGTTTATCGAATTCAATATGTTCAAGATTGACTATGCTATTTCCACTTATCCAGTTAGCCAAAACGAATAGGGTTAATATGATAAGAAGAGTATAAATAATACGAGGTAGAATATTTTTTAGAAATTTTAGCTTTTTTAACAAGAAGCTAATTATTTGACTGTTAAAATATAAGCTGTCCACTATTAAAAGAATGTTCAGGACAACTACTATCCAAAAAATATATCCCAATCCCTCATAACCTATGGTGCCTTTCCAAAGGTGCTTGGATTTTATAAAAACGGCCGGCATCAAAAAGGAAAATACTGCCAGGGATCCGGCCACAATCGCAAAATATGCAACGGAAAGTTCCAGAATTTTCTTCTTTGATTTTTCAGTGTTCCCAATTTGATCGGACAGGGTGAGTAAAAAATAAAAAAGAATTACTAAAAACAAAAACGGGAAAAGTATTGCGGCAACATATTTTGTAAGAAGTGCCAGCCCCAAAAAAATAGAGGAAAGAATGGCAAACTTCCTTTTACCCCCACACCAATGTTGCTTATTCTTGTCGTGTAATTGTTCAGATATATTAATGTCGTTATTTTTTTCGTATTGGTGTGGGGGTGTACTTGTTTTAATGAAAGCTAGGAAAGCGAAAATTGACGCGGTAGAAAATCCCCACAAAAGAGAATCCGGGTTCACTATCTGCGATATCCCTAAAAGGATAGGGGATAAAAGCATTAAAACAGAGGACAGAAGGGCTATCCAGTCGTTTTCAGTCACTTTTTTGATTAGCCAAAATAGTACGAGAACGAAAAATCCATTAAAAATCAAAATAGGCAGGCGGAAAGTTAGGTTTAACTTCTCAGTTCGTTCTGAGTGATAAGCGCTTAATGTCGTATCATCTTTGATCATATGGTCGCGCGGCGTCTTGTCCCAGAGGAGTCCGATTCCGGAAACGTAAGCCAGTGTTATTCCTGGCTTATCATTTATTCTTGTTTTTTTCCATTTTCGATTAGATATTGCTTCCCAATATTGGGGAACCCTGTCATAGACCCAATAATGTTCATCAGAGGTTATAAATTTTGTCAGATGGTTAAATCCAAAAATAAAATAAATAATAACAGATACGGCCAGTAAAAATTTAATATAAAAATTATTTTTCCCTTTTTTTGTTTTTTCCATTTTTTACTTTATTGGGTTTATTGCTGTAGGAAACGTCAATCTTATCTGACTTAATTACTTTGACAAAGTTACTTTCTCTTCCTCCCAAATTTATCTGGAGGTCCGGATTTTCAAATGTATAAAGTTTATCAAATCGAATTAGATAATCAGGCTTCATTGCCATTTTAGATAAGACTTGGCGGGTATTCTGGGCGCGTTTCCCGGTTGTCGCGATGAAATAGTCGAAATTATTTTCTCCGCTGGTGATGTAGCGCTTGTAATCCAGAGTACTGGTACAGTGGCCTCTAAAGAAATAACACACTCCTCGCTTGTCAGTCCAGACGTAAAGGTTTTCGGCGCCCTCCAGGATATTAAGGTATTCCGCCGCTTCATAATTTCCATCGCCCATGTCTTTCAGATTTAGAACGTATTGTGGAGGCAATAGATTACTGGCATAACTGAAATAAAAAGGCTTAATTTTATAGAGAGTGGTTATAAGCGTTAAAGATATTAAAATTAATAAAGTATAAATAATCAGGTTGTCTTTTTTATATTTTTTTATTAAAAAAGAAATTACAAAAGAAATTCCAGTAGCGGCAATAATAAAATAAAGTGGGAAGAGGGCAATTTGATAGCGCACGGTTGTAGCCACGTCATTTACGGTTGATCCCAAATAGTAAAGCATGATAAAAATTATAAAACAAAAAACAACCTGGTTACTTATTTTAGAAAAAGCATCTTTTTTAAAAATGTAGAAAGCGGCTATTAAGATAGCAATAACAACAACTATTGAGATGCCGAATGTTGAAGAGTAAAAACCAGAAAGAAATACGGCCAAGAAACCATTTGAATTGTAGGCCGACTTAGGAGATGCAACTATGGACTCGAAATTAAACCAAGGCATTTTGGCGTACACATTAACAATAGTGATTACAATGCTAGCGATAAATAACGAGGCAATCGCAATGCCGATAATTCTCCTGGCTTTCACCAACAGCGACAATAGTCTTTCAAATATTTTACTTTTTAAGATAAGTAAATCGGCAACTAGCAGGACTATTAGACCCACGAAATATTGCCAGGTGCTTTCAAAGGCCTCACTCAATAAAGTTGCATCCAGCAATTTTTCCGGCTTAACCCAGACAGCTGGAAATAAAATAGTGAAAGTTACCAAGGCAATGATTACTATTTTTCCCAAATCCAATAAAGATCTTTTGACATATTGAGAAGCATCGCCTATTTTTTTGTTGTTTAAAAAGTAATCAAGAAATATCAAGCCAAGAAAAAATATAATCAAAATATTAGAAACATATTTTGTAAGAAGTGATAGTCCTAGTAATATTCCAGTAGAATAAATGTAGCGTTTATCCTTACTTTTTATATAATTAAAATAACTTAAAATTGTGAGTGGCATAAATATCCATAGCAGTGAGTCGGGATTGATGATGCGGGAAATTCCCAAAAGAATAGGGGAGAGCCCGATGAACAGAACAGAAAACATAGCCGTGAGGTTGCCAAGAAGGCGGCTGATAAAAAAATAAAAAACCGGTAGCATTAAGACGGTAAATATAAATAGAGGAAGGCGGAGGGCGAGAAACAGATTTTCAATGTTTTTTTGCGGATTATAATGTCTGCTTTTAGTGTCATACTCTTCAGGATTTTCTTTAAGTAGACCGACTCCGGATACCAGAGCTGTGGTTATTCCTGGCTTATCGCTGATTCTTGTGCCCTTAGGATCAAGTTCCTTTATATTTTTCCAATATTTTGGAATGCGATCAAGAGTCCATAGGGGCTCATCTACCGGGGCCTGTCTAGAGAGATTATATATTCCGAAACCGAAGTTTATAATCATTACCAAAACAACTACCGCTAGTGGTAGTATTTTTTTAAACTCAAAATTGTTTTTTATAGAACTCATCGTATTGCTACGGTTTTTTAAGTTATAAAAAATGATTAATAAATTATGCGACCCCCACTCTTTCTCCCCCTTACTAAGAAGGAGAAGCAAATAGGGGGTTAGGTTGCTTAATGCCGGTAAATATAATAAAATTAGGATTGTTACGCTATTCTACTGAATTGTAGCATAATAAGTTAAAAAATAAAGTGAAGGTATTTTTTAAAAAAGGAACTTTTATTGCCTTGCTGGTAGCTGTTATTGCCGTCGGAATTTTTTTGCGCGGCTATAATTTTTCCGACTGGATCCATTTTGAACTAGACCAGGCAAGAGACGTTTTGGTAATATCGGAAGCGGTTGATAATGGTATAGGCAATTTGCCCCTCTTGGGCCCAAGAGCGGCGGGCACTTTTTTACGACTAGGCCCCGCATTTTATTATCTAGAATATATTAGCGCCAAAATATTTGGAAATACTCCTTTCGGAGTAGCTTTTATCATTTTGCTCTTTTCTATTCTTACACTGCCTCTTTTTTATTTAGTTTGTCGCCGATACTTTAACAAATGGAATTCTTTGGGTCTGCTGTCAATATTTTCTGTTTCAATTTTTCTCATAATGTATTCCCGCTTCGCCTGGAACCCCAATCTGATTCCTTTTTTTGTGCTGTTGATTTTTTACTCTCTCTTAAGAGTCGTTGACAAGGAAGAAAAAAAGAGGGATTTATGGATGTATATTTTCGCGGTCTCTCTTGCTATAGCCACCCAGCTTCACTTTCTGGTACTCCTAACTATTCCAGTGGTTTCGGTCGTATTCCTGCTAGTTAAACGACCAAGGTTTAGTTGGAAAGTTTGGGCAAGTTCATTTTTAATTGTAATATTTTTCTACTCACCGGTTATAATCAACGAAATAAAAACGGGAGGCGATAATGCTAAGGAATTTGCTGAAGCGGTTTCGGGCAAGTCACAAAACGAAAAATACAGCGTTATAGAAAAAGCCATCAGAAATTATGAAGAAAACGCAATTGGAAGTTTTTTAATCTTGAGCGGAGTGGAAAAAGCAGAAGTTGTAAAAGTTAAGACCGCACTTAAGGTTTCCAATGCATTTGAATTTAAATGCGATAAAGACTGCAGAAAAAATTTACCCTGGAGTATCACGGCTTTTATTGTTTTTTCTCTGGGAATTGTTCTTTTAGTTGTAAGATTAATAAAAGAAAAGGATGTTAGTCGGAAAAACTTTTTACTCTTTTCATTTCTATGGCTCATTGTATCTTTTATTGTTTTTCTTCCGGTTGCATACGATATTTCTCCCAGATTCTTTCTTATCACTGCCCCGCTTCCTTTTATTTTTCTCGGACTCATTTTTAATTTTATAACCAAGCTTACAAATAAAGGAAAATGGATTATTATTGCAATAATAACCGCTTTAATTGTTTCAAATTCACTAGCCATTATGACTCGCTTTTCTCAGCTTAAAAAAGCGCCTCTTGAAAATGTAAAAATAAATCCAGACAGAATACTAAAGGAAAGGGCGCGCGTTACGCTTGAACAGCAACAATTAATAGTAAGCTACATTAGCAAAATAGTTGAGAAAAATAATTATCCTGTTTTCTTGGACAGTGAATCTCAACATGATCGGGCGCTGAAATATATCATTAGAAAGGAAGGAATGGCCGCTAGCAGTGTGAAAACAAGCAAGGTATACAGGAATGGAAATTACTTTCTTGTTTTCAGAACATCGTCAAACCTTGAGGAAGAAATCGCAAAATATAGCATAGCTTATAAAGTAATAGAAAAGAAAGAATTTGGCACACTGATAGTTTTTAGGCTTTTGCCCGAAGAGGAGTCCATAACAGATGTTGACTGGTATTTTTCAGAAGATGACGATAATGACAGATCAGCGCCCGGGGTTCCTGAGCGCTACAATTGGAATGAGATATTTAGTAAGCCCCGTTAGAAAAGTCTGCCTTTATAATAAAAGTCTGTAATTGAATATTGAGTTAAGTCCTGTATTTGCTGTAATAAAATTCAAACCCCGGGCTATTCTAACGGGGTAAATAACGCGCACTCTGCAAATAAAAATGACTAGAACGGAAAAAATATTACATTACATATCAATAGTACTGAAGGTCTTTATTGGAGTTTTGGTTTTGATTAGTGTATGGAGACAAGACTACTTTTTAGCTGTCGTGTCGCTGTTCATTTTATTTTTTACTTTCCTTCCGGCAATTGTCAGTAGGAGCTTTAAAATTAATCTGCCGGTTGAAATTGATTTCTTATTAACAATTATTCTCTATACATCCTATGGACTGGGAGAATATGGCGGTTTTTATGTGAGGTTTTTTTGGTGGGATTTATTTTTACATGCTGGGTATAGCCTTATCCTTGGAATGGTGGGATTTATTTTTGCCTACTCACTTTTAATAACCAGTCGGATTAAAGCCAAGCCATTATTCATTGCTTTATTTGCCGTATCATTTGCCGTATTCGCCGGAGTTGTATGGGAAATTTTTGAATTCAGTATGGATCAAGTTTTCGGGCTTACTATGCAGAAGAGTGGATTAGTGGACACAATGACCGACTTATTAGTTGATTCTATAGGAGCGATAACAATCGGCTTAATTGGATTTTTCTATATAAAAAATCCCAAACCGGGAATTATTCACAGTATCGTTACTAAGTTTGTGGATATAAAAGACAGAGACTAGGCACTCCCATGCTGATAATAAAAATGGCTCAAATAAGCTATTTAAACGCTATTGACAGAAAAGTTATTATGCTATAGTATTACATTACAAAGTCTCCTGCGCCTGCTTCGGCAGTGTGCAGGATTTTTTATTTATGTTAAACTGATTTTATGAAGAAAGAACGAGTGCAAATTTTTATTGATGGTGGCAATTTTTATCACCTTGCTTTAAAGAAGATTGGAACTAATGAAGTTGGTTTTTCGTTTGAAGATTTCGCTAGCTTTCTTGCTAATAACAGGGAAATTGTTAATTTAGGAAGGAGATACTATATAGGAACAGTTAGGGAACAGGAAGGAGACCCTAGAAGCAAAAAAGCAATGTCGAAGCAGACAAAATTATTTACGATTCTCAAATCGACCGGCTGGGAAATAAAAACAAGTAAGTTGAGGTTTAGAACAGAAAGAATAAGAATAGATAACAGGGTAATTAATTATCAAGAACTTCAGAAAAAGGGGATAAAAGAAGTTGTGATAAGAACCAAAAGAGAAAAAGGAATAGATGTAAAACTCGCTACCGATTTAATAGTTGGGGCAGTGGACGATAAATATGACGTGGCAATTATTGTTAGTTCTGATAGCGATTTAGTCCCTGCGATAGACTGGGTTAGAGCTAGAAAAAATAAGAAAGTTGAATATATCGGCTTCTCGATGATTGATAATAAAAACAAAAAAGAGAACTCCAAGCCTTTGCAAACCATGATTGCTCGTACTGACGTTCAGAGAATATTAGTTGAATCAGATTTGAGAAAATTTATTAAATAATTATTAATAATGTATATATGTATGGAAAATAATCAAAACCATAAAAATCTTTCGTCGAATGATAAGTGGAGTAAAAAGAAAACTTGGTCTGTGTTGTTCGGGATTATCATGGCGGTACCTTTTATAATAATTATATCTCAATTTATACCAATGGATAGCATAGATCAATACATGGAAGATCATCCGAAAACTGAAAAGACAATATTAGGAGGAGTATCTCTTATGGTCTTATATGTAGGGCTGAGAATTATGGGATATTTCAAAAAACAGAGAGAATTTGAAGATTGGATAGATAAGGAAGCAAAAAAATATAAGAAATAATTTTATACAATTTTTAACACTTACCTGAATTTAATCTAACACAATGGCCGCTCTGCTATAGGTACTATTTTTTAGAAGCTAGTTTTTTAAGAAGATCCAGGTCTTCTTTTTTTATTTCTTGAAGGATGTATAGGATCAAAAGATAGAAAGCAGTCAAAACAATGCTCCAAACAACGAACATCAAATTTTGTGATGGGAAAAAGAAGGATAGCGAATACATCAGGAGTGTGGCAATTAGCATTTTAAGTAAGCTGGTTAATTTTATCAGGCCTTGAAAATGGCGGTGAATGTAGAAAAGCATTGTTGCCATTATAAAAACTGAAACAATGGAAGTGGCAATGGCTGATCCCATAATCCCATGTGTTTGGATTAAAACATAATTAAGCATAATCTTAGCTATCATTCCCACAAGCGCAATGTACATTGGAATTCTGACCAATCCTGCGCCATTAAAAACAAAACTCATTACGTAAAAGACAGTCAGAAATCCTACGCCGAAAACCAAGACTTGCATTGGCGGGACTGCTTGTTCATAGCCGGCTCCGTAAAAAATATTGATTATTGGTTCGGCATAAACAAACATAAGGATAGTTATGGGAAGCAGAAGCATTATCATGAATCGCAGTGACTGACTTATTACTTTTTTTGTTTCTTTTATGTCATTTTGAAACGTTGTTTTAGAAATAGTTGGTAGGAGAACAATGGTCAGTGCGTAGAAAAGATAATAAGGTATTCGTCCGATAGTTAGCGCTCCATTATAAATTCCAGTCAAGAAATCGTTTTGAAGCATGGCTTTTACAAAATATAGGTCCACAGTAATTAATATTTCATAAAAAAGCATAAAAAGAGTGATTGGCCAGGCGTAGCTTATCAGTTTATGCCAGTCGAAATCGTAGTCCTTATTGTCAAAGAATTTTTTTGATATCCATACTTTATCAATAATCCAGGCGACAAAAAATACTAATAGGGGAGCGGCAATGTATCCGATAACAGATCCTTTTACTTTGAATAAATAAGCCAGTCCGATTATGAACATTATCTTAGCAACAGAACGGACGACTTTTAAAGCCGACTGCACATTAAATCGGTGAATTCCGGTGTAATAATAAAAGTAAAATGAAGCGGCGGCAAAAGCGGGGATGATGAGGGATGATAATCTGAAAAGCGGAGTGAGAGTCGGGTCTTTCAAAGCCAGGGCTATCACCGGCGCCAATAAATAGAAAATAATCGTAATTGAGCTAATTAAAATTGTCTGGGCTATTATCGCTTGTTTCTTAATCAGCCTGACCAGTCCGGGCTTGGTGTCGGAAATCTCGCTGATGTACTTATTCATAGCCGAAGGGATTCCCCGGCCAATAAGCATTATAATCATCGTAGTAAGCGTTATTACCAGTCCGTAGCGGCCGTATTCGGCGGGACCTAAAATCCGTCCCACCCCGGAGTGGACGATATAGCCGGAAAGATTAAATATTATCTCGGCCGCTGTCAGCCAAAAAACCGATTTTACAATATGTTGTCTAGGCATAAAAAATGGTAACTAGTAATTAGTAACTGATTTAGGATATTAAATTCTTAAGCTCATTGAAAATTTCTTCCTTAATCCTGTCCCCATTAATGACTTTAAGGTTATATTTTTCTATACTGCCGTCAAATAATTCCTTTTTCTTTTTCAGATAATTTAGTCCCTGATCAGGCACGCAGTCGCGCTGTATAATTTTATCCGGATCAGTTTGGAGATAGATAGCAAAGTCGGGCTTGATAACTTTCTTAACCCACCTGTCATCCTGAACTTGATTCAGGATCTCAGGAGATTCCGGATCAAGTCTGGAATGACACAAGGATAGATAATTTATATTTATAACCGTGTCATAAAAATATCGGTCGCTAAGCATATAGTCGTAATTTTTGTTACTTAACTTGTTCAGTAACATTTTAAATCTTAATAAGTCAATATGTAGGGCGATTTTGCGCAAAAATATTTTTAGCCAGCCGGCTTTCTTAATGCTTATTTCTCTTCCGCCAGAATCCTTCTTTTTTCCTAAAATTTTATTAGCAATACCAAAATCAATTGCATGGAAATAAAAAACCCGCTTTCCCTGCGATTCTAAATAATCTTTTAATAATTGTGCCTGGGTTGATTTTCCGGATCCGTCTATGCCCGATATGGTTATTAATTTCATCAGCCTATGTTATAATGTATGTGTGAATAATATCAAATTTAATTAGCTTAATCAATACTTTAATCTTAATAAAAAAAACTAAGGTAGTGCTAAGAAAGACACGAGATTCAATAGAATTAAAATAAAAATAAAGCTAATTTGATAAAAACGAGTTAAATAGTGTTGTAGAGTAACTATAATACAATAATTAGTGAAATGCTTTTATGACAGTCAATTTTACAACCGACGAGAAAAAATTAATTAAACATGCCAAAAAAGCAATCGTCAAATACAATAAAATGCGCCACAAAAAAGGAAGTGTTGATACGCTATATTCTTTTTTGATGTCAGATAGCGGAAAAATACATAACGGTGCTTGCTTTGAGCCAAATATTGCACAGGCAACCATTTGCGGTGAGAGACACGCAATAGCAAGTATGGTTTTAGATGAATCCTATAATGCCAAAATAAAATATATAGTTGTCGCAGACCCAGTTCCAGAAGTGCAAGAAAATAGCACTCCCCCTTGTGGTACATGCAGGCACATTATTTGGCAATTTGGCACATCCAAAACCTCGGTCATTTGTATGCAATATATACAACGCAAAAATGACTGGATTTTTCCTAAAGCAGAAAAATATTTTATTAAAGATCTGTATCCATATCCGTATGAGCCCAAAGAAGATTTATGGAAGTAAATTACTTGCCAGCATTATATATCCTAAAACGCTAGACAAAAATAAAAAAATCCTTGAATTCCCTCCAAGGGCGGGCAAAGAAAACAGTGATTTTTTTTAACACTCTAATATTTCGGATACTCCCACTTCAATCCTCTCCCAAGGGGAGAGAAGCGCTAATACATCAGCACTGCTACCGGCTGCATCTTGGCTACCGACTTTATGATTTTATTAGCTTCCATCCCGGAAATTACTTCTTCAATATCCTTATAATACCCGCTGTCTTGCAAGATTACGCCTTTAGATTTAGCGTTGTATAATTTAACGTTGCTTTTCTCAACTCTCTCTCGCAACTCTTTCTTATTCCGGGGAACATCTTTTCCTGCATCTCTTTTCCTCCCCGTTCCGTGTCCGGCAGAGAAGAATGAAGAAGTATTTTGATCAGTCCCTACTCCTATATAGGCGGGAGTACTCATTGAAGAGGGAATAAAAACTGGTTCTCCTGTAGATGAAAATACCGGATGGTCACTCATCATTTTTGGTCCGTAGGCGCGAACCGCTCCGTTTCTATGAACCCATACATCCTCGTTGAAATGCTTTTCTTTGTTAATGGAAATGTGAGAAATATCATAGAGCAGATCCAGATTAATTTGCTTTCCAAATACCTTTTCCAAGGTCTGGTCTAAATTGTGGGTTATTACAGCTCTATTGGCGAATCCAAAATTAGCCACCGCTTTGTGAGCTCTAATAAACATTCTTCCTTCCAGGCTTTGATCGTCATAACCGAAAAATTCATCCTTATTTTGATAGTCTTTTATTTTTCCTGACAGATGATTGTACACAGGCTTCATCTGGCTTCCGAAAAAAGTCGTTCCGATTTTGAGCATTATCTTCTGGCTCAAATGTTCCTTAGTCTTAGGAGTGTACATGTAGGAAGCATATTGTCCTAAAAGACCGGAACCAGTATGGATCATGAAAATATACTGACCTTCCTTTACTCCAAGTTTTTCAGCGGTAACGGTGTCTTTTATTTCTGTTATTTTCATCAAGTCCAAAAAGTGATTGCCAGCGGCGCCCAAAATCCCCAGCCGATATCTGCCTATTTTGAAAAAGAATTTGGGAATTACGTCAAGAATTTCACGTCGAGTAGTTTCCGGATCAGAGAAATTTCCATTATGAGAAGTGTTTTCAATTTCATTTTGTATCCTAGTTTTAAAATGTTCTTTAAGCGGAGCAATCCCTTTTTGTCCGATATCAATCGCCAAATCATACGGTATTTTAGTGCCGACATACTTTTTGGTTGGTATTGCTTTAACGAGCTCCTGAAAAAGTTCGTCTATTTTTTCCGGACTCGTATTTTCGTCTAAGTCGGTTTTAATAAATCTCATTCCGCAATTGGGAGCGGTATCATTGATTTGAGGAAATAAGAAATTTTTGCTGGCCACGGCTGTTCCAGTAGGATTTTTGCGTCCCGGCTTAGGATGAACGTCACTCATAGCGGCAATGTGATGGAATAAACGATCATCTTTGGCTAGATTTTCCAACTGACTGAAGGTTTCTTCATTAGGCAACAGTTCGTCAGAAGCATGGAAAACAACCGGCACTTTCATCTTGTCGGTCTTAAACTCTTTTTTATTTGGGGATATTGCGGATAACTCTTTTCGCATATTCAAAAACGTGGTATTATTATTATCAGTTCTTTGAATCTAAAAATAAATATAAAAATAAAATTTTTTACGGAGGTATGATTATGGCTAAGGATAAAGAATGTTGTGGAGAATGTGTTTTTCTGAAAGGAGAAAATCCAAGTCCTAAAAAAATTATTGAATGTGGAAATTGTGAAATTCTACAGACCTTGGTTTTACCAAGATTCTGCGCTTTACGGGAAGATCCGCACAGATTGGAAATTTGCAAGTCTACAACTGAAAAGGGTGATATTGCAAAGTGTTTTGATTGTTGGGGAGCTTTTTTCAGAAGGGACCCAGTTGAAGCTTAATGAGTTTTATTTTTATCGGAGCCTGCAGATTTATCTGTCGGGCTCTTTTTTTATAGACTCTCATAAATTTTTTTATATTCCTCAGCCACTTTCTTGATATCAAAATTCTCCTCTGCGTATTTTCTGGCATTCTTTCCAATTTCTTCTCGCTTACTTTTATTTTTATAAAGATCTGAAGTTGCTTCAATTAATTGCTTTACATCTCCACTTTTTATTGTAACAGAATTGTGACTGTTTGCGAATTCTTTCAGAACCGGTAAATCGGAAATAATAACTGGTTTTTCACAGGCCATAGCCTCAACAACCACCAGGGGCACATCAAATTTTCCCTTCATATCTTTAGCGGGAAAAATGACAACATCAGAGAGGTTGTATAGCTTTGGCATATCAGAAAAAGTGTCAATAAATGTGATTTTAGATAGTAATCCCTTATCCTGCAATTTATTTTTTATTTCTTTCTTTTTTTGTATATCCCCAGTGCCCTTTATGCGACAGGCAAAAATAAACTTGGCATTAGGAATAGATTTAAATATTTGTGGAAGAGATTTAGCTATATCATCTGTCGCTCCGAGGCGTGTATATTCTCCGGGATAAACAATTACAAAATCATTTCCGGAAATGCCTAAATCGTTAATTAGTTTAATATTTTTTGGAGCAGAAGAATAATGACCTAGGTCAATGCCTGGGTAAATTCTTTTAGTATTTTTAAGACCTAGTTTCTCCAGTTTGTTTTTCGCATAATCAGAATAAGTGACAGCTAAATTTCCAAATATCAACTTCTTAATCTCTTCGTCAGAGAATAGATCTTCCCGTAATGTTGCGATTGTTTGGAGCGTTCCGACTTTATTATTCAACGCAAATTTTTTTATCAAGGCCGAACTTAACTTAGTGGGAGTAAAGACAAAGTGGGCAATATCAAACCTGCGTAGATATCTACGTAGATATCTCAGTAGATATAATTTTTGCAGAAAGCCGAAATTACTAGATGTGTATATTCTTTCCTGTTGTATATTTTCAGGGAGACCTTTAATTATTTTATTAACCAAAAGAGTAAACTGAAAACCATCTACGTTTTTAGCGAGATAATAAGCGAAATTTTTTGACGCTTCGTCCCAGGGAGGAGAAAGGGGGCGAGTGACTAAGAGTATCTTTTTTCCTCCAGAGGCGGATCCGCCTTTGGCGGACACATTCTTTTGATTTAGAGAATGCATAGACCTAATTATTAAAATCCTTATAAATTTCTTTCTTATCTTCATCATCTGAAACTCGGATGGTAATTTTTTTGTCCTCATATTCTGCGACATCAAGCTTTATGGTTCGTTTCTCACCTTTTCTGACTTCAATATCACCCTCAAGGGACGGCTTATTTTTACCTTTTATAATTGACCAGTGAAATTTATTTTTATCGCTGTGGTTTTCAATAACAAAATGCAAGTCGTCACTTTCGATGTCGTTAAAATATAAAACCCACCAGTTTTTATTATGGTCATAATCCCGCTGTCCTTGCTCAATAAATGACAAAAACATGAAACTGACCGCCAGTAATATTATTAGTGAATAAATTATAGTTTTATTGTTCATATATTTTTATAATATACTGCTATTTGTTCATTGCTATATATTTTCCAAAATTCTTTTGATTTCTCAAATTGGGAACCGTCAAAATCAGGATTGACCATTATGAAATTGGTTCCGGTTCCCTCAAAACATTTTTTGCCATTAACTGTGTTGGGAGTAGATATCATCCAAAGAGTGCACATCTCTCGCTTTTTGACCGGATCCTCATAGCGCTTGAAAAATCCGCGCGACAGAGGGTAACTGTAATCGCGCATGAAAAATAATTTAATCCAAGCATCGGCGATAATGTAATTATGGTCTTTTAAGATAACATCTTCGTTACCCGTATTATTTGCCAGGTAGTCGGAAGCATTAAAGGTTTGGACTGCTTTCTGATACTCTCCTCTATCCTTTAATGATTGCGAATTGTCGTACAGTCCGCTTACGGCGGTAAAGGTAGCTAGAATCAAAAATAGAACATAAAGTACTCGTGCGTTTAGGTAATATTTTTTAAATTTTATATTTTTCACCTGATTGATTCCCCATACGAATGCGAAAGCACCAGCAATGGAAAGGGGATAAGAAATATAGTTGGCAATTCTATTTGATGGTATATCCAAATATAGCCACTGGGGCTTAAGAGACATTAGTAAAATTGCGACAACCCATCCTATTAAAATTGCAGAAGCGTAAGTTTTTCTTGTTCGCAATGCCAAAAGCATAAATAGTCCGATTATTCCCAGCACCATCCTAGCTTCACCAGCGGTGAATTTGAGTTGGGTAAACGTAAGTCCCGCGCGGGTGGCCTTTGAGGGTCCGCCCACGGCTGTTTCTACGGCACCAGTTTCTATATAACTGGGAGTATATACAAAGAGCGAAAAGATAAAAGTAAAAAGTAAAAAGATTATAACGGGCTTGGACCAGATGATATTCAGCCAATTGCGGGTGTATTTTATAATATTTTTTAGATTGAAAATTGTAAAAGTTAACAGTGCGAAAGCAAATACATAAACAAATACCAGGGCACTTAAGTGGTGTGTATAAAATATTCCGGCAGTGATGAATAAGGCCAGAGTTAAAAATGCAGAACTTTTTTCTTTAAGGGCGCGGAAGTAGAAATAAAGCGAAAGTGGAATAAGGAGGTTGCCCAGAATATTTCCTACTACGCCTCCACTTACGAACTTGGCCTGGGAAGAGGAGATAGTATAAAGAGGGCCTAATAGCAATAAGGCGAAAATGGAAATATTTTTCCCCTGTTCACAGTTTTTGAATAATCTAAGCGTCAGAATGAATGTTGCTAGTACTCCTAGTATATTTATCAGAAGGAGTACTAGTGAAGGAAAATAGGATATGAAGGGTATTCTAGAAATTAAATTAATGGCGGAAAATATCAGATGTTCCCCGATAATGAAATCTGCTATTGGCTGTGGCTCACTAATTTGATAATCTCCATTATTTTCCGTAATCTCCATTTTTTCATATACTGGTAGCTCGCCAGTCTGGGAAATTTGTTTAGACCAGTACATGTGATGCCCCAAATCGGTAGAGGTGGGGAATATGGTGTTGGTTAGATAAATTGTTTTTATGAAAAGTGTGAGAAGTATAATTAAAATAATTAATATAATTTGATTTTTAGAAAAGGCCAGTTCTCTTTCTTCTCCTTCAACTATTTCTTTCTTAAATCTCTTTTTGTAGATTCCGAAACAAGTCGCGGCGAATATTAAAATTAAAAGTAAAATAGTTACGATATTAAGAGAGATTCCAATTTTCCCTGCCAGGATCATCAGAAAGTCGATAATAACAATGCTTAGACCAAATGATATTATGAACTTTTCCAAATCAGTAAATATTTTTCTTTTTCCCCAGGTAGCCAATATTAAAAAATATCCTGGAACAAATAATACCAGAGCTATTGAGATGAAAAATAGAATTTGTTGAAATATAAAACTCATATTAATCCTCTCCCTTTTTTAAAAGGGAGGTTAGGAGGGATTTTAGATTCTTTTTGGGCTTTCAAATCCCCCTTATACTCCCCCTTTTCTAAAGGGGGAGACTTGCATTTAGTTGTTATAAAAATACCGTTTTTAGCTTGTTTAAGATATTTTGTTATACACCAGGCTCACACTATTGACAAAAGCTTTATTATATGATAGCATACTGTAACGGTGGAGTAAGGAGAGTAAAGACCCTTGCAGAGTTGTGGTGATATTTATTGCCATAGTAATGTGTGAGGCGCCATAGGCACTTCGTCAAAATTACAATCCTTCCACCAATAATTTATCTAAAGTTCCCCATCACATATTATTTAAAGGAGGTAACTGCAATGTACCGACAAGTCTTGCAAACTTGCCCAGCGGGTGGTACATAGTACCGCCAGCCCCCTAGGTCGTAATGATCTAGGGGATTTTCTTTTGTCAAAATTTCGATTTACATTACTGTCATTCCGGATATAGATCCGGAATCTAGATTCTGAATTTAATTCAGAATGACATAATTCAATTTACTAGTTACAAGTTACTGATTACTAGTTATTTTCTGTATTTCCTCTAAATATCTTTTGGCAATCTTATCCCAGCTATAATTTTCAATTACAAACTGCCGGGATTTTTCACCGAATTCTTTTCTAAAATTATCGTCGGCTAACAACTCGTTGATTTTATGAACGTAGACCTGCCTCGACGGTAGGCGGGTATCAACATCATCCATTTCAATTAAAAATCCATTCTGTCCGTCTTTGATTGCATCTTGCAATCCCTCAAGCCGAGAAGCAATTACCGGAAGGCGGCAGGATCCGGCTTCGATTACTGAAATTCCGAAACCCTCCATATCTCCCTCGATTATTATATTGGGCTGAATGAATAAATCACAGGTGTTGAATAATATATTTCTGACTTTGTCGCTTACGTATCCAAGCATCTTAACTCTATCGGACAGATTATTTTTCTTGATAGCATTTTTAATGTTTTCTTTGTCGGGCCCGTCTCCGACAACAACATAGGTTATGTTCTCGGGCAGCCCTGGCATTACATTACCAATAAACCAGGCCACGCCTTTTCTTTTAGCCAGCCGTCCGGATGTAAGCAATACTTTTCTGTTTTCTAAATTATCACTCAAAATTTTCTTTAAGTCATTTCTTGAATAATTTCCTAAATTTTTTTCTGTGTCTACGCCATTGGGGATAAAAACAAACTTATCTTCATAAATTCCTTTTTTTACCCCGACTCTTATGGTTTCGTTTCCCACGGCGATTAGCTTGTCGCATTTTTTAATAAATATTTCCACCCATAATTTTTGGAATAAGCTCATTTTATAGGTAAGGTCCAACCCGTGAACAATGGATACAACAGGTTTTTTGTAGAGCAATTTTACAAACCACCCTATAACACCTAACACGCCATCACCCAAAAGAAGCACATCGTATTTTCTGAACAAAAACAGCGCTCGAACAAGAGCGTAAGGAGCAAATATCGGAAGAAAAATCTTGCCACGGGTATTGGCTATGGTCTTAACATCGGCAATTTTCGAAAGCCACCTGGAAAGTTCATAATTCTGGCTTTCAATCCCGCCAACAGTAGGGGGATAAGCCCGGGAGATAAAAAGAATTTTTACCCTGTTAGATTTTTGCGCCATTGATTATTGATTAAGTAACAACAAAAAATTATTAACTAAACTAAAACCCCGGATGTATAATCTGAAAAGTCTAACGGGGTTTATGGGTTATTTTTTATATTTCTGCTTTCTTAATAAATACATCTGATCTTCGGTAATTCTTCTGGTGTTTTTTACCATATCGGCTATGAAAGCGAAAATAATAAGCTGGATTCCAACAAGGAGCAAAGTTACTCCCAGCAGAATCAAGTTTCTGAACGGGGATATTTTAAAATCCTGAAAGTAGTTCCAAAAAAAGTAGGTAAACAATAACGCGGAAACACCAATTAAGAAAAGACCTGGCGCTCCAAAGAACTTCATGGGGCGTACATCCCGTACGGCTTTCAAGATTATTCTGGCAGAATTGTTTACATATTTATAAACACTTCTCACTACTCTAGAGTTTCGTTCAGCGAAATAAGTTACCTCCACAGGCACGAATGCTACTTTTAGATTTTTTCCTACGGCGTCAATAATAACCTCCTGTGTATAGGTAAAATTTCCAGGAAGCGTAAGCCGAAGAAGGGTGTCTCTGCTGTAAGCCCGGAATCCGCAAGTTAAGTCATTAATCTTGCTGTTGAGAAATTTTCCAATTAATGAAGCGGCCAGTTTGTTTAAAAACTTTTTTGTCCAAGGAATATTTTTAGCCCTGTGTTTTCCAAATCTGTCAGCGCTTACTAGATCCGCTTCCTTATTGAGAATAGGCTTGATTATCTTAAGAATATCGTTGGGATCAAATTGTCCATCTGCGTCAATATTAACCATTAAGTCAGCGCCATTTCTGAGGGCTTTCCCTACGGCCGTTCTAAATGTTATGCCAATGCCACGGTTCATATTGTGGGAATAAACAAAATCAGCACCTGCTTGCTTAGCTATTTCGGCGGTGCCATCTTTTGATCCATCGTCAATAACCTGTATGAAAACTTCATCGGCTCCTTCTATTTGCCGAGGTATTTTTTTTATTGTTTTTCCGATTCTTTCCGCCTCGTTGTAAGCGGGAAGATTTACTACTAATTTCATAACATTAATTATTTATCAGCATCTTATAATACAATATTATCGCAGTTTTATCAACTTGACAAATACTTTTTGATAATAAAATAACCCCACAAAAGCGGGGTGATTTTATTATTACAATAAGTCTATTTCCTCTTGATAATTAGTTCGGGATTAACACAATTAATATCACACTTGGCATTTTTAGTCCCTTGCTCTACCAATTCTTTGGTGCATTTCTCAATGCGTTTCTGACAGTTGGCCTTGTTTTGTTCGAAATAACTTGTATTAACTTTGTATCCAAAATAGTTAAGAACAAAGTTTCCTACAACTATAATTCCCGCTATCCAAATTATAAATTTTAGTATCTTCCACATTTTATTTTGCGCTTTTAATTTTTAGACTACCGCCCTATCCCTCTGTATATTATACCATACTTTTGAATAGCATCTTTGTCCAGGCAATTTTTTCCGTCGACAATAGCTTTAATGGAATATTTTTTAAATATGCTTGGATCAAGTTTCTTAAATTCATCGTGGTCAGTGACAAGAATAACCGCTTTGGATTTCCTTAATAGTTCCTCTATGTTTTTCACATCTGACATATGCGGAACGTGAGGATCAAACATTATTACATCCGCATCGTGTTTTTGTAAATGCTCCAATATTTTGAAAACTGGAGATTCTCTAAGGTCTGCAACGTTAGCCTTATATGATATGCCCAGAATCCCTATGGGAGTTCCCTTCATTGGCATTTTAATACTATTTAAAGAATGTTGAAGAATATTAACTGTGTATTCTGGCATTGAGTTATTTATTTTTCTGGCAATTTTTAAAAACTCGTGGTCAAATCCGCTAGCCTTAGCTCTTTCTATAAGATAATAAGGATCAACCGGGATACAATGACCACCAACGCCGCAACCGGGAAAATGAGGCATAAAAGCGAATGGCTTAGTAGACGCGCCTCTTATTACGTCGTCAATGTCTATATTCATTCGGTCAAACGATTTTGCTAACTCATTGACGAAAGCAATATTAACATCCCTGAATGAATTCTCTACGATTTTAACAGCCTCAGCTTCACGAATTGATTTCATCGGATAGATTTCGGCATCAAGAATTTTTTTATAAAACTTCACAGCCAAAGATAATCCCTTTTTACTGAAGGCGCCGACTACGCGGGGAATATTAACCACATTCCAATTAGCATCTCCTGGGTTTATTCTTTCTGGGCAGTGAGCTAGGTAATAGTCTTTTCCTACTTTGTATCCGGCCTTGGCGAATATTGGCTCAACAACCTCTTCGCATACTCCGGGATTAACAGTAGATTCTATTACTACCAGTTGTCCTTTTTTAAAATTCTTTACAATTGAAGTTACGGCTTTCTTGACCGGACTTAAATCGGGATAATATTTTTCATCTACGGGAGTAGGAACGCAAACCAAAACTATATCTGATTTTTTAATAACCTTGGCATCGGCAGTAGCTTCTATTTTTACCCCGACACCAATTTTAGCAGAATCTTTCGAAGATATATTGGTAGAGCTGATAGATGACTTCGTCTTGCGGTTATTATTTTTTTCAGAGCCTGTCTTGGGATTGGTGTTGGGGTTTACTTTAGGCAAGTTGTTCTCTAAAAAATCCTCCTTTATAGGGCTTTTTCCGGAATTAATTTTCTTAATCTTTTTTCGATCATTTTCCAATCCAAAAACCCTAAACCCACTTAAGGCAGATTGTACAGCCAATGGAAGACCAACATAACCCATTCCGATTACGCAAACCGTTTGTTTTAACCTGTTTTTCCCTTTATTTTTCATAGTTATATTGAATTTATCAACATTTTTCATCATACATCATTTAGTTGAATTTGGCAATGCTATCAAGTAGGGATTCTTGTAATATATATCGCAAGGCCTTTTTATTTTTACCTAAGTTTAGGTTATAATAATAGAATGAGAATAGGAATTAACGCTTCGTTTGCTAGAAAACAAAATACAGGCATTGGGCAGGTAACAATCAATCTTCTAAAGAAATTGGCTACCAGGTGTGACACATATGACACTAGGTGTAAAAACTTTGAGTTTTACGTTTATTTTGAGGAAGAAACTGATTTAAAATTGCCCGCTGGTTTTAAAAAGCGCGTCTTTTTGCCATTCTGGAAACGCGATGATTTGATTCGCAAGATTTTGTGGGAAAAGTTTTCATTGCCCTGGAAAGTTAAAGAAGATAAATGCGATGTTTTTATTAGCTTGTATCAATCAGCTACTGTTTTGTCCGGCGATATAAAACACATAATGGTAGTTCATGATGTTATTCCAAAACTGTTGCCGGAATATCTCAATAATTCAAGAAAAAAGATCTACCAGAAGCTTATCGAAAAAGGAGTTAGGGAAGCTGATAAAATAATAGCCGTCTCTCATCGGACAGAAAAGGATATAATTCAAAACCTCAGCGTACCTCCCTCTAAAATAACCGTTTCTTACATTGATGTTGACGAAATTTATAAAAATGAAATATCAGAAAATGAAAACATGAGGGTTCTGGCCAAGTATAATCTTAGTCCCGGATATATTTATAATGGCGGCGGATTAGAAGTTAGAAAAAATGTGGAAGGATTGGTCCGGGCCTACAAATTGCTTTTGGAAAAAAATAAAAAGGAACAGATTATTAATAATTTTCCCAAGCTGGTCATTTCTGGAAAACTTATGCCCCAATTGGCTCCACTAGTAACCGATGTGGAGAAATTATTAAAAGAATTGAATTTAACCCAGCATGTTGAGTTGCTTGATTTTGTTCCCCAAAAAGACTTGCCGGCAATTTACAGAAACGCCTTGATGTTTGCGTATCCCTCATTTTATGAGGGATTCGGACTGCCAGTCCTAGAGGCCATGAGTCAAGGTACACCGGTGATAGCTTCTAAGAAATCATCTCTACCGGAGGTGGGAGGGGATAGTGTGTTATATTGCGATCCAAGCGACGAAGAAGATATTGCTATGGTGATGAAAAATGTTCTGGTTAATAAGGACTTACGCAAAGTACTTTCCCAAAAAGGAAAGAATAGAGCTGATAATTTTTCTTGGGAAAGGTTTGTGGAGAAGATTTTAAACATTGCGGAAAGCTTATAATATTTACATCGTATGTGTTACATATATGCGATTCGATGGCTTGACAACTTGATTGATAATTTATGAATACATATTTAAGACAAATTGCAGATAAGCTTAATAATACTCGCACCTATTTGATCTTGACTAATGCTCTGTTGGTCTTCTTTTTGATTCTGCTTTCCAATGTTGGCGTACTGCCATTTAAGGGGATGGGAGATTTTGCATTCTTTACTGTCCTAGCTTTAATACTAACTCTCTATCGTCCAGGATGGGGATTTTTATTTTTCATCGGAACAATTGCCTTGGAAAATATAAATTTAGCGCCGGAAAGCGCCGGAATAATGATCCGCCCTTATCAGCTTTTTGGGGGACTGACTGTCGTGGCCATACTAATAAGATGGATCTTGAAGCGAATCAATCTTGGGATGATCAAATTAAAGCGAGCAGATTACTTAATTATCTTAATTACTGTGGCAGGATTCGTAAGTATTCTCGGAGCGGCAGATAAAGGATTGAGCCTGAAGCTCTCGGCAATTCTGGCTTCCTTTGCGTTTTTATACTTACTAGCTAGAACGTACATTCAGAGTGTTGATGACTTGAAAAAAATTATACCCTTCGTACTAAGTTCTGGAATTGTTATTATTTTCTACGGCATTTGGCAGAATGTCAGATTCATGAAAGGGCTGGAAAGTTTTGAAACAATGCCCGGTCGGTCAAACGCCACCTTCACCGAAGCGGACTGGCTGGGAATGTATTTAGTTTTATTGCTGGCTGCTATTTATTCGCTTGTATATTATTTGAGAAATAAAAACTATTATGCTGACTTTGAGGAAAGTAAAAGTATATTAGCAAGGTTTAGAATTACAACACTGAACTCAAAATTCTTATTTTTGTATATCTATCTAGTTTTGATTTTTATCCTCTTAATAATTACCGTTTCTCGTTCTGCCTGGCTAGGAGCTTTTGCGGTGACATTTATTTATTTACTCGTAACTCTTTCGGGGTTGTCATTCAAAAATTGGCAGTGGAAAAGTTTTCTTAATCAATTGATGGCGGTATTTACAGTTCTTATTTTGGCATCGGCATATGTCTATACTTTTAATTTAACCAATTTCCAGCTGCTTAATCGAATTCAAAGCACCAGTACTGGATTGCAAAAAATAACGATAGCTTGCGAAAACAAAGATCAGCTTGAAAAATTGGCGCAACTGGAACAGGTAAAAGATGTAGATCAGTTAGGGCAATTCAATTGTCGACACATTAATCTTGAAGATATTGAAAGCGAAAGAGACGAGGGGTTCGTTGTTGCAGAAATCTACCGCGATGATCCCAATGTGAGTGTTAGAAGCGAGATTTATAGAAAATCATGGGAAGAAATAAAAAGACATCCAATTCTGGGAATAGGATGGGGAAATATGGGAGCTGTCTTAGGAAAGGCTGGTGATGGAGCAGGCTTGTCCGCCAATGATACGAAGTTTCAGGCGGAGCTAAATTCTAGCAACATCTTTCTTCAAGTATGGCTGGGTAGCGGAATAGCGGGAGTGCTTGCATTTGTCGTCGTTTGGCTTTATATTCTTGTTGGGTCAATAAAGAGGTTTCTGCAAGACAACTGGGAAGTCAAGGTAGCTGGATTGTTTATTTTGCTTGGATTATTGGCTGTCTTAATACCTAATATGTTCAACGCCGGATTATTTTTAGGATTCTTGTGGTTGTATCTGGGGTTGGCTTTTATTGAATAATGCGAATTGGAATAGACATTAGAAATATAGGCAAGAAACGTACCGGTGACGAGATGGTATTTTTTAATTTAGTTAAAAACTTGGCCGAAATTGACAATGAAAATAATTACAAATTATTTACAGACATTAATAATAAAGAAACGGTCGCTGACATTAAAAAAAGACTAGGAATAGAAAATAAGGATAATTTTGAAATTATATCTCTAAAATCAAGCAGTAAATTTATTTGGAATTTCTGGACACTTCCAAATTACCTTCGCAAAAATCCGGTTGATATTTATCACACTCAATATATAACTCCTTTTTTCGTTTCCAAAAAAATAAACCACCACACCAAAAATCCGCACAAAAGACTTTGGAATAACTTACTAGTGATGTTACATTTAAGAAAATCTGGTGTGGGGGTGAAAATAATTACCATTGTTCACGATATTTCCTTTAATTTTTATCCTCGGTTCATAAAATTTCTAGATTTATTTTTTCTCAAAATCTTAATTCCTATGAGTCTGCGAAGAGCTGATAAAGTTATAGGAGTTTCTAAGTTCACTCGTGACGAAATAGTAAAATATTATAAAATTTACCCCCACACCAAAACGCCGGGTCTGTCCGGATTCTTTAAGAATTACTTTGCAAAAATTAAAGAAAAATATTTTGGTGTGGGGGTAAATCCGGGAAAAGTTGATTTTATTTACAACGCAGTGGGCGACGATTTTTTAAATAATAATTTCTCCAGTGAACAATTGTCGTCTGTAGGAAAAAAATATAATTTACCGGAAAATTTCATATTTCATATGGGGACGATGCAACCTAGAAAAAACATTCCTATTTTAATTAAAGCATATTCAAAAATAAAAGATCGTTTAGGTGGAACTAAACTGGTCCTTGCTGGAAATAAAAAAGCGCATAATATTGACAAGGAAATTGACGAAGTTATTAAAAAATTAGGAGTTGAAGATGACGTTATTTTCACAGGATACATTGATCAGGAAGACAGTCCGGATGTTTATAAATTAGCTAATGTATTTTGTATGCCATCGCTTTATGAGGGGTTTGGAATTCCAGTTCTGGAAGCTATGAGTCAGGGCACTCCCGTGATTGCCTCTGACATTCCGAGTTTGCGAGAAGTTGCCGGAGACGCCGCCATATACTTTAATCCTCAAGATATTGATGATTTGGCGGATAAGCTGTATAATGCTTGCATAGATAAAGAATTAAGAAATAAACTAATAAACTTAGGTTCTCGGCAAATCGAGTTTTTTTCTTGGAAAAAAACGTCTGAAAAAATGCTGGGAATATATAAGGAATTATAATTATGGATATTTCTCCCGTAAACAACGAAAAAAGTTTTAAAGAAGACGGCAAAAAAAAGTTTTATAGGAAGAGATGGTTCAAGATAACCTTAACCATTCTTTTGATTTTGTTGATCGGGGGATGCGCTATTGGCTGGAAAACAGGATATATTTTAAATAAGATATCAACTACCGGAGGTATTTTTGAAAGCTTGATAAAGTCTATTCCCGGAGTTAGCAACGAACTTAAAGGAGAAAAAGACGGAAGAATAAACCTGCTACTTTTGGGAATGAGAGGAGAGGGCATGGAAGGAGGAAGTCTTCTGGCTGATACCATAATGGTTGTCAGCATCAAGCCCCAAGAAAATAAGGCCTCTATTGTTTCCATTCCCAGAGACTTTTATGTGACCGTACCGGGAACAAATAGCCAGCAGAAAATAAATGCAGTTTATTATTATGGCGAAGAAAAGGGCAGGGGCAAGGGACTGGAAGATATGAAAACAATTATAGGAGAAATTTCCGGGCAATCTATTCATTATGCTGTCAGCATAAATTTCAAAGGATTTACAGAGCTGGTTGACAGCTTGGGTGGCGTTCAAGTCCATCTTGACGAACAATTTACCGAACCGGTGCAGTTTATGGGAATAGAGGCGAGATGCGATGACACAACCTTTACCATTCCTTCCGGTAATTACCAAGAAAAGCCGCCGGTAAGAAGAAAGAATGGAACCTATTATGCTAATTCAAGAAAGTTTCCCCTTTGCTTCAAAAAGAACGCGGAAGGACTGGAATGCGGCGGAGTGTTTCAATTGCCGGCCGGTGACATAAATTTAAGCGGAGAGCAGGCGCTGTGTTATGTGAGATCTCGAGCAACTACTAGCGACTTTGACAGAGCTAGAAGACAACAGGAAGTCATTAAACAGATAAAGGAAAAGGCACTTAGTATAGGTACGCTAACGGATTTTAATAAAGCTAATGCGATGTTGGATAGCTTGGGAAACAATGTTAGAACGGATATGAAGCCTTGGGAGATGAAGCGCTTCTTTGAGGTTTATCAAGGCATTAGTGATCCCCAGATTCCCCAAAAAGTATTGGAAAATTCAGAAGAAGGGATGCTTTATGTGCCAGAAGAAACCAATGGTGCTGGATACATCCTTCTTCCTAGAGGAGATACTTATGATAGAATAAGGGAATTATTCAAGAGTATTATTTAGTTAGTAAAATGGAACTTTCAATCGCAATTAATAATTATAAAAATCCGGAACTCCTAAAGCTTTGCATTGACTCAATCAAGAAAAATGTAAAAAATGTTGAATACGAAATTATAGTTACCGACAGCGCTACAGAAGAAGACACCGAGACTATGATGCGCGAGGATTATCCGGAAATTAAATTTTCCCCCCACAAAAAAAATGTGGGTTTTCAGGTGCTTCTCAATAGGGGAATCAAGGAGAGCAAGGGTGAGTACATACTTCTTATTAATGGCGATATTATTGTTACTGAAAATTCTGTAGAGATTATACGTGATTTCGTAAAGAACAATCCGAGTATCGGCATAGCAGGACCGCGGCTTCTAAACTTTAACGAGCTACTTCAATATTCATGTTTTCGGTATTACGAGCCCATAACCATCATTTACAGGCGCACTCCTTTGGGAAAATTAGGATTTGCCAAAAATCATCTGGACTGGTTTTTAATGAAGGACTATGACCACAAGAGCTCCAAGGAAGTTGATTGGCTGATGGGATCGGCCTTCATGGTTTCAAGAGAGGCAATTAAAAAGGTTGGTCCGATGGATTCTCGATTTTTTATGTATATGGAGGACGTTGATTGGTGCCGCAGGTTTTGGGAAAATGGATACAAAGTTGTTTATTGTCCCGAATCGAAAATGTATCACTATCATGGAAAAGCCAGTGCTAAAGGAGGGTTTTTACGCTCACTTTTCTCCAATAAACTTACCTGGATTCACATTTCAAGTGCCATAAAATATTTTTGGAAATACAGAGGCAAGCCAACTCCCAGGCATAATTAATTAAAAAATGGATCAACTTTCAAAAGAACAACAATACAAAAAAGGGAAAAAATTATTCAACACCGTTTTTGGCGTTTTCTTTGTTGTATTCATATTAACCGCTAGTTTTGGGATAGGGTTCGGATTGGGCAAGAAAAAGGGAACCGTCGAGGAAACAGAGCTTTTTATAGATCAAGCCACTGTAGCAAATAAGAAAAATACGGGAAGCAACGTCATTGACTTTTCATTATTCTGGGATGTGTGGGACTTACTGAAAGACAAGTACGTAGATGCCGAGAGTCTTGATGCCAGGCAACTTTTTTACGGGGCTATTAACGGGATGCTTAGAGCTACTGGCGATCCCTACACTGTTTTTTTGGATCCTGAAAATAACGAAAAATTTAACGAAGACATAAGCGGAAGCTTTGAGGGTATTGGAGCGGAAATTGGAATTAAAGGAAGAGTACTGACTATCATTGCTCCTTTAAAGAACAGTCCAGCAGAAAATTCGGGACTAAGAGCGGGAGATAAAATATTAAAAATAGATGATGAAAGTACCGCAGATATGAGTATTAATGAATCAGTTGATAGGATTCGCGGTCAAAAAGGAACTGAAGTTAGGCTAACAATTTTCAGAAATGGCGATGATGAAACCCAGGAAATAACAGTCACCAGAGACGTTATTAATGTTAAAAGCGTTGAATTAGAGTTTAAGGATAACATTGCTTATATAGAGGTTAACCGCTTCGGAAGAGATACTATTAAGGAGTTTTCGTCAGTTGCTAAGAAAACGGTATCTCAAAAATCAAAAGGTATAATTCTGGACTTAAGAAACAATCCCGGAGGATTCCTGAATGTTTCAGTTGATTTGGCCAGTAAGATGATTCCTAAGGGTAAGGTGGTGGTTATAGAGGAGGACAGCGACGAGAAGCAGAAAAAAGTTAGCGCTAAAGGCGGGGACATCCTTAGTCAAATTGAAACTGTCGTTCTGATAAATAAGGGAAGCGCTAGCGCTTCAGAAATTGTAGCCGGAGCGTTGCGGGATAATCGGGACAATGTGACGGTAGTAGGTGAACAGTCATTTGGCAAAGGATCGGTTCAGGAATTAATTCCATTGCCTAAAAATTCTGCTGTAAAAATAACAGTTGCTAAATGGCTTACTCCTTCCGGAGATCAGATTAATAATGAAGGTATTTCCCCGGATATTGAAGTTGAATTAACTAATGAAGATTATGACAATGATCGTGACCCGCAACTAGACAGAGCGCTGGAAATTTTGAAGGAGAAAATTCAATAATATGTATTCAATATAAAAATAGAAAGCCCTGTAAGAATATTCTTACAGGGCTTTAGTTTTTTTTATTATCTTGGAATCACGGGGTACTTTCCTCCAAAACATCCGGTGCATATCCCGCATTTGTATGTTTTACCAACCACATCTTTTAATCCTTTAAGTGACAAATATATTAATCTGTCAGCTCCAATGGTTTTTCTTACATCCTCAGTCGTTCTGTTATAAGCAGTTAGTTGTTTTCTGGTTCTATAAGCCATTCCATTGGGGCAGATACTAACAATTGGCGGGGCCGATATGCACACTGTTATGTAGCTTGCTCCAGCATTTCTTAATCTTTCACAGGCTATTTTCATTGTTGTGGATCTGACTATGGAGTCATCAACTACAACCACACTTTTTCCTCTTATTTTGTCTTTTCTTAAGTGTAGTTTTTTGAAAGCTACCTCCTTTCTTTCCTGATACGTTGCTGAAGTGAAAGATCTTGAGACTGGATCACCCGATGTTTTATGCTTCCGTAAGAAATATTCTTTATAATCTATACGGGATTTTTTGAATAGTCCTATGGCAGCATGCTTTCCTGAGTCTAGAACTGGAAGTATAAAATCACCTTGTAGATCGGGATTTTCTATGAGTATTTGTTTACCAAGCTCTTGCCTAAAATCTTCATTATAGTACTCTTTGTAGGTTGTTCGAGGATGCGAAAAATAAATTCCCTCAAAAATACAGAAATGTTCATCAGGCTCAGCATATTTAATACTTTCAAACGAATCCTTGTTTTTTTCGAAAACGATTATTTCTCCAGGCTCAACTTCTCTTAAGTATGAGGAACTAGGATATTGATCGAAAGCGTAATTCTCAGAACATACAAGAAATCCGCTTTTAAGCTTTCCAATACTCAATGGCCTTATTCCGAATCTGTCCCTGATTGCAAACAACTTGTTGGGCGTAAGTATTAACAGTGAGTATGCCGCCGTAATTTGATTGAGCGCTGAAATTATAGCCTTCTCAATCGTATCTTCATTAGAGTGGGTGATTAGATGAGCCATAATCTCAGAATCAGTTGTTGACTGAAAAGCAACTCCTTTTTTCATAAGATCCTTCTTTATAGATCTTACATTGTTCATGGTTCCGTTATGCGCTAGCACAAAAGATCCCTTGCTTGTTTCTTGGAACACCAAGGGCTGGACGTTTGACGGCGAATCAGAATCTCCCTCAGTTGCGTACCTATTGTGGACAATTGCTGTTTTGCCAGGCAGATCTTTTTTGAAATTAACACCCGGGAGGCCTAGTATTACTGACCATCTTCTTTTTTCTATATAAAATTTGCTTTTTCTTACAGAAACTATGCCCACTCCTTTTTCTCCACGATGGTCCTGAGCTGATGCGCATTTAAAGGCATATTCTGAGGCGAAGGGAATATTAACTGCCGCAGAAAGTCCGCATTCCTCAGGAAATATTCCTTTGATGCCCAGTTCTTGCTCTTCATCTAAACTTCCCTTCAGGGATATGATCTGTTGCATTATTGTCTCTCCTTTCTGATTTTTTTATTTATTTTAAAGAACTTTGTTTCATTGGGTTGGTGTATTACAGTACACCAAAACCGCAGGGCGTGTCAAAACTTGCCAGATGTGTGGTTTGGGTTTAGAATAATTAAATATGAAAATAATACTTTTGCAGGATGTTAATAGTCTCGGTAAAAAAGGGGATATCAAGGAAGTAGCTGATGGATATGCCCGTAATTTTTTATTGCCCCAGAAACTGGCCGAGGCGGCTACTGGCTCAGCTGTTAAAAAAGTTGAGACTGTTAAAGAAAAATTTGCTGAAGGAAATAAAAAAGATCTAGAAAAAAATGAAAAGTTAGCATCTGAACTAGATGGAAGAGATGTGATAATAAAAGCCAAGGAAAAAAATGGAAAACTTTTTGGATCTATTAGTGCCAAAGAAATTGCCAAAGAATTAAAAAAACAGAAATTGGAAATAACAGAAAAGGCAATAGTCCTTGATGAGCCAATTAAAGAAATCGGAGAAAAAGAGGTGTTGATCCAGCTGGATCACGGAATTGAAGTCAATATTAAGGTTATTGTCGAAGCGGAGTAAATAGTGTATATTGATATCAGAGAATACTTTCAAAAGTCGCGGGGGGAAGCGGCTTTTTAGATGATATGGGTCACGAATCTATGTAAATTTGTCGCTGATAATCACGAATTAGAGATTGAATTAAGGATTGATTAGCGATTTAAATCATCATGAAGAATAATAAAAAGTACATATTTGTCATTGGGGGAGTAATGAGCGGCGTCGGGAAGGGCGTCACCACTTCTTCGGTTGGAACAATTCTCAAAGCCAGAGGATTTAACGTTACGGCTCTTAAAATTGATCCCTATATAAATGTTGATGCCGGAACAATGAATCCGACAGAACATGGAGAAGTTTTTGTTTTGGATGATGGAGATGAAACTGATCAGGATATGGGGAATTATGAGCGCTTTATGAACGTAACTTTGCCGAGAATGAACTATATGACCACTGGTAGAGTATACGAGTCAGTAATTCACCGTGAAAGAAACTTAGAATATGAAGGAAAATGCGTTGAGGTTGTTCCTCATATTCCATTGGAAGTAATAGGCCGGATTGAAAAGGCCACCAAAAAAGCCAAAGCCGATATCGCCATTATTGAAATTGGCGGAACAGTAGGTGAATATCAAAACATTCTCTTTCTTGAAGCAGCCAGGATGATGAAAATAAAACATCCCGACAACGTTTTGTTTGTCCTGGTGAGTTACCTTCCGATTCCGTCAAAAGTGGGGGAGATGAAAACAAAACCGACCCAGCATGCGGTGAGGACATTAAACAGCGCAGGTATCCAGCCGGACGTAATAATTGCCAGGAGCGACACTTTTCTGGACCAGAAGAGGAAGGAAAAGATTGCTATGTTCTGCAATATTCCTGAACGCTATGTGATATCCGCGCCGGACATTGAATCAATCTATGAGGTACCCCTAAATTTTGAACGTGATGATTTGAGCCGGCTCATTCTTAAGAAACTCGGGCTTAAGTATAAAAAAACCAATTTGAAAGAGTGGTATGGTTTGGTAGATAAGGTCAAGAAAGCCAAAAAAGAATTAAGAATAGGAGTGGTTGGAAAATATTTCGGAACAGGAGATTTTATCTTGAAAGACTCTTATATAAGCGTGCTGGAGGCAATTAAGCATGCTTGCTTTAAACTTAACTTAAAGCCAAAAATAGATTGGATTAACAGCGAGCAGTTTGAAAAAGAGCCGCGAGAAATAGGAGAAATAAGCGAATATGATGGAATAATAATCCCGGGCGGTTTTGGCTCGCGGGGCATTGAGGGAAAAATAAAGGTGATTAATTACTGTCGCAAGAATAAAATTCCATTCTTCGGGCTTTGCTACGGAATGCAATTAGCGGTTATTGAATATGCGAGAAACGTTTTGAAATTGAAAGATGCCAATTCTACGGAAGTGAATAGGAAAACAAAACACCCGGTTATAGATATAATGCCAGAGCAAAAGAAGAACTTAGAAGATAAGAATTACGGAGCAACCATGCGCTTGGGTGCTTATCCGGCAAATTTAAAAAAAGAAAGTATAGCCTACGATGCTTACGGAAAAAGAAGAATATCGGAGCGACATAGGCACCGTTGGGAGGTAAATCCTGATTATGTAAAAAGGTTGGAAAAGGAAGGTCTTGTGTTTTCTGGCGTGTCACCAGACAGGCGATTAATGGAGATCGTCGAGCTTCCAAGAAAAAATCATCCGTTTTTCCTAGCTACTCAGTTTCATCCGGAGTTTAAGTCATCTCCATTGCGATCGCATCCGTTGTTTTTTGAATTTATTAAGGCTTGCAAGAAAAGGAAAAAATAAATCCCCGCAAACTTTCATATACGGATAAAAAATATTTATGATAGCGGAAATATTAAAAGCGACTTATAACTTAAGTCGCTTTTTGCTATAATATAAAAGTATCACAATTATTTTTTGATTGCAGTTTTAACCATTTTTTCTTCCACGCTGACAAACCTTCTTTTTACCAGTTTTCCGGTATAGTTCCTAACCTTTTTAGCTGTAAATTTTACAAATCCGTTTTTTAGGGCGAACAGAGTGTCGTCTTCTCCGCGTTTAACATTTTCTCCGGGATGAAATTTTGTTCCGCGCTGGCGAACTATAATGTTTCCCGTGCTAACTTTTTGATTACCAAAAATCTTAACGCCCAAGCGCTTTGATATTGAATCTCGTCCTAATTGCGTTGACCCGCCGGCTTTACGATGTGCCATTTTTGTCTGCGAGGCACGAGTAGCTGCAAAAATGAGCATCCCGCACCAATTCCCTGTAGTTAATTTATTATTTAATTTAGGCTAAGCCGCAGGCGATTCCGTGGTACAATTTATAAATCATTAATGACTTCATTCGGAATTTGGTGCGGGGAACCATACTAATATACGCAACTTAATATATCAAAAACAAAACAAATCGTCAACCCCGCACTAACTTGACATTTACAGAGCCAAAATTAGCGCTTTGCGCTAATGCCAAGTTAGTGCGGGGTCAAGGATAAATGGAAAATAAAGACAAAAAAGCCCTTAGATTTCATCTGGGGAAGGCAAAAATCAAAGACTTTTTTACGAAATACGAGGCTAAAATAGCGTTGGCTATCGGGCTTGTTTTAGTGGCTGTAATATCCTTTGAGGTGGGGACTCTGCAGGGGCAAAATTGGCAACAAAAACCGCTAATTATAGAGAAGCCAATACAGGCGGAAAATAGCTCAGAAACAGCAGAAAACCTCTTAAAAACGCAAAAATTAGCCTCTGAGAGCGTATCTCAGGAACTTGTAGCTGGAGATATTACTCAGAAAGACCCGTCTAAATCTGAGGTAAACCCGTCCAATTTAGCCGAGGCAGGTTGCGTTTTTGTAGGGAGTAAAAATTCCGATAAATATCATAAGACCAGTTGTTCATGGGCTACTAGGATAAAGCCGGAAAATAGGGTGTGTTTTAAGGATATGGAAGGTGCTAAAAATAAAGGATATGTCCCGGCCAGTTGTATGAAAAAATAAACCACGTAGATAAAAAATACTTGATTTTTTAACTGGTGGATGCTATAAATCTATCAAAGGAGGTAACCTAAAAAAGGGTTACTTTTATTTATCCTGAGCATAGTCGAAGGATTATTTAATAGGTTCATTGAAAATATAAATAACTTAAACCAAAACTGAAAAGGAGGAAATGAGATGAGAAAGATTGTAGTGATGATAGGGTCGGACAGTGACTTGCCGCAGTGTGAAGCCGGATTCAATTATCTTCTGGAAGCAGAAAAAAAGGGAATGGCAAAAGTTGTTAATGTCATTACAAATAGTATTCATCGCAATACGATGGACACTATCATGAATTTAAATGACCTGGCTGGACGGAGTGAGTGTTGCGCAGATGTTCTAATAGCCGGAGCCGGAATGGCAAATCATTTAACAGGAACTGCTGATGCTTATCTGCGAAACTACCTTAAAAATGACGAAATAAAAGTCATAGGTGTGGCCTTTAAGGGCAAGACGGGAGAGGATACTCTAGCTGCTGTTTTGAGCATCGAGAAGATTCCGGGTACCCAGGTTATCTTCGATAGAAGAGATATGGTAGGGTCAGATGGATTTCTTAAAGCATGTGAGTTGGCAGTTATAGGGAATTTGCCTGAAATAAAAATTCCGGAGGGGAAAAGCTGGAATAGAAGATCTCTTGAACGTGCAATTGAGAAGATGAAAGAAATAAAAAAAGAAAAGGGGGTGAAATAATGGTAAAACGCGAGCCGTATGTTGATTGTCTGGAACTGTCTCATCAAGGCAAAGTAAGAGACACCTATCTTGTCCCGATTCATGACAAGTTGCTTCTAATGGTTGCTACTGATGCCATTAGTACTCATAACATAGTCCACGAGAACATGATTACCGGCAAGGGACATGTTCTTACTGCACTATCCATCTTTTTCGCAATGAAGATCATGCCTCTCAATGTTGATAACCACATAGTGGCCTTCGGTAAAAAAATATATGACTATTTGCCTAAGGACAGGACATATCCGGAAGATCTTCATTTGCGAGCACTGGTAATAAAGAAGTTAGAGATGATTGATGTCGAGTTCATCTGGCGGGCGTATATGGCGGGTAGCCTATGGAAGAAATACTACTCAAAGGGAAAGCCTAGTCCTTATGGATTAACACTTCCCCCGAATCTCTTACTGATGAGCCGCTTTGAAAATCCGATTTTTACCCCTACCGATAAATCTGAAGATGATGACCCGCTAAACAACAAGCAGATTGAAGAAGACTATCCTAAAGCAACTGCTCTCAGTCTGGCAGTCTATAATGCCGGAAGAAAACACGCGAACAAATGTGGGATCGAGATTATCGATTTCAAATGTGAGATTGGCAAAGATGAAGACGGATCCCTGGTACTGGGCGATGAATGGCTGAATGGGGATTGCTGCCGGTTTGTAGAGAAAGACAAAATTGTTCTGGGACAGAATCCACCGTGGATGGACAAAGAGATTTTCAGAAAAGCTGCCGAAGAACAGTGGGGTGGCGGAGCTAAGATTCCAATTAAGTTTTCTCCAGAAGTCGTAGAGGAGGGGATCAAGGTATATCTTAAAGTCTTTGAGATTCTATCCAAGCTTCCACTGGAGCAGTTTCAAAAAGAATACCTTTCGTAATAAATCAAAAACCCTTTGGGAAATTTCCCAAAGGGTTTTTTGTCGCAAATGTTATTGCGAGACAAGCTTGATGAGCAAGGGGCTCTCGGCAATACTTGCGCCAAGACTCTCTACTGCAATTGCCTCCTTCTCTATAAATTTATCAATGTCCGATTCAGTTTTTTCCATCCTTGTACAACCCCCCTTCTGTTTGTTTTATGTTTTTATCATTAAATTGTCACAAAGAACAGCTTATCATAATGGGAAAATATTGTCAATCCCGGCGGCTGGCTCAGGCGTACTGCGCAGAACAATGATCTTGCCCAGCTCCTGCCGCCGGGAGTCAAGCATCATTTAATACTGCCTAATTTCGCTAATATTTCAAAATAAGAATCCCTTGGAAATTTTTCCAAGGGATTCTTGTTGTCTAATTTGATGTTACTATTTTTTTAGCTTCGTTCCATGCTTTTTCTACATCAGATCCACTAAGACCGAGAACCTCTTCCACCGCCTTAAATGTTGCAAGCTCTTCAACCTCTTGAGGACTACCGGGTTGAAGCATGGATAAGGCAAGTTTGTTCACATAATTATCAAATCCTTGTTCAACAGTTGCGATCATAAAAAAACACCCCCTTGTTTTTAAATTATTTTTATTTTAATGCTTCCGGTTTTATAGTAATGGGGTAAAGTAATATATATTACACGTCTAGCGTCTGTGATATTTCAAAAGCATTGTCGTTTGTGCAGGAGCTAGCTCCCTCCAAAGGCGGGCGGGCCTGCACGGGCTAAAGTGTTTGACAATGGACTAATTTTGCTTTAATATAATTCATTAACGACAACTTGTTATTTTAAATAAAAAATATCAAAAAAGAAAAGGGGGTATTATGCAGAAGTGGAAGCTGACAGTATCTATTGGCATTTATATATTCCACAAAAACTCACTATCCAAGGAAAGCAAGGACAGGTTGAAGAAAAAAGTCAGCAATATTTGTAAAAGGATAAATTCAAATTCAAAGCTGGTAATGAGAGGAGGTGGCGACTCTATTTGGGCGGAAGCCAAGTGGATGTTTTCATCCAAGAGCAAAACAAAGGCAACTGCTGAAAGAAAAAGGCTGATAAATAGATACGTCATTCCTGCTATTAGAGGAAATGGTCTGCGCATAATGAGTCATGAATTGAGAAAAATAAAATAGAAATATCATCGAGCTCTGTTAAATAACAGAGCTCTTATTTTCTGTGCTATAATTTAAATACTTATTTTAATACCTATTTCAAAAATATATGCCCCGTAGTGAAAATTCAAAAGATTATATAAACTTGCATAGCTTATAGCATAAAATTACGCGGGCAGATAAATTAACACAGGATAACAAAAACTAAACAACTTATCAGAAATCATTTCGGGCTATGCCCATTTGAATTTCTACTACGGGGATGCCGGCGGAAAAAATTAGCATTGATAATGCGAAAAAAGAAAAACTTTTTTATTTTGTGGCTAACGTGGTTATTTACCGTGAAAGCGATAAACGCTGTTTGATTTTGAAAAGAGATGAACGGGAAAAAGTTCATCCGGGAAGATATGGCGTTCCGGGGGGGCAAGCTAGAATGGAAAGACATGGATATTACCAAGCCGACCAGAATTAACGGCGATGTTTTGGACTTTGAAGACGCAGTGGAAGATTTATTAAAAAGAGAAGCTATGGAGGAAGCGGGAGTGGAAATTGAAGGTGATTTGAAATATATAAACAGCGTGGCTTTTGTCCGGCCGGATGAAACACCGGTAATCCTGGTTAAGCTCGCCGCTAAATATAAAAGTGGGGAAGTGAAGCTGGAAAAAGACGCTTTCACTGATCATGTCTGGGTGAATGAGGAAGAGGTGAAAAGCTACGAATGCATTGACGGAATAAAAAAGGAAATAGCCAGAACTATAAATTTATATAAATTTATATAAAAATTAAATTGATTAAAGTTTTAAAATCTGCTAGAATTATTATATGAAAAATTTCAGAAGCGATATTTTTCAATATCTGGGACCTCTTACTTGGAAAGAGGTTTTTGATATGTGGAAAAAAGATGATACTAGCCAAGCGAGCATTGAAACTTATTATCAAAGCAAAGGATTTCATTCCTGGGAAGATTGGTCTAATACTTACACACAACCGCTCAAATGCTCCGAAGCTAATTGGCATTTGTATGAAATTTTTAGGCCTGAAAAAAATGTTCCTAATTTTTATGGAGGGCCTTTCAGGGAATGGGTTGATAATTTTTATGAGGGAAAGAGTATTGTTGAATTCTCAGAGCTTATTAAGTCGCCGTCAATCAGAAAAAATAAAATAATAAGTGATTTAGTAAATGATTTTCCCAAGAGCACAGTGTTGACTGGGTTGATAATTGACGGAAAGATCGTGATACTTGAAGGAATGCACCGCTGTTGTGCTCTGGCTTTGATAAATGAAAAGAAAGATGTGATCAGCGGAAAAATTAGTATTGCTTTAGCCGAATATACAGGAAAAGGATTGCCAATTGTTGGGTAGAAAATCAAAAAGAGCTTACTTAGACTTCTAAGTAAGCTCTTTTATTTTTTAGCAACATCGTTAGTTGCTGTCAGGCAGAGTAAACACGAACTCCGGATGGTCGTCGAGTGAGTTTTGGTACCATATCTTGCCGCCATGCCTTTCAATGAGCTTTCTGGCAACATACAGGCCAATACCAGTGCTGTTTTTACTGTGGAACTTTTCGAAAATTTTATCCTTTTCTTTGTCGGATATAACAGGTCCGTCATTCCAAACAATTATTAGTATCTCGTTGTGTCCGCGTTCGTATCCTATTGCAATCTTACCGCCCTTTCCACCGTGCTTTATTCCGTTTCCAATAAGGGTTTTGAGGACGGCCTTAAGCCAAGTTTTATTGGCTTCTACAGTAATCACGTTGCCGGGAATACTCCCAAGCTTGTTGTCTATAGTGATTTGGTTTTCTATAATTTCCGGGTTAACTTCTTCAAGTACACGGTCAATAATGTCTTGGCGCAGATCAAGCTTTTCTTTCTTAGGAATCTTCGCGTCAATAAGCGACGACTTACTCAAATAGTCAGTCACAACATTTATCAAGGTTCCGATACGGTGAAACAACTCTTCTACCGTCTTCCTTGCGCTTTCGTCTATCTTACCATACGCTCCACGTTGAAGTAATTTTAGCACAAATTGAATCGACACGAGAGGTCCTCTTATTTCGTGAGTCGCAGTGCTTAACATATCAAGGATGCCTTTTTCAATAGCAATTCTTTCGGTGATGTCGCGCGAAATTCCAATTAATCCGATAATTTCTCCGGTATCGTTTTTCCAGGGCGTTTTTGATACTGACACATAGACTTCACTTCTGTCCGGGCGGGTTATTTTTTCAATCTTGTCCTTAATAGGGGTTCCGGTTTCCATTACTTTTTTGTCATCAGAATGAGCTATTTCCGCCTGGTCCATTGGCAAGAAATCAAAATCAGTTTTACCTATCATTTCTTTGTAATCAACCCCGTACTTTTCAGCCTTAGCCTCGCTTACCATCAAAAATCTGCCCTCGCGGTCCTTGAAATATACGGAATCCGGAGTGTTTCCCATGAGAGCAAGCAACATCTCGTCATATCTATCTTTCATAACCGCCTCCTTTTTTTAATGAACTAAAAGATTAATACTACAACAGTTTTTTTATTTGTCAAGTTTAAGAGGCTAAATTGTCTGTCCCCATAATGACGTACATACGAATGAACGTACGTCCGTATGTACGTCAAATAAAAAAGCTCGGAATAATTTCTATCCCGAGCTTTTTATTATTTTACTGATTTAATTTTCGCGCGAAAGAATTTTAACAAAAGGGCAAACAATACGAAAAATACTGCAGAAGACAATATATCAGTAATGAGTATTATTAAATCCATTGTGCCTCCTTTAGTTCATTGTTAAATTACAAGTTTATTATTTTTTCTTCACTATAAAACTTTTTGATTCCTTGTCAATTGTTTTTGTTTTTTCCGCATCTTTCCTCACTGGGTAGGGGAGAGAGCCAAGGATATTTCTCAATGCGACGCCGTTGACTTTCAAAACGTCATTCCATTTTCCCAGTGGCTCAAGAATGGCCTTTAATTTATCCTCATCATACTTATAAGTCTTACGCAGAGTGCGGGCGATAATTCCATCCTCGCCAAAAACCCTCTCTACTCCTTCCTGATCCATATATTGCGAAATTTTTCCCTGTAGCTCGGCCAATTTGTTTTTGGAAACGCCCAAGGCGGATTTTATATTCAAATATTCTTCTATCGTTTTATTTATTTCTTCGCTGTCTATTTTCCGCTGTTCTTTAAATTTATGCTTCCACATCGGACACCTGTCTTGATAACCGCACCAGCCACAAAGAGGGGAGACGACGGGTTCAAATTTTCCTGATTCTATTTCTTTTATAACATCTAAAAACAATTGCTCACTTTTTTGTAGTTGTTCCCTAGTTCTTTGTGAGCTTAGCTTTACCCCGTGTTTCAAGTAATATAAGCTGACATTTATTTTATCCAAACGCTCAGCTTCTTTAGGATATCTTTTTAGAAATCCCTGAAGGTAAATTGAAAGCTGAAGATCATTATCCACTTTTTCCTGTGAGGGCATTTTTTTGGTGGTTTTGTAATCAATAACTTCATAACCGTCTTCTGTTTTATCAATGCGGTCAATAATGCCTGGCACATCATGCTTATTATCATCAGGGCCTATTTCTATTTCAAATCTGGACTCCAAATCTACGATATTGGATTTAGCCGGATCATTTTTTTGATAATAATTTTGAATTATCTGAACTCCCTGGGAAAACGCTGCTCGCTCTTCTGCTTCATCTTTGAAAATTTCACTGTTCCAATTTTTGGAAAAATAATCCAAGGCTTGCTCTAAAGTGGGGGAGAGAATGCCGGGAGTATGGATGAATTTCATTGTAGCGTGAATCACACTGCCAAAAACAGCTTCCTTTGATTTAGGCTCCTTAATTTTATCAATTTCTTTAAACTTGTACTTTAGAGGACAAGTCTGATAGGTGTTTAATGCGGAGTAAGATATGCGCATAATATTAGTATAAAGTATAAAGTAGAATGTATAAAGTATAGTATATCTTAATAAAGGAAAAAGCGACCATTAATTCATGGTCGCTTTTGCCGCTTCTGTAATTTCTATGGGGTTACCATTTTCTGTAACGTGAAAGACTCGCGTTGCGTCGTTACTTATCTTCTTGATTATTTCTTCCGCCTTTTCCGTGACTACCATGCAGTGAGCTTTTTTGACATTTTTGTCTTCGACGATTGCCCAGTTATACTCCTTGCTTAGCTCTTCTGCTATCTGCCAGGAATAGATATAAAGGTAAGTTAGATACTTTCCAAGTGTCAACGGTTTCCATGTCCACAGAATAGCTACATTTTCATCAACGTCTTCATTTGAACGGAAAAGTCCCTTTGTTACAAATATACGAGAAATCATATTCCCCTCCTTATATGTTGTTTTTAAATTAACTATTATAACCTAGGCATTATATATTAAAATTAAGGTTTTGTTAATAGCTAAAATTAATTAAATATAAGGGTGTTCTGAATTCAGAACACCCTTATATTTTTGCGACTTTCTTTTTAGCGCTTTATCCTTTTGTGACCTTCTATTGTCTTACGGTCACATTTCTTTGTAGCGGCTTTTTTCTTGGCGGCCATTCTTTTTCATATCCCCCTATAGTAGATTTTTTTTAATATCCACTTATGTAGATATTACCCAGTAAAGGTACCACAATCCAGGATGATTTAATTATAACACATATGAAGAAATTGCATAGCGGTCACACTTGACCCCATAGTGAAAATTTGAATAATTTTATTATCTTTGGGCAGGGCCCGTTCAAATTTCTACTACGGGGTTGACGTGTTTTCAAAGTATGTGTATAATCCTAATACATACTAATTTAGTAGGAGATAACCAATATTATGAAATTTTCCACCAAAGCTGAATACGGACTTCGAGCTATGGTCAATCTGGCCTCTGCTTTTCCTGGCGTAAAAAATGTTAAGGAAATTTCCGAAGAGGAAGGAATTTCGTTGAAATATCTTGAGCGCCTTGTAGGAGTCTTGAGAAAAAACAAACTGATAAAAAGCTTTAAGGGAAAGCAAGGCGGGTATGTTTTAGTCAGGAAGCCGGAAAGCATAAAAGTAGGGGAGATTATAGAAATCTTGGAAGGTCCGATTGCTCCGACGAAATGCGAGTCATGTTGCATTGAGAACAAGTGCTCGTCCAGTTTTGTCTGGATTAAGTTGGGTAAGGAAATAAAAAAAACCCTGGATGGCATTAGGTTAAGCAATTTAATGTAACTACGAAATTACAAAACAATACAAAAATACAAAAATTTGCGAGATTTGTAAATTTGTAAAAGATTTGTAAGTTTGTAGGGGAATAACTTTAGTTATGAATAAGCGAATATATTTAGACTATGCGGCTACGACACCGGTAGATTCAAAGGTGTTTCAGGCTATGAAGCCGTATTTTATGGAAAAATATGGCAATCCTATGTCAGTCCACGGATTCGGGCAAGAATCCTTAGAGGCTATGGATAAAGCGCGAACTCAAGTGGCGGAATTTCTTAATTGTTCTCCATCGGAGGTAATTTTTACCTCTGGCGCCACGGAAAGCAATAACTTGGTGGTTAAAGGCGTCATCAGATCTTATTATTCAAAATTCCCTACAAATTACAAATCTGGCACAAATATACAAATTACGAATAAAAAATTTGTAATACCACATATAATCACTACCAGATTTGAACATCATTGTGTGCTTGATGCCTGCAAAAGAATGGAAAATGATAAGTTGGCCGAAATAACTTATTTGACGGTTAGCAAAGACGGAGTAATACGAGTAGAAGATGTTAAGAAAGCTATCAGGCCGAATACGATTTTAATTTCCATGATGTATGTAAATAACGAGATAGGAACTGTCCAGCCGATTGCCGAAATAGGGAAGTTAATTAAAAAATATTATCCGCGATTAATTTTTCATACGGATGCTACTCAGGGAGCGAACTATTTTGACTGCGACGTGAATAATCTGGGGGTTGATTTATTGTCAATGTCAGCCCATAAAATCTACGGACCTAAAGGAATAGGCATGCTTTATGTCAAGACCAATACTCCTATTCGGCGCGTTCAGGACGGCGGAGACCAGGAGTATAAAATGCGCTCTGGCACTCATAATGTTCCCGGAATAGTGGGGCTAGGAAAGGCAGTTTCAATGATTAGTGAGCAAAGGCCAAAGAATAAAGAAATATTAAAACTACGTGATTATTTAATAAAAAGAGTTTTAGACGAAGTGTCTCATTCTCATCTCAATGGATCTAAGGCAAAAAGATCGCCCAATAATGCTAACTTTAGATTTGATGATGTAGAAGGAGAAGGACTAGTGTTGTCTCTTGATATGGAGGGGATTGCAGCTTCTACCGGCTCCGCTTGTTCTTCAGGAGCACTAGAGCCGTCCCACGTTCTTCTATCACTAGGACTTAAACCAGAACAGGCTCACGGAAGCTTAAGATTGACTTTAGGCAAATATACCACTAAAAAAGATGTGGATACCGCAATTGGTAAATTAAAAGAAATAATTAAGCGCCTCCGGAAAATTTCCGGAGGAGTAATGAAAGAATTCAATTAACCCGCGAATTTACAAATCTTTTACAAATCTACAAATATTTCGCTAAAAGGAGTTTAAAATTTGTAAATTTGTATTCTAATTTGTAGATTAGTGGGAGATATTATATGAAATATTCAAAAAAAGTTCTAGAGCATTTTACTCACCCGCGCAATCAGGGAAGAATAAGAAATGCCGATGGGGTAGCCACTGTCGGTAATCCTGTTTGCGGTGACATAATGAAAATTTACATCAAAATTGGAGAAAATAAAAAAGGAGAAAAAATTCTGGAAGATATAAAATTTGAGACTTTGGGCTGTGGAGCGGCTGTAGCCACCTCTTCAATGGTGACAGATCTGGCGAAAGGGGAGACTATTGAAAAAGCGCTGAAAATTAGCCGCCAGGATGTTTCCAAGGAGCTTCAAGGGCTTCCGCCGACTAAGGAACACTGCAGCAACTTAGCTGCTATAGCCTTACATGATGCTGTAAAAAATTATAAAGATAAATTAAAAAAGAAGAAATAAAAAACACCGCTCTTGTTTGCTAGGGAATAGCGGAAAGGGCGGTATTTTAATATATTTAGTACGTCGCACATTGTATATTATGCGACGTTGTATGTTTTCCTTATACAGAGCCACTATATGGCCTTGTAATTGTAATAATTATTTAATTCCTCCTTAAATTCGCTTTCGTTTATAATTTTCCAGTTAGTAGGCATTTTACCAACACCTTCCCTTCTGTTATTCCAGTTGTTAAATTTTTTCGAATCAATCTTATTGTATTTCTTTTCCTTTAAGTTTATATTTTTAATAAGAGTTCTGACATCATTTGTCTTTACGACATCAATAGCGAAATTATGCGGCTTAGCATATACATAGAAATCATACCTGCTCTTTGAATTGTAGTTTATGTTATAAGTATCAACGGGTCTCTCGATGTGGATAAATTTTTCATCAAATTTTTCTAACAATATATTAAGGACTTCTGTTTCGTATTTTCTCGCGTTTATATTTGATTGAGTCGCTATTTTCGAGCGATTATCCCCTATTGAATAATTGTCAATTGAAAGTCCTAATCTCTTGCGTAATTTAATTAATCCGCCAAACCTTCTTTGTATTTGTCTTGCGGACGGTAAAAATTCAAAATCATCAACATCGTATGCTGTTGGATAACGACCATGAATTTCAAAAAACTTTTCAAAACCTTCTTTGATTTTTTCAATTGTCCATTTTTCTTTTTGTGGCATGCTTGATTATAGTCGATTCGCAAAATCTACTTTATTTCCGGTAAGTAATTTTTACCCGCCTTGGGCGGGAAATAAGTAATTCTTGTCCGCCTTAGGCGGGAAATAAGTATTTTAATAAGTATTATAATACTTACCTAGGGTAAATAGTAATAAGGATTAATACTACCGCCCGTAGGGATTTCTAATCCATTAATGTATGATATTCCAAATGTATTCTCTGCAAATACGGTAAAATGCAAGTGTGGTCCAGTTGAGGATCCAGCATTGGGATCCCCCATTCTTCCTCCAGATGTTGCGATTTTTTTTCCCCTTTTTACCTTTTCTCCTTCAGAAGCTGATATTTTACTTAAATGAGCATATAAAGTAGCTAGTCCATCTCCATGATCAATTACCATCCATTTACCATAAGCCCATGTTCCATTATTTCCTGTTGCCAATACCTTTCCTGATTTTGGTGCGTATACTTTTTCATAATTAATTCCAAAATCAACTCCATTATGAAAATCGTACCAATCTGTCCATGTGGCCTCGCCATATCCTTGCGTAATACGAACATTTTTTACCGGGTACTCTAGATAGCCATTCTTGAATTTAGGTAATTTACTGAAATCTATATCCCCTAGCTTACCATATTCAATATCTTTAATTTTTCGCAGGATTTCCATTTGTTGTGCTTTGACCTTCTGAAGTCGAGCTTGGTATCTGGCCTCATCCCCCTGAGTCTGAACCAGTAATAGGTTTTTTTGCGCTTTACCAGCTTCTAAGTCAGCGTTGCTTTCTTTAAGTTGATATTTTAAGTCAGTTACTCCACTTTTCTTTTCTTCAACTTCTTTTTTATTGTTCTCCATTTCGGTTTTTATGGCTATGATGCTGGATAACATTTCCCGCACCCCGTCGCCTACTTGAACAATTCGATCCTCTTCTGACATAAACTGGGAAAATCCGCTGTCCTTCATCATAGTATTGAAAACATTCTGCTTATTGTATTCATAGTAGGCCCTTATCAATTCCGATAAGACCTTTTTTTGGACGACGATTAACTCTTCCTTTTCTTTAATTTTATTCTCTAAATCACCTATTTTATTAGTAAAGCTTTCTATTTTTCCTTCGCTAACCT
>BDTH01000048.1 GCA_002923195.1 bacterium BMS3Abin15
CATCCGCCTCAGAATATCTTTCCAAGAGTATCACTCGGATTCCCTCTTCTTCTACGAATTATTGGGGTAATTTAGATTGGACACATGATAATATTGATAAATATATAATTTGGATAATTTGGGCGGCGGAGCTACTGGCGATAGTCGGCTTGATTTCATTCTTCCGCTCTGATAAAAAGCCAAGTTGGTTACCGGAAAAAAAATACATTATTTTCTTTCTGATTATGATTGTAGTTTTGCAATTCGGAATTCGACTGGCTGACTGGAGAGCTTTCATTAGAACCGGTGCGCTGGAATTAGGAACACCGGGGAGGTATTTCCTACCTAATATAATAGTCCATATGGCAGTCGTTTTCACCGGACTAGGAGTAATTATCAAAAAAGAAAAGTATTTCAGAAATGTCCTCATTGGCGGACTGATTTTGATGTTCTCACTTTCCATGTATCTTATTTTTGACATAATTATGCCTCGCTTTTACTTATGAGCCCACGAATCTACAAATCCTTTACAAATTTACAAATACCGAATAGTTTTAATGATTTTTATTTGTATATTTGTATCTAATTTGTAAGTTTGTAGGAAGTAAATCAAAACTATGCGTAAAAAATTAATTCCATATTCTGAAAAAAATGTGTTCTTGGCGATATTAATCATAGCGCTGTCTTTTGTTTTTTATTACCTAGCTGTGACCTGGGATTTTCCCGATTCCCAATGGGTGATAGATAAAGGAAACAATGAAAAAATAGAATTAGAGCCGGGAGAGAAAGTGACCCAGAAGTTTACAGCCAGCCGGAATAATCTGTCTCGCATTGAGATTTTATTTGCCAAGGCTAATTTGAGCCCGGGCGGAAAAATAATAATGGAAGTAAATGACGAAAATTGCTCCGAAAAAATAAGGCAGGCAGCGCTCAATGTGGTTCGCCTAAGTTCTGACAGCACTTATTCGTTTAATTTCCCTAAAATAAAAGATTCTGCGGGAAAAACTTATTGCTTAGTTTTATATTTTGAAGAAACTAAAGGTAAAACCAAAAAGGATCCGCGTATATTTATTCATCCCAACCCTCCGGCGGCCAATGCTGGATTATACAATCAAACACTGGGAGAAGAATATGAAAACCAATCTCTAGCAATGAGACCAGCTTACCAAAATGACAGTTGGCGGGAAAACTTACAGGAACTCAACCAAAGAATTTCCCAATACAAACCCTGGTTTCTTAAAGCGGGATATTTGGGAGTCATTGCTTTCTCATTCATAATTCTATCTATTCTCCTCATTGTCATTTTAATCTTGCTCTAGCTTTATATTAATATTCCAAAAGAAAAAGCGCTGATGAAAACTTCAGCGCTTTTTGAAAATCTTTAAGTAAATGCAACCAAAATATCCTGCCGTACAAATTCATACCATTTACTAAACTCTCTGTCCACGTCGTATATCGACCTATGAGGATACGCGCTCTTGCTTTTCACCACCCTGTTTCCTATTTCACATTTAATTACTGCGCCAGGGGATCTCATGCAATAATAAGCTTTAGTAACCTCAACCGCTACATTTTTTTCTTCAGCTTCCGCCAAATTGTTGGCATGTTGTATAATTCCGGCAATAACGTTGCTGTCGAGATCAAGTTCTCTGTCAATTAACACTTTTGCGGATGCAGATTTATATCTGATTTTCCATTTAAAACACCTCGCCGCAAAGTGAATCCCAATCCATAAAAGTATAAAAGTGGATAACATAGCCATATAACCAACTGTAGTACAGTCCATAGTGTAGCCTCCTTTTTATTTTCTATATTTGTTGTTAATGAGCATTTCTTTAATTAACACTAAAACACATTAATGAATGTGTCAATAAATTCCAAAAGAAAAAAGCGCTGAAGTTTATCAACGCTTTTTAAAAAATCATCTTGTCGAAAGTATGGGGCTAATATTGTTCATCCGGGCGAATGCCTCCAGGGTTATTCCGCAATACCAGTCGCTGCCTGATCCGAATACCGGCATTTCCTGAAAACGGCTGTGTTTCGACATCTGAAACAACTTGATTGTTCTAATTTTCCTCCTCTGGTTTTTGGCAGTATTTATCCATATCTCCGACGTATTGATATTATTCAAAAACCCCATCTCAGTATCAAGCTTAAACGGCTTCCAATTATCTCCGCTCATAACCGCCCCCTCCTCCTTGTTAATATGAGTTTATAATCATTATTTAAATGAACCTGTCTTGATTATTGTATACCAAAAAATAGCCAGAAAATCAAGCTAAACAAAAAATCTCCGAAGTAAGTTCACTTCGGAGATTGTAAGTTGTTACGTAAGGACAAGTCCCAAACGCTTTTCCCATTTGGCATACTTTTCCGGCTTCGGCGGGAGTTTCATATTGTCTTTTCTCTCTTTTAGCATTTTCGCTTTATTCGCAAGTATGGAGTGCAAGTACTCATCGGGGTATTCGGGCAGTCGTGGCTCCAGGCAGATATCTCCACTATAAAACTGAATTTTCGGATGATAAGGTAGGCGCTTTTCCAGTTCCGATCTTAATGCCTGTCCGCTTAAGAAGAGCAACTTTTTAATGTCAAGATAATCGTTTGTCAGCTTTTTCAGTTCGTTTTTTTGATATGCTACACCCTTCTCGTATATGGTCGCCATAGTATTTATTCTGTCAAGATATATGAGGACAAGTGCGGTTAGTGCCATAAGGATAACTAACATAATGGCATAACCCCGAGGACCTATGTCATACCCTAACGGAAATCTCAATGCGCTTACAATAAAACAAGAAACTATAGCACCCCAAAAGACTCCTCTGATCGCCGCAGTGAAAAACTCCCCTACTGTCTTTTTCTTTTTTTTCATTTCCATCCCTCCCGTAGTTTTATATTAACAAGGCTGCATTTCATAAAGAGCTGCGTTGTATATTTTTTTCCAGGCACTGCTCCAGGCTTCATAACTCCTAGTCATTCGCCAAACCCTATCTGCTTCTTTGTCAGCAATATGTTCTGCTTTTTCACCAGGATCTTCTGTATAATGACGTCTCTTGATTCCCACGATTACCCCTCCCATTTAGGATTATTTTACCGCTTCAATTCTTTCAAGAGCTCTTTCCATCCGGCCGGTAAACCATGCGGAATCAAAGCTGTCCTTGAGCGTCACGGTGAGGGTGCGATTCTCGTCGCGTCCCCATTTTTTGGAGTCCATAATGGCGTCAATAATAAGGTTATCATCATCACTGATTCCGATTATTCCGCCCCTCTGCATGCCGCGAAGATAAGCAAGATAACTAACTGTTCCATCTTTGAATGTAATTTTCAACTTACGGGATCCGGCAAGTGCTTCCTGAATGGCTTTTAAAATCTGATTTTTCATGGATATAATCCTCCTTGTTTATATTATTTATTTGTAAAATCAACTTAAGAAAAAAGCATAGCACCAAGCTACGCTTTTGTCAACCCCGTTAGAAACACCTTTTCTCATATTTTCTAACGGGGTCAATCTCATAAGCCTATTCCGCCAAACCTTCCACAATTTGTCGTAAATAGGGGTTATTTTGCTAGTATATAATATACGTCTTTACCTGAAGTTCCGACTTGTTTAATCTTTCCCTCAGCCTCAAGTTCATCTAAATATCTATCGGCAGTTCTATTAGAGACATCAAATAATTTCTCAACATCATTGGCAGTTATGCCTTTTTTATTTTCTCCTTCCCGTAGATTACAGCCTACGGTAAAATCATTCTTAGCTTGTTTAATGGTTTCTAGAATCTTTTCTTTTCGCTTCTCCGCTCTCTCTGTCAATGCTTCCATCGCCTCTTTCCGCATATCATCCATTTCACTATCCGATTTCTTCGAAAAAGTCCTGGCGGTTTTCCGGCCGATGATGAATCCAATGATTCCAGTTAATATGCATAATAGTATTGTTTTCATTGTCTTGATTGCTTATTTCCCGCCAAAGGCGGACGAGAATTATGTAATTAATTACACACTCCATTAGCCCAGAGACCGCGGTTGTTTTCTTTAGCGTCCGCCATCGCCTCGCGAAGCTGATCCTGATATTTAACGTCCGGAGGAAATATTGAAACAAAAGCGAACCCGCCACGAATCAAGTGCTCATTCACAAACGTGTCATCAATATAGACGTATCTTAAGATTCGGTCATATCTATCAGTCTCCGAAACATCTTTTTCCAGTCTCACTTCTTTGCCTTCCACTAGCATTCTGTTTTCCTCATTAGCTTCTTTACCGAAACATTCGACTGGCTTATCAGGATGAACTATTTCCGGAGTTTCAATTCCGATGTAACGAACTCTTCGCCCATCCTCCAATTGGACAGTGTCTCCGTCAATAACCCTCGCTACTTTAGCGTATTCCGTTTTCCCCTGAGGCGACCCATCTGAATAGTTTAGCAACAATAAAAAAGCCAACGCTATCAGTGCAGTCGCCAGCCACTTTTTTCTCCTGGAAAAATTACTTTTCTTCCAAACCAGCCAGATCAGGACAGCCGGCAAAATGACAAAAGCAAGAACAATTATAATATAAAACACAGGAATTGTTTTTGATTAATTATTATTTTTTAATTGTTAGCTTATTATAAATTATACCACGAAATCCAATTGCTTTTTGTATTATAAGATATTTACAAGCTCCGCAGTATATGATATGGTCAGGTTTAGCATTTTTAAATTAAAAAATCCGACATCGGAAAGGAGGTGGCAGCATTGCTAGGATCAAGAAAGAAATATACAAAAAGGCGGCTAATTCAGTATTTACAAAATCTGACAATGGAATTGGGCAGAAGGCCGACATCTAAAGAGATAGACATTGCCCACAAAAAAGGCGGCTATGCGCTTGCTATTACTTTCAACGATTATTTCGGAGGCATAGATCCTGCGCTCAAAATAGCTGGGCTAGAAACACTGAATCCGGGACCGAAAAAAAGATATACCCATGAACAGTTAATTAGACAGGGAGATGTGCTTGCCAAAAAATTAAAAAGAAAGCCGACAAAAGATGAGCTTGAAGCTGCCAGTAAAAAAGGGCGGGGTGTATGCCCCAAAACTATTCTCAAATACTTTGGCAAATGGTCAACCTACAAAAAATTCATTTCCGTTTCGGGTAAAAGAAAACACGCAAAAAAAACTACTCACGAGCAACTGCTTCAACAGTTAAGGAGTATCGGGAAAAAGAAGCAACAAAAGCCGAAAGTCAAAGACATTATTGCTGCTAGTAAGAAAGGGCGGTGCGAATCTGTTGATACTTTCATTGATTATTTTGGCTACATAAGCACTGCTGTCATATGCGCCGGGCCATTTTTCAACAACAATCCAAAGAAAGTTTTCCACCGGTCCAGAAAACGCGTAAAGACAACTTTTTTTGCCGGGTTGCGCAGTGATGAACAGAAGCACAAGAAAGCATTTGAGTTATATGAGGATCTGGCCTTAAGTCTTGGTAGAATACCAACGCGGGATGAAATGACTGCAGCTAATAAAAAAGGAATCTGCTGCAGCGCAAGAACTCTTGACCGTATGCTTAACGTGCCTTTTCATGAAGTTAAAATAATGCTTCGGAAAAAATTGGGAAGGAGGGACTGGAAAAGCCATCACAAATAAAAAAGGGTTACAAAAACATCGTAACCCTTTTTTTAATTATTCACATCGCCAAGCTTTAGAGTTTGGACTTTAAATAATCGTAATACTCCTCATTTCGACTGTTTTTGTTAGTGTAGTTTTGAAGGGATTTTTGGCGGGCTTTTTTCCCCATTTCTCGCCTTAAATTTTCGTCCTCTATGAGCTTCCCTATTTTACCCGCCCATTCCTGCTCATTAGCCGCTAAAAAGCCGTCTACGCCGTCTATAATGGCCTCAGAAAAGGTTTGATTTGCTACTGCTACGGTAGGAACCCTCAAAATACCCGGTTCAAAAAACTTAAGTTCTGACTTGGATTCGCAAAAAGGATCGCCCATTTCCAACGGCGCTAGATTGATATCTATGCTAACCACATTTTTAAAATATTTATCCCGGGAAACACGCGGAAACTGCCCGACCCTGTCTTTGTATTTATTTAATTTGTTTTCAATATCCAGTGGACCGGCTAGAAATAAATACACTTGGGGATACTTTTCCATAACCTGCATCAATGCGTCGGTAACAGTAGCAAAGTCCTTGTTGTGGCTTAATGTCCCGCTAAAATATCCGATTTTAATTTTATCGCCATTTTTCTTTATCTCTTCGCTTGATATTTTCTCCGCAGTTTCTAAATCTTTATTGGAAAGCTTATTGACACTCACGAAAACTTTTTTATTATGTTCTTTCAATTTTCCTGCCAAGTAGGATGTAGTGGTGGTACAAACCCTTACATAAGGATCATTTAAAATTTCCCCACCTACTCCGTTCTCGTAAAGTTTTTTCTCAAGAGCATTCATATCCTTGAAATAGTCTACTTGCTGGATGTATTTCGGATCATAAACTAAATCATCAGTTTCAAAAATAATTTCCTTGTCTTGCTTTTTAATTTCTTCCACTAATTTGGCAACAGCCGGAGTATGCAAAACCCGATGGAAAATAAAAATTTTGAAATCGCCTGCGTAGCCTGAAAGCCAAGGGTTGTCTTGGGTCACAACCGAACACTTAAATCCATGCAAGAATAGTTCCTCTGCCTGATAATGGACCCGGTAGAGGGTGCTGTCACCCATCGCACCTCCAGCCACAAAAAGAATGTCGCCGGGTTTTGACTTTCTGGACATCTTTAAAAACTGTATTGCTGTGAGCACAACTCTTTTTCCGCCGCTAAAAACCCCCTCGTTTTTGAGAATTCCTATGGCTTTTCCTATTTTCACTAAGATTGATTTCATACCCCGTAGTAGAAATTCGAAAGGGCTACGCCCAAATCGAAATCAGAAATAAATTATAAAACATCATTTATTAACCAGCGCCCGATAGTTATGTAATAATCCAAAAATAATTCGAATTTTCACTACGGGGCATATTATCCATCTTATCCCAAGCACGGCACAAAATCAATAAAAAAACAGCCTAGAGTGATCTGTACCCCGAAAAGTGGACACGAAAGTGGCTGCTTTATTGATTGAAAAACTGCGAGAACTATTTCAATTCAAACTTCAAATCCTTTATTAGTGTGTCTCTGTATTCATATTCTTTTTCGGATGTTTTTATGTGGACCCTTACCGGAACATCGCCCATTCCTGATTGTTTCTGTATCAATAATTTATAATCCTCTTTGTTAAATCCGGCTGGCAATTGATATTTAATCATCGCATTAGTTTGCCTTCCAATTAAAACGTCCACTTTAACGCCGAAGTAAGTTTTTCCAAATTCCTCGCGGGTTATCGGCCAGCCAACCATCTTTCTTTCTAAAAGTTCAGATCCTTTAGGGACATAGAGCCTGAGATATGAGTGATAATCGCTAGTGTGCCAATCTCCGTGTGTGGCAGTATGCTTGTATAAAATATTAACCGTAGCTACGGGTCTCTCTTGGGTTAAGTCCAGGTCGTAAGAAATGTCGTAGCGCATATAATAATTTGTTTTCAATGCTCCCATATTAGCATCTACTGCCATTAAGTAATCTCCACCCCATCCTTCAGCCACACTTCCGTCCCAATGAACGCTCTCCACCAACCCTTGGAGTTTCGGATCTTTGAAATTCAGCATTATGTCCTTATTTCTCATTTCATCATGGGCAAATTTCGCAATCTTAGGGATGTTATTAATCTTAAGTAACTTGTCGATGATAACATCGGTCATTTTTTTAAGTATTGCCTTTCTGTTTCGAGTATCTAAATTGGAATTCTCCAGGTATTGCTTTTCGACTATGCTTTCCAGCTTTAATACAGCATCGCTGCTGGTAAAAGTAGTGGAGTATCCGGGAACCTTTATCGGTCCGGTGACCTTCAGGGCATTATTCAGAACATCAGTGTTGATAGCGATTACTCCGTCAAAATCACTACTCCTGCCGCTTAGGCGCAAAAAATATTTTGCTTTTTCGGCATTGGTCGGAAAATCCGGAGAGAAATTTGAATCTCTGAATTCCCACTTTTTAATTTGTAGTAATCTTTTGAATGGATAAGGAGGGGTAATTCTGGCTGTAATTCTTTCATCAAGCAGATTAGCATCTTCCACAAATGAAGAAGTAACTTCTCCGTTTTTCATTTTTATAATTGCATATTGTCCTAAAAATCCTCCCCCTGGTCGAAGTTCCATGCTGTTCTGGAGAAGAATTAAAAATCTTTTTTCAACATTATCCCTTTTGGTAAATTCCTGGACTAATTCATCCACTACCTGAAGCTCTTTTTTGTAATCTTCTTTAATGGGCAAAAGTTGGGCGATTTTACTTAACGCCGAAAGTGAACTTATGGCAAATCTTTTTTTATCGCTTTTGAAAGAAGAATAAAAAAACACACCACCTGAAATTAGTGTGATTATTATTAAAATTATGATGATATTTCTTTTGGTAAGAAAATTTTTTATTTTCTTTACTATTTCGAACATTTAGAAAGTATTGTCAATTTTCGGTTAAAATAATTGTAGCCAATCAACTCTCCTAACGTGTATTGTAGTATCTTTTCGCTATCTTGTCGAGTGGTTCTTTGCAAACAAAGAATTTACAGATATAATCAATGTAATGGAAAACAAATCTATTGCCAATCAAGATTACAATTTCTTCTCTATTTTTTCCCTATTTTGGATTCTCTTAGGCTGGCTGGGATTCATCCTGACTTTGGTTGGTCTTTTTTATTCATGGGTTTTTGTTGTTTATATGGCTCTGGGAGTTATAACTGCAGTTTATTATGTAATAAAAAAGAGAATTATTTCCCGGATATCGTTAGAATTGCGCTACGTGTTTCTGGCTTTTATCATAATTGTCATTATCTTATCTTTTTTTGTAACACCAACTATTTTCTCCGGGAGAGACCAGGGGTCTTTTAGCGAAGCAGCCATCCGATTATCTCAAAATCACCAACTTGAATTCTCTACCCCCGCCAGTAGTGAATTTTTCAAAATATACCCCGCACCAAAACATAAAATGCAAAAGTGCGTGGACAAACTAATAAAAGACAGTCAAAATACAAATATAATTAAATCAAGACTGGTTAATGTTTGGTGCGGGGCAAGCGCCACCAGCAAAGCCCTTAACTTTCCGGGGTTCCACTATACCCAAGACGGTAACCTGACCACTCAATTTCCTCTGCCTTATATCTCATGGCTGGCAATTTTCTATTCGCTTTTTGGAATAATCGGTCTGGTCATTGCTAACTCTGTTTTATTTTTCATATTCCTTGCTTCTTTCTATCTCTTAATAAGATTGTTTTTAGGAGTAGCCCCATCTGCATTGACGCTTTCATTGATTATTACATTCTTTCCATTTTTCTGGTTTTTCAAATTTACCCTTAGCGAGAATATGTTTCTGGCTTTCACGTGGTTCGGGATACTCCAATTAGTAATATTCTTGCGTCTTCCGAAGGTTGAGCCTTCGGAATTCCGAAGGCTCAACCTTCGGAACATCACCTTTGTTTCAATTTTCTTTGTTTTTGGAATTCTGACTTTTGCCAGGATAGAGGGGTTCGCATTATTGGCAATGTTGCTAATAATATTACTGACAGACAAAAATACGCGCCAGTTTTTATTTTCCGAAAAGTTGAGAAATATTTATCTTCCTGTTTTATTTTTAGCGTCCATTTTTATTCTTACTTTCTCGGTAAATTTGCCGTTTTACAAAGAAATGGGAAGGGTTTTACTTAAAGACAGCGCCCTATCAATAGAAAAAGGATCCTTGTTAACCACCGGACTGGTTCTCCTTGTGTACGGATCTGTTCATTTTATATTCCTTGGAATAATAGGCATAATATATTTCATAAAAAACAAAAAATACCTGGAACTTCTGCCCTTGATCTTAGTTCTTCCTACATTTATTTATTTAATTAACCCGCATATCTCATCTGACCACCCATGGATGCTGAGGCGCTACGTTTTTACAATTTTCCCGGCATTAATTCTTTATTCTTCTTTGTTTTTATTTTATCTGCTTAAAAACGGAAAGAGACGGCTGTATTATGTCATTATATCCGCCATGCTGATTATAAATATGCCTTTGTTAGTAAAATTTTCTACCTTTTCCGAAAATAAAAATTTGCTTGAACAAACCAGCGAGTTGAGCAAGACCTTTTCCCAAAAGGATCTGGTATTAGTAGATAGGTTGGCTAGCGGGGATGGCTGGTCTATGCTGTCTGGTCCGATGGGATTTCTTTTTGGAAAAAATTCTGTTTATTTTTTCACTCCCGATGATATCAACAAGATCGATCTGGAAAAATTTAATAAAATATACCTAGTAACTTCTGAGCAAAGCGTAGAGTTTTACGAAAACAGTGTTTTGAAAGAAAAGATGGTTCCTTATGATGACTATGCGCTAAAGACAAGTCGTTTGAGCAGCAGCGAAAATGCGCCTTGTGTAGCTCTCCCGCAAAAGAAAACTGGTGAAGTCAAAGGGAAAATTTTTGAAATTACAAAATAAAATTTAAAAATCCTAGTTACTAGTTACGAGTTACTGATTACCAAATTTATGTTTGATCTGACAAAAGAAATAAAAATTGACCACGACTGGCAGAAAAAATACAAAATTCTGCGAGTTATTGTTTATCTAACTTTTTTATTAGGATTAACTGTTATTTCCTTCAAGATTCTTTTTCCCATCAAATCCTTTGATTTTTTCTTCAGAACAGCCGGGGCTTTGAAGAATACTGTTGTTTCTCCGCGCAACCAAGAAGACGCTCCCCTGTCTGATGGAAAATTACCAAAAGATAACAATTTAACTTTTGATACTTCGCTTTCCGGAGACTTTTCTAGAATAAACGTAACTTTCGTCTTAGAAAAAGATTCCGAATCTATAGATAAGGGGTCGGTTTCTGCGAGAAAATCGTTTCAATCACTTTTTTATCCCGAAGGCGACCCTATGGGATTTAAGGACGGCAGTTTAGTAAAAAACAGTAAAAATTATTATATTATTTCCAACAGTAAATTAAGAGAATTCTCATCCCTGCAGCTTGTAAAAGACTTGGGATATGATGAGGATTCCTTCAAGGAAGTCTTCAGCGACGAGCTGAAATATAATAAGGAGGGAGACATAATAACAAGTTCCGATATCTACCCCGATGACTCTTTATTTAAAGTAGGAGATGATTATTACCAGATAAAAAACCAAAAGCTCAGCAAGTTTGTCAGCAGGAGAGCATTCTCGACGCAATATGAGCCAAAACAAGCAATTGAAAAAGGTCCAGAATTTTTAGAAAACTTTGAGATTTCTGAAGACTTTATAGGATTTGCCGATGGAACCCTTCTTTCTTTGGGACTTTCAGGATTCATAGTCAGCCAAGGAAAAATTTTGCCCATCAATAACGTCACTACTTTTGAATCAATGGGGTTCAATTGGGATGACGTTATTTCTGCTAACGGAGAAGAAATAGGAATTTATGAAAAGACCAAGTTGTTTACCATTGACCAGCCTCACCCGGACGGAGTGATATTGTCCGATAAAGAAATGGGAAAGCTATATTATGTACAAAATGGCGAGAGGCGCGAATTTACCGGACCCAATATTATTAACTCATATCTCAAAAAGGATCCTGTTTTAGTGGAAGAAAAAGGATTAAGAATAACAAACCAGTGTGAACTTAAGAAGAAAATTGGATTTTCAAAAAAATACGACTGCGTAATGCCAATAGAAAGCATGAAGGATATTATAGGCAACGACTACCAATTTGTATTAAACAGCGATTCTGATATCAAAATTAAAGAAATAAACATCATGTTTAAAAGAAATGCCACGCTGGAAAATTTAAGACTGGCATTATCAGATATTAAAAAGAAGATAATCATAAATTACATTGGTGAATAATAATATTGTCAAAATTACATATAAATTACTCAACGAAACGCTTCTGTTGTTGCTTTTGATTTACGGACTGATCTTAATTGCTGAAGGAGTTATTCCCGGATTTGTCACATCACATTTAAGTTTCATGGAATTAACCCTCGTTATTTTTGCAAACTTGGGAGCTATTATTTACTTGGGAAAGAAAAATGATTTTCTCTATGCCGATTTTGATATAAAACACAGCAAAATGATATTTGTTTTAGTGGCTCTGTCTTTTCTTTTGATCGGCAATTCTCTTTTGAAATTTAATTTATTAGAAAATTTAGTCATCACTCTTGTATCTCTTTCAATCTTTTACTACTTCTATAAAATAATCTTCATGGAAAAATAAAAGCCGTCCAGAAAATTAGCTTTTTATCCAGTCTAGTGTCTCTTTGGCGCATTTTTCCCAAGAAAATTTCTGGAGTTGTTCTTTGCCCTTTGTAATTAGGATATTTTTTAATTCATCATTTTCCAATACTTCTTTGATTTTCTTGTATAAGTCCTGATGATTAGAACTGTCAAAATATTTGACCGCATCCCCTCCCACTTCAGGCAAACTGGAGTTATTAGCGCATATCACTGGCACCTCTGAAACGAAAGCCTCTAGAATAGGAATTCCGAATCCCTCATAGAGAGAAGGAAAAACAAAAAGAGCCGCATTTCTGTATAAGACCACCATGTCATCAAATCCGATGGTGCCAGTCACGATAATGTCATTTTTGTACGGGCTGTTTTCAATTTTTTCCATCGTTCCCTCCCACTGCCAAGCCTTTCCACCAGCCAAAACCAGTTTAATGTCCGGATTATTTTTTTTGTATAGATCAAACGCTTCCACTAAAGTTTCCAGATTCTTACGCGGCTGAATAGCCCCGACGTATAAGATGTAGCTTGTAGCTTGCCCGCTTGCCGGCGAGACAGGTAGCTTGTAGCTTGCCAAAACTTTACTTACTTTCTCTTGGGGAATTTCTTTTTGAAAAAGTTTAGTGTCAAATCCATGATAAATTACTTTTACCTTGTCTTCTTTTATTTTTGGATAAAACTTTAGGATATCTCGTTTGGTAGAATTAGAAACAGCAATAATTTTATCAGATTTATTTACTGCCAATTTTAAAAGTGTGTTCAGCTCAAATAAATCTTTCTTAGGAAAACAGTCAGGAAAATATTTGAAAGCCAAGTCATGAACAGTTACTGTTGTTTTCAATTTTTTATTTTTTATAGCTGGAATATTGTGCATCGGCATCCATAAAGCAGCTGGCTTATCTTTTAGTAACTCAAAAGCAAACCGCACCTGTGTCCAAAGAAAAGGAAAGTTGATTGGTTTTATTTTGTAATTTGCAAATTCCGGCGGAGTAAGCTCGGGGTTGAAATTGTTGCGGTGGTAAATAAAAAACTCGTCATCTGGAGAAAGTTTTCCCAAATGACGCAGTACATTCAAAAGATATACTCTTGTACCGTCGATTCTATCATGATCTAGGTCTGCTGCCTGGATAGCAATTTTCATATGACTATTAATAATTTACATTAAGCCGCCATAAGCTGATGTTATAACTTTTAAGAACCATGGGATTATTGCAATAATCCCGATAAGAGGCAACACAACTACGGCTATGCTTATAATAAGTGTCCAGAAAAAATACCTCCGCATCTTGTCAATGGAGACTTGTATGCTTTGCAACTTGACTTCTTGTTCCTCTAGTTTTTTTAAAATTTCTTGTTCCATTTTTTTAATATTAAATTTTTTAATTATCTAATAATTCATCTTCCAATTTTTTAATTATACGAAACTTTTCTTGCATTAACTCTATTAGTTCGGGATTAGCAGAGACCGCTCCATATTGGAACCTTAACCCATCCTTGCTAAGTTTCTTAAATACTTTTTCAGAAATTGTTATCAATTCCTTAATTAAAGGATCTCCATCCAGTGCCTTTCTGATATTGTCAATCTGATATCCTTCGTACACTATTTTCTTGTCGGGCAAGAATAACACCTTGTCTTTTTTTAATAAATTTGGGGAAATATCTATCAGGTCACCCTTTGTTGATTTATAAACACAGTGAAATTCGGCTTCAAGTATCTTGCCTGGAATTTCATAAATACTCCAGCCGTGTTGCATATGGCCGCTATGCTTCTTGGCGTACTTTCTAACATTTACGAAACAGTTCAATGTTTCGCTTTTTTCCGCCTTTTCAACCTTTACAAAAAGCGGTTGTGAACCAGGGCAAATGTCATTACAAAAATCAATAACATCCTTGGAAATTTCATTGGGTATTTTAATTAGTGACTCTTTTTTCATTTTAAGAATTTAAAATTATTTACGTGTTTTTCACCATAACTTTATCTTAGCACCTTAGCAATACGTGCTCAAGTATACACACGTTTATATAAATACAAAATCCTGCTTAAATTCAAATAAAAAAAACAGGGATTGAGATGTTGGATGTTAATAATGTAAAAGCCCGCCTAATTATTTTTGAATTAGAACGGACTTTTTAGCCTTCTAGTAGATGATTAATTTTACATAAAATAGGGCGATGAATAGAGCTTGGATTACTACCCCAACTTACTACTGCCAGTAGCAAGCGACTCCAGTCGGCAGGCAAGACGCTCGAGTTGGTCGGGGTGCAGAGCCCGAGCCGTACCAAGCGGGCTATGTCCCGCGCAGTTGTGCTTATGCCTATTCACCACCCTATTTTCATCGTAACTAATGCTGTCGGATGTTAATACAATATATGCCTTTCCCCCAAAACCTTGCACCATTCTATGGGAATAGGGGCTATTTTGGCAACCCCGCTTGGAAGCTAAGCTTCCAAGTAAACTTCTGCCTGTTGGGTCGGTAGCCCCGCTATCCAGCGGGATCTCCGCTTCGCTCCGAGATTCTCCCTGTAATATTTTTGTTGCCCGGGTAGGATTCCCCGCCTGCCAGCGCCTTCGGCGCAGCCGATGGCGGGCAGGGAACCTACGCACACATGAACTCCCACACAAAGTTCCGGGACTAGGATTCGAACCTAGGTTAACAGGACCAGAACCTGCCGTCCTACCACTAGACGATCCCGGAATGAAATAAAAACAAGTTGAAAAACTTGTTTTATTATAAATTAAACACCGGCCTAAATCAAGTACTTAAGCCTTCAGGTGCCTCCTGATGGCAACAAATCCGCCGACAATTCCCAGCAATATTCCAAATAATAACAGTATTCCTAATATGGCCCACCAGTATTTCACATAAAATCCCCAGACATCTCCCGTAATAAACAACACTGATAGCGAACTGTACTTAGCCGTAATTAGTAGCAAAATCATTGAGACAGCTGCTGCTGCTATTCCATAAAAAATTCCTTCAAAAACGAAAGGCATCCTGACGTACATATTAGAAGCTCCCACGAGACGCATGATTTCAAATTCCTGCTTGTGGGAATACATGGTTAGACGAATAGCATTGAAAGTTATCAGGATAGCAATGACAATAAAGATTATTCCTGCAACAAACCCTTCTTTTCTTTCTGCCCTTAGTGTATCGCCAAGTTTCCCAATAATTTCCTTATTTTTCTGATAATTAATTCGGCTTATCTGATCCCGGAATTCCGCCTTCTCAATTGCCTCATTAATTATGTCGTACTGCCCGGTGTCATTGGCCGTTATTACTAGCGACGCTAGAAGCGGATTTCCCCCGATTTCGTCCAGGGCTTGCCTTATCACTGAATCCTGGTTTCCCGCTAGAAACTCTTCTAATGCCCTGTTTCTTGATACATATTCAATTGACTTAATTTCCTGATAGCCATCCAGAGTGTCCTTTACTTCTAAAATTTTATTCTCACTTACTTCGGGATTGAAATAGACACTGATATTTATCTTTTTTTCGGTTTCTTGAAGAAGAAGATTTGTCATAACTCCCCGTGTTGAAATAAATCCCACCACATAAAGTGACATCGCTAAAACGCTAACTGTGGCTATAGTCAGAAGTCCATTACGGTAAAAATTTCTAAGCCCTTCTTTAAAAGTTCTCCAGAGTTTTAATAATTTCATTGACTTATACTACAAATTACAAATCCGGTACAAATTTACAAATACTTTCAAAAGATTATTTGTATATTCGTAAAAAATTCGTAATTTGTAGGAGATTATATAACGTATTTTCCCTTTTTGTGATCATGGATTACCCTTCCCTTGTCTAATGCTATTACGCGCTTGCCCAATTTGTCTACTATATCTTTGTTGTGAGTAGCCAGAAGAACAGTTGTCCCCAGTTCGTTTACTTTCAGAAGCAGCTGAACAAGTTCCCAGGTAGAAATTGGATCAAGATTCCCGGTTGGCTCGTCAGCAATCAAAACTAACGGCCTATGAATCAATGCTCTAGCTAAAGATGCCCGCTGTTGCTCTCCGCCACTTAATTGATTTGGATGTTTTTCCATTTTATCGCTGAGTCCTACAATATCCAAAATTTTTGGAACCTTCTCTCCTATTTCATTGTTAGATTCTCCTTCTACTTCAAGCGCGTAAGCCACGTTTTCAAAAACGGTTTTCTGAGGAAGAAGCTTAAAATCTTGAAAAACAGTTCCGATGTTACGGCGAAAGAAAGGCAGGTGTTTTTTCTTAATCCCATCCAGCGGCCTTTTATTGAAATAGATTCTTCCCTTTTCGGGCTGTTCCTCGGCGTAAATAAGCTTGAGAAGAGTAGTTTTTCCCGACCCGCTTTGGCCGACGATAGAAACAAATTCCCCTTTGCCAATAAAAAGGTCAATGTCTTCCAGTGCAATAAAATCGCCGGGAAATATTTTAGAAACTTTTTCAAATTTTATCATGTGTTTCTCTACGAATTACGAATTGCGTACGAATGTACGAATAATAGTTCGTAGTTTCGTAAAATTCGTACTTCGTAGGAATATTATATCATTATTTCGCCCCTGCAACAAATTTAAGATAGCTTTCTATAAAATCGCCAAGTTCACCATCTAAAACTTTCTCCGCTTCGCTAGTTTCAAATTTAGTCCTATGATCCTTTACCATTTTATAAGGATGAAGAACATATGAACGAATTTGGCTTCCCCATTCTACGCTATGATATTCCCCCCTTAACTTATTTTCTTCCTTTTCCTTTTCTTCTAAATATTTATGATGAAGCTTAGCGCGCAAAACTTTCATGGCCCGTTCTTTATTTTGTGCTTGCGATCTTTCACTTTGGCAACTTACCACTATATTTGTGGGTAAGTGCGTAATTCTAACTGCACTGTCTGTTGTATTAACACTTTGTCCTCCAGCTCCCGAGGATTTAAAAGTATCAATTCTTAAGTCCCCTTCTTTAATTTCCACTTCTTTTATTTCGCCAATAATTGGCAGCACCTCAACTAAAGCAAACGATGTCTGGCGCAAATTGTCAGCGTTAAACGGAGAGAGGCGCACCAAACGATGAACTCCCATCTCGCCTTTTAAATATCCATAAGCATAGTCACCTTCAATTTCTATTGTCGCGCTTTTTATTCCAGCTTCCGATCCGCGAGACTCGTCTATTATTTTTACCTTAAGATCATTCTTATCTACCCAGCGCAGATACATACGAAGAAGCATTTCTGCCCAGTCTTGGGCATCAACACCGCCTGCTCCGCTGTGGATAGCCAGAATGGCATCATTTCTGTCATATTTTCCCCCCAAGAGAGCCAGGAATTCCAATTTTTCTACATCTTTTCCCAGCTGAATAAGTTGTTTACTGATATCCTTTTTTTCCTTGTCGGTTTCAATAATTTCTAAAAATTCTGAAATTTCTTTTGTTTTATTTTCAATTCTGTCTAATTCGCTTAATTCATTTTTCAAAGACCCTGTCTCTTTCATTAACTGCATGGCTCTTTCATGATCCTTCCAAAAATCAGGATTGGACGAAAGCTTTCCTATTTCTTTCATCCTTTCCAGCTTCTTTTCCAAATCAAAGACATTCCCGCAGCTGCGGGATTTTATTTTCTAATTCCCCTAACTTTTCTTTTAATTCCTTCATTGTTTCTGGATTATAGCATAAATTTAAAGCAATTAATGGTAGTTATGATATAAATTTAATCACATCCGCAAAATCACACTCGCATGGAGCTTTTTTGCATACGTGGCAATTATTGGAAAAAGTAATAGACAGTTCTTTAGCCACATTGAGCTTTAATGAATTAAAAACACCCATGACACACGAGAATAAATCAGCAGTTTCGAGTTTGATTTTATTAAAATCTTCTTCTTTATGGTTTCCTCGATAGGCCAGGACTGCTTCGGATAATTCTCCTATTTCTTCTGCCAAGTGGATACCAGCATCTTCTATGTTTCTGTTTTTGGATGGATATATTGCCTCAAACATCTTCTGGAAATTTTCTAAAGTGTCTGGTTTTTTATCGTTATCTACAAAAATTTTCTGCCTTTTGTTAATTTTCTTTTCTTTGCAAGAACAGGGGCAAGACCCACAACAAGAACATACATAAGGAAATCTTTTCCAAACTTCATCTCCAACATTAATATGGAGTTGATTCATTAAGGACATAAACCAGCTCGATGCAATAATTAAATTCATTTTCGTTTTCTCTGTATCCTTTTTTCTTATGCCCTTCAGCCCCCTCATTGTAAAACGCTCTATATTAGTAAGCATATCCCAGGTATTAAAGTGCCTGTCATTAGAAAGCCCGTAAACTTCTTCAACAAAGTTTTGATATTCTTTTATTGTAGTGTTTTCTTTAATTGAAGCCATAATATTATTTTTTCTATATTAACTACTATCTATTAAAATATCTTTAATGGATATGCTGTTTTTTGCATATGCAAAAAACAGCATACTCTATTTCTCCCAGTCTTTAATTATAAGATTTTCGCCTTTCTTAGAAACTACGACTTTTTGGCGTTCGTGCCAGCCAAGCTGGGTTGTCAGTTCTTTGGGAATAGTTAATCCCAAGCTGCTCCCCGCTCGT
>BDTH01000049.1 GCA_002923195.1 bacterium BMS3Abin15
CTCGGCAACTTTATGGTGTTTTTTGACATTTTGGCCTCCTTTTTTATCTGAACTTTATTATTTAGTTGACAAGAAACTAATTCGTTACTTTGTTATATCACAACAAAATGTCTATGTCAATATTGACCCCGCACTAATTTTGCACTGGCGAAGCCGATTCGTCCCGCTTTAGCGGGGTTGTGCGAATTTAGTGCGGGGTTGACAAAATACGATACGTATGATAATCTATTACGACGCTAAAATTATAATAATTGTTTGATTAATATCATGAAAAATACTCAGCCAAAAAGCTTAAACAAAGGATTTTTTCTGGAAGCACTGGAAAAGGTTATTTTTGACGTTCCCAGCCGTTCCCAAGAGATAATCAAAAGCCGTTATGGAATAGCGGGAGACAGCCCCAAGACACTTGAAGAAATAGGGATGGACTATAAGATAACCAGAGAAAGAGTCAGACAGATTATCAAGGAGGTATTCAGGAAAATAGAATCAAAAGAAAAAGACGATTCTTTTAGGCAGGCTGGGAGAAAAATAGAATTTACAATTAATCAAAACAGTGGTATAATTAAAGAAGAAGATATTTTACATAAACTAGCCGGTAGGAGTACGAAAGAACAAAATGCGGTTAGATTCCTTTTGGAGTGCCTCGAGAACGTTGTCTCTAAAGAAATAGAAGGCGAGCTGGAAAAGTCTTACCATACTAGAAATTTCGATTTTTCCGAATGGCAGGAGATTAAGAATGCAGCCAAGGAAATATTAGAAATAGAAAAAAAAGTTATAATTGATGAGGATTTTTATGGAAGATTTTCAAAGAAAGTTGACAGTGCGGACAGAAATAAATTCTTCAATTTTATAAATGTTTCCAGGGAAATAGAAAAAAACAGTTTTGGAAAATGGGGGCTGTCTCATTGGGGAGAAATCAACCCTAAGGTTGCCTGGCAAAGGGCTTATGTCATATTGAAGGAAACGGGTAAACCTCTTCATTTTAGAGATATTGCCCAAATTATTGATAAATATAAATTAAATAAAAGAAAAACCCATCCCCAAACAATACACAACGAACTTATTAAAAATGATCAGTTTGTTTTAGTTGGAAGAGGGGTATACGCTTTGTCTAAGTGGGGATATAAAAAAGGAACAGTCAAGGACGTGCTGGAGGAGATTTTAAAGGAAAACGAAAGACCCATGGAAAGGGATGAGATTCTTAGTAGGATTTCCAAAATAAGGCAAGTTAAAAAATCAACTATACTTATAAACTTAAATAACTTTTTTGAGAAAGTGGAAAAAGATAAATATACCGTGAGAAATTAAAACAAATATTTTTTCAAATATAAACATCAATCATAAAAGCTCTCAACGCAGGGCATTAACATGGACATCATAGTATATAGTTTAATTGACGCGATTAAAACCATAAGGGAGGGCTGGGAAGTATTTTCGAGGGTCTGGTTTATTGTTCTGCCAGTGCCCTTTTATTATTTGCTCAAAACCATTTGGATGAGCTATAGGCAGAGAGAATATGCCAGGTCGCTTGAATATGTGCTCCTGGAGATTATTCCTCCTCGCGACATAGAAAGAAGCCCTAAACCGATGGAGTCGGTTTTCAGCGGCATCGCCGGAGTATTGAAAACCTTCAATCCAATAGAAGAATTTGTTAAGGGCATGACGACAAACCCATTTAGCTTTGAAATGGCCGGTTTTGACGGAGCGGTCCACTTTTATATAAGGATGCCCAAAAATTATCGCAATTTAATTGAAGCTCATGTGTATGCCCAGTATCCTGACGCAGAGATTGTAGAAGCTTCTGATTACGTTGACAATGTCCCTAAAATTGTCCCCAACAGAGAGCTTGATTTATGGGGAGCTGATTTTGAGTTAGTAAAGCCAGACCCCTATCCTATCCGGACCTACAAATATTTTGAGGAAAGTATAACCGGGGAAATGATTGATCCTTTGGCGGCTCTTGTCGAAGTTATGGGAAGTTTAGAGCCGGGACAGCAAATCTGGTTCCAGTGCATAATGGTTCCAATACATGAAAATTGGTACAATTCAGGAAGAGCTTTGGCCGATGAACTGGCTGGCAAGACGAAAAAAAGAGAAGGAGTTCTGGCTAGTATATGGGGAGATCTAGGGGATGTTATAAATAATGTTATTCCAGGCCTGACACAGCCAGTAGAATTTGCCAAGAAAGAGGAAAAAGAACAGGCTCCGCTTGAATTCCGGCTGACTCCGGGCGAGAAGGAAATTTTGAAAGCTCTGGAAGCCAATATAGGTAAATATGTTTTTGACACCAAGATGAGATTTGTTTATCTAGGCAAGAGAGATAACTTTAGTAAAGCTAATGTGTCTTCTTTTGTCGGAGGCATCAAGCAATTCGCGGACTTTAATTTAAATAGCTTTAAGCCGAATGAGCGGTCTAAGACTGTTGCAAATTTTATTTTTGTAGATAGACGCCTGCGTTGGCGCCAGAGGAAAATATTCAAGAGGTATAGAGACAGAGATCGAACAGGCAAAAAAGTTGTTTTAAGCAGTGAAGAGTTGGCTACTGTTTATCATATGCCAGATATGTCCGTAGTAGCTCCGGGAGTTATAAAGACCGAGTTTAAACGAGGCGGAGCCCCGTCTAATTTACCAGTGAAATAATGGCGACACAAACAATGCGAACTTTCATACGAATGACACGAATAGAAAAATGAAAAATAAAATTATTTACAAAGATTTATCATATGAAATAGTCGGAATCTGTTTTAAGTTACAAGATAGTCTAGGTAGATTTTGCAGAGAAAAACAGTACTCAGATGAATTTGAAAAGCAACTTATAAAAGGAAAAATAAAATATCACAGAGAAGTATTTATAAATGAGATTAAAAATACTGACGTTAAAGGAAATAAAGCCGACTTCATCATTGAGGACAAAGTAATAGTAGATTTTAAAGCTAAAAAATTTATAACCAAAGAAGATTATTATCAAATGCAAAGATACCTTAAATTCGCAGAATTAAAATTAGGATTAATCATTAACCTTAGAGAAACTTATTTAAAGCCCAAAAGGGTTATTAATAATGAGTATGATAAGGATGCCAGTGAAGTTCGTGGCATTCGTATGTAATTCGCCCGCCTCGCGTCGACAAGTGTTTCCGCGAGTCGAGGCGGGTAGATTAGTATCGCTATGAGTGATGTTACTTCTTTTGCTAAAACTAATTTCAGGAACCAGGAGGCTGAATTTGGAATTAAATCCGACGATCGACGTCGGCATATGTATCTTATTGGAAAAACTGGCATGGGCAAGACTAATCTCCTGGAGCATTTAGCTATTCAGGACATTAAGAATGGCCACGGCATAGCATACATAGATCCTCACGGAGACACCTCGGAAAAATTAATCAAAGCCATTCCTGCCAATCGAATAAATGATATTATTTATTTTAATCCAGCCGATCAGGAATATCCGATTGCTTTGAATGTAATGGAAAGGGTTGATCCCGAGTACCGCCATTTAATTGCTTCGGGTTTGGTGGGAGTATTCCAAAAGTTATGGGCTGATTCTTGGGGCCCTCGATTGGAATATATTTTAAGAAACGCAATACTGGCCCTTCTGGAATATCCCGAAAGTACACTGCTTGGTGTTATGAAGATATTGGTAGATAAGAGATATAGACTGCGGGTAGTTGAAAAAATTACTGATCCGGTAGTAAAATCTTTCTGGGTGGACGAATTTCCGAAATGGAACGAGAGGGTGTTGCAGGAAGTTGTCTCTCCGATTCAGAACAAGGTAGGGCAATTTTTAACCAGCTCTTTGATACGTAATGTTGTGGGTCAGACGAAGTCCTCGTTTGATATTAGAGACATAATGGACAATAAGAAAATATTGATACTCAACCTTTCAAAGGGCAGAATGGGAGAAGATATAAGCGGCTTACTTGGGGCGATGATGATTACAAAAATTCAGCTGGCTGCGATGGAGAGAGTGGATACCCCCGAAGAAGAAAGAGAAGACTTTTACCTTTATGTTGACGAGTTTCAAAATTTCGCGACAGAGTCTTTTACTAACATACTTTCAGAGGCTAGAAAATATCGCCTAAACTTGATTTTAGCTAATCAATATATCACCCAGTTTGAAGAAACAGTACGCGATGCCATTTTTGGAAACGCGGGCACAATCATATCGTTTAGGGTAGGGGCTCTGGATGCCGAGTTCTTAGAAAAAGAATTTGAGCCAGTGTTTATGATAAACGATTTAGTTAATCTTCCCAAGTATCACATTTATCTAAAATTGATGATAGACGGGATTGCCGGAGATGCATTTTCAGCCACAACACTTCCACCTGTCGATCTCAAGGAGACGGAAGGCAATAAGGATAAGGTAGTAAATATATCGCGGGAGCGGTATGCCAGTAGCAAAGAGGAGGTAGAGGATAAAATTAGGCGCTGGAGCGAGGGAGCATCTGATGATGCAATAGAGTCAAAGATACAAGAAAGGGTACAACAACAGATGGGAAATAAGGTCGTTTATGAGAATAAAGAATATGAAAAAAAGACGGTTCCTGCTCCTTCTGTGGAGTTGAATGACGCGGTTTGCGATACTTGCGGTACAAAAATCCAAGTGCCTTTCAAGCCTGACGGGAAGAGGCCTACTTTTTGCAGGGAATGCCTCAAGGATTACCAAAGAGCGATGGCGAAGGCAAAAGATGACGAACAGGGATCAGCAACCAGTAAGCCAAAAGAAAGAAAAGTGGACAAAGAAGCTGCCAAAACAGTTGAACACAAGGCGTTTGTAGCTCGGGAAAATCCACTGACCCTTTCCCAGATGAGAAATGTGGCTCCCAAAAAATTCAGGCCTTCTCGTAAAAAGCCTGATTTGGGAGAAGTGAGAAAATTAATAAAAGACAGTAGGGAATAAGATAGTATACAAAATAAAAACACCCCGCCTGATCTGTACCCCGAAAAGTGGACACGAAAGTGTCTGCTTTTTGTATTTAAAAAGCAGATGAAGTAAAATATTATCATTAAGCAAACAAAGTTATGAGTACAAGAAGATTTTCAAACGAACAAATCAAGGTATTGCTCAAAAATCCAAACGCAGAGGGTTGCAGTGAGAAATCAATTAAATACTCCAAGAGTTTCAAGGTTGCGGCGGTAAGGGAGTGGCAAGCGG
>BDTH01000050.1 GCA_002923195.1 bacterium BMS3Abin15
GTTTTTATATATTATATTGTTACGAAACCGGAAGACATGGATGAAGGAACAGATTACATTCTATCCGAATACCATCTGAATAATCATCTCTTTGTATCAGCAACGTATGATTTACAGCCCCTCGCTGCCCGCGGCCTGAAAACAAAAACATTCAATATCATAAAAAAGGCTGGTTTATAAAGCCGAATTAAGCGGTCCGCCTGAGGCGGATCCGCTTCAATGAGACTTATACCCATGGTATAATAAGAGCGGGAATGTCATCCCCCCGATCGTTCCCTACTAAGAAAACAGCTTTCCGACCCTTCTAAGGATAAATGTTAAATGTTCCAATGATTGTATCTCTGATAATAAGCCCCATATGATCCCGGGCCTCAAATAGAATTCCAGGTAGGCGCGCATTCTCAACCTTTTAAGCTGCGCTACAGTCATACCCTCAGGGACGTAAACTATATTATGAAAGGACATGTCCTTAAATCCCATGTTGTCCAACTTTCCCTCACTTTTTAATTTGTGATACATTTCGCATCCGGTGACCGGGAGAAAAATGGTAATCTGTGCCCTGTTTATAGGCAATTCTTTGGATAATTTGATGCTTTTCAAAATATCCTCTTTCTCTTCTCCCGGATAACCGATTATAAAAAACCCGGTCGTTCTGATCTTCGTAACCCTGTGGACCAGGTTGACCTTTTCTTTTATTTCAGCAAGCGTCTGCTTCTTCTTCATGGTCTTTAAGGTTTTTTCAGAACCAGATTCTATCCCTAACCCCATTGAAAAAAAGCCCGCTTTCTCCAGTAATTTTAAAAGCTCCTCATCCAGAGTATTTAATCTTACTCCATTCGGTAAGGACAGGCTTATGTTTAATCGCCTTTCAATAATTCCGTTACAGATACCGATTGCCATGTCTCTCCTGGATGTAAAAGTATCATCAATAATCTGAATTTCTTTTACCCCGTACTCGTCATGCAGCAACTCCATCTCGTCTAATACTGACTTCGCGCTTCTTCCCCTTACTTTCTTGCCCATAATAAGACTGTTCGCACAGAAAGTACAAGAATAAGGACACCCACGCGTAGTGGAAATAGTTGCTAACGGAAAGTTTTTTGCGACCGCACCGACCGGAGCATTAGGATAATCGTTTGGATTAATTAAATCCCAACTCGGCACGCCTAATGAATCCAGGTCTTCTATCGGTTGTAAAGGGTTATAATGAATTTTGCCGTTTTCTCTCCAGATAAGATTAGGTATGTCCTCGAACCGGCAGTCTTCAATATCCCCATTCAGTTTTTTCAGCAATTTCGGCAGTCCGATCTCTGCTTCTCCTCTAAAGGCAAAATCGGCTTCCTCCAGATCATTCATGACCATTTCCGGATCACCTGAGGGATGAGCGCCTCCAATTAACGTGAGAACTTCCGGATTGAGGGATTTCACCATTCTCAGACCTTCCCTGGCATATGGCACGCTATAGGTATAAACTTGAAAGCCTGCAACATCATAATCGCGCAAGCGCAATCGTTCTTTGAGTTTCTCGCTTGACATCCCCTTTTTTACACCGTCCCAAATATCTACTTCAAACCCGTTCCTTCGGAGTGAAGTCGCTATGTAACCCAGACCAAGGTTAGTGGTAATATTAAGCATACCCTTCTCGTTTGTAAGGGGATTTATTAACAGGACTTTCATTTTTTCCGCTCTTTTTTGCTGTTCAATTCAGTATGTAAAGCTAATTTTAATCGCATTATAAAAGCTTTTCGGTAATAGTTAAAATACTGTTTCGGAGATTTATTGTTTTCCCAAATAACAGGCCCTAATAATCCCCTATGAAGTGAGATCCTTGTTCTTGTTAAGTTCATATATCTTGATTAATTTGTCAGCCTTATTTTCGTAAACAAGCTCAATATCACCCGAGTACGTTTCCAACTGAATCAATTCACTGTAATAATCCCATTTACTCAAGAATCTTTCATCGACAACTATATAATCGACATTATTTAGTTTAGCAAAATTTATCACATCAATGCCATTGGCATAAGGCATCATTGTAAACCTGGAATCACTGTAATAATTGACAATTGGTTTCCTTGCCATGATATTAAGCTTTTCATATTCCGATGAAATATTTTTCTTTATGAAATAGCCGGCCTCTATTTGCTCCACCGGCTGTGGAATCTTGTCATAACTTGAATACTTGAGATACAAAAAACTACTGAGTATTAATATGAATATCATTATATATTTAATATTATTTTCCAATAGCAGTAATGCTTTATTTTTTCTTACATTATAGTAATTTACTATAACATTGATAACTGACCTGGAATTCTTGAAGCCACCAGAAGAAAACAGGACAAGGAACAAGACAATAACCAGAGTCTGTCTTTCTATAATGAGAAACATTGGATACATAAAAAAATATAAAAGGGGGAATAAGGCAAAAATAAAAGCAAATCTCATTCTGAATAATTCCCTGTTAAAAAAACAGAAAAATAACGGCAACGCAATAGGCGTCAAGTCTTTTATTAAGAAACTTATTTCCCGCAGGACATTTCTGAGGTACTTGCTCACAAAAACAACCGGATCTTTTAAAATGTACCCCTTCAAGGAGCGGTTCGGCTTTTTATCCCACTCTAACAGGCTTGTTTTATCTTCTGTTAAAACAAAAGCAGCTTTATCATAAAGATTATCCGGAGCGTCAACGACTTCATAATAATCCTTACCGCCTCCCAGTTCTGATAACAATAATATATTGTTACTCTTGCCCGACAGAGTAAATTGGCCCGTGCTTTTCTTGAGGAACAGCAAATAAGGTGAAATTAGCAGAATGAATATAATTAGCATCACAGAAGTCTTGAGTATATAGTTTTTATTAATGGGTGGTCTGGCGCCAAAAAAGCCGAGCAACCTTAAAAAAGGCAATATTAATAAAAGAATACCCTCCGGCCTCGTTAAATATGAGAGAGCAAAAGAAATTCCCAGCAAAACATACATAATGAAATTATCTTTTTTAACTGCCAAGATAAATATATAAATTGAAAGAAAAAGAAAAAAGAAAAATAATGCTTCAGTATTTGGTTCAACAGAAATTATAAGTATTACCGGATAAACAGCGTAAACCAGGGCGGCAAATAAACCAGCCTCATCATCAAATAACTCTTTACCGATCATAAAAAACAGGGGAATGGTCATCATGCTGGTAATTACAGAGACAAGTTTTGCAGAAAAAAATAAGTCATTGATGAATAAATTTATTATTCCGATAGAGAGTGGATATCCCGGAGGCGAAAAGATTCCCATGTTGAAATTCTCCCCAAAAAAATACTTGCCGCTCTCAATGAAATTTTTCCCGAGGTGTGAATAAACGGCAAGATCCGTTCCAGCTACAGGGTCTTCAAACTTCAAAATTCTCGCTGCTATCCCGATGAGACAAATACAAGCCAGCATTAAATGCTCTTTTTTAATTTTCATATCTCACTTGTTGATCAAAATTTATTGCAATCAACTTAACAGTTTTTCATAAGCTAATGCAAAACAAACCCCTGTTAGAATACACTACAATAACTATTTCAAAAACATCGCCCAAGAGTATATTAAGAATGTTTTTAGAATAACATTTTAAATTTCAGAAATGTTAGCAATTTCATGGCTTTTATGCCTTCCGGTCACCAGCAGCAAACCTTTTGATATCCTTGTTGAAAGACACCATGGGGCGCAACGTACCGGAACAGAACCAACTTCTTGATTTTCAAAACACATTTACGATATAATTATAAATGTATATATAAGACCTGTCACGGTGCGTTTCCCGAGTAAATTTTTTTCAGTCGTTTTCCTTATTCATAATGACAGCAGGCGAAGGTTTCTGGTTGATTATTGGGGGCTTCTTCAAAAGGCTTTATAACTTATTCTCAATTTTAAAGGGGTTGTGTTGTGAAAATACTATTGGTTAAGGCGCCATATTCGGATGTATATAAAGGTTTAGATAATATTGCTACTAATCAGGCCCCGCTGGGTCTGGTCTATATAGCTGCTGTACTCAGGGAAGCCGGTCACGATGTTAACCTGATTGACCCGGAAAATCAGGACATGACTTATGAAGACATGGCCTCCTTCATACAAAAGGAAACCCCCGATATAGTAGGTATTAGTTCGGTAACTTCTAACTTTGGCAATGCCGTAAAAGTAGCAGAGACAGTCAATCAATCAGGTGGTCCTTTGGTTGTCCTTGGCGGTGTACATGCTACATCTCTGCCTGACGAGATACTTGAAAAGCATCCGGAGATAGACCTTGTTGTCGTCGGTGAGGGAGAAGTTACCATGCGTGAGCTATGCAGTGCCATGGATTCCGGTGAAAAGGTCGATTACTCAACCATCCCGGGTCTTGCATTCCGTAACGATTCAGGGCAAGTTGAAAAAAGCCCTCCCCGGCCGTTGATCATGGACTTAGACAGTCTGCCGTTTCCTGCCCGCGACTTTCTCCCAATGGAAAAGTATAACGTTCAGGTTCACCTCAGCAGCGTTAAAGGCGTTAAAGCCACCATGCTGAGCAGCCGCGGATGTCCGAATTTCTGCACGTTCTGTGCCTGCCACGTTACCATGGGGCGCAAGTATCGTCTCAGAAGTATAGAATCTGTGGTTGATGAGATGGAGCATCTAGTAACAGAGTACAATGTAAAGTATATTCAGTTCTACGATGACACCTTCACAATAAAATATCAACGCGTTGTCGATATCTGCAACTTAATTATAAAGCGCAATCTCAAGGTGAAGTGGTTCGCCCATGCAAGGGTGAACACCGTGGATGAAGACCTGTTCAGGCTGATGAAACGGGCAGGCTGCGCCCATGTCAGTTTTGGTATTGAGTCCGGCAATCAGGATACTCTGAATAGCATCAAAAAAGGGACCACTCTGGATCAGGCCCGCAAAGCCGTAGCAGCCTGCCAGCGGGCAGGGCTGAAGACGTTAACAACATGGATGATCGGCAATCCGGGCGAAACTCCTGAAACCATTCAAGATACAATTGATTTTGCTGTAGAGCTTAATCCTGATATCGCTGTATTCAGCATTTTAGTTCCATTACCTGGAACTGAGGTGTACAACAAATACCGAGGTGTACTTTTTGATACATCAGTAAATTGGGAAGATTACAAAACCCTGTCAACCAGTAATAAACTAGCTTTGAAGTCAAACACCATGACAAATGAAATGCTATTTAATTTTCTCCATACTGCCTGGAAACGATTTTATTTGAGGCCGAGTTATCTCCTTCGTCAAATCTGGAGGATGCAGGGCTGGGCAGAATTCAGTTACTATGCACAGGGTGCATTCGGAATATTCCGGGAGTACCTGTTAACGAGAGTAAAACCCACAAGGAATACTTCTTAGCAGCATTGCAAAGCCATCTATGCTTTCCACTCTACATAAGCGTGCATCTGATATTAATGAAAAAATTGCAATGGTTGGACGAATTGTTCGCAGGGGAGAACTGACTCCCAAAAAACTGCTGAATCTGGGAAAGAACATGATGGACATGATACTCCATCGGACTACTGTTACGGGACATCCCTCCCTTCTGATGATAGAACCAACCAATACATGCAATATCGCATGTACCTTCTGTGACACGGGCAGAGGTCTTACCATAAGACCGAAGGGTTTTATGCCTATTGAAAACTATAAGAAGATTATCGATGAAATGTCAGAATATGTCCTTTTTCTCTTTCTCTATTATATAGGGGAGCCATTCATGCATCCCAAAATTTATGAAATGATAAAGTATGCTCATAAGAAAAAAATCAGCACATATACTTCTACGAACGGACTCTTGATAGATACACCGGAAAAAGCCGGCAATTTGGTCGAATCCGGCCTGGACACCCTCCTCATATCATTTACAGGAGCTGACAAGGAGAACTATGAGCGATATCAGCCGGGGGGCAAGTTTGATAAATTAATCCGGAACATTAAAATGATTACACAGGAAAAGAAAAAGAGAAAATCCAGAACCCCTGTTCTCAAACTGCGTTTTATGATGATGAAGCATAATGAGACAGATATTACGCGGATAAAAAGCATTGCCTCTGAAACCGGTGTTGATATATTAAATATAAGGGCAATCTGGGTACAGGACAAAAAAGACTCTATTAAAGAATTTATCCCTGAAAATGAAAAATATTCCCGATATCATGTGAAAAACGATAAGCTGCAGAAAAAATCCCGGAATAAAGGCCAGTGTCAATGGCTATGGCTGGGTGGAATAGTCGGTGTAGACGGTAAAGCCCTTCCCTGCTGCGTTGGATTCAATGAGGTTGTCCAGATGGGCGATACAACGGAGGGAGGTCTCAAGGCCATCTGGAACAATGATTGTTACAAACAGATGAGACAGGAGATCCTGGATAAAACTTACAGACTGCCTCATTGCGCGGATTGCTCGGGCAAAATGGGGTACCAGGACTTCACTTAAAAAGAAACTGGAGGTGCTAATTGCGCGTTTTACTTGTGACTGAAATCAACAAGACACTGATATTCAGCGGGTTCCTTTCATTTGGAACTATGTATCTGTCCGCAATTCTGAAAAAGGCAGGACATCAGTGTGAGGTTACTTCAGTGGATTATAATGAGGCCGAGCAGGTCTGCAATACATTTTCCCCTGACATTATCGCCTATAGCGCTTTTACCGGTCTGCACATTCCTATGGTAGAGATAAACAGTAAGTTGAAGAAAAAGTTCAAGTTTTTCTCTATGTTCGGCGGCCCTCATCCAACATTTTCACCTGAATTAATTGAGGAAGAAGGTATAGACGCGATCTGTCGGGCAGAGGGATTTGAAGCTGTAACCAACCTTGTCAATAAACTGGAGAGGGGAGAAGATATTACCGGGACACCTAACTGGTGGATAAAAGAAGGTGGTAAAATCCATAAAAACCCCATAGCTCATCAGGTCAAGTGCCTTGATGATCTTCCTTTTCCAGACAGGAGTATCTTTGATAAATATCCTTCCTACAGAAAGAACAAATCCTTTTCCTTTATGACAAGTTTCGGCTGTCCTTATAATTGCACTTATTGTTTTAATCACCAGCTCCATAAAATGCTGAATAAGGGTGACAAGGTTATCCGCCGCAGGAGTGTGGACAATGTTATAGCAGAGATCAAACAGGTCAAAGAAAAATATCCTTTACAGTACGTGTTATTCAGAGATGAGATATTCACGCTGAATAAGAGCTGGATAAAGGAGTTTGCCGAGAAATATCCCAGAGAAATAGGCCTGCCTTTTTACTGCGTACTCAGGGCCAACCATGTAAAGGATGACATTGTAGCTGATTTAAAGAAGGCGGGAGTTTACAATGTTACTTTTGCGATAGAAGCAGGAAGTGATTTTGTCAGGAATACTGTGCTGAAAAGGAATATGAGTAAAGAGGCTATCTTGAAGGCAGCTGGAATTTTACATGATCACGAAGTTCCGTTTTTTACTTACAATATGATCGGAGCACCTGGAGAAACCTTTGATATGGCGCTTGAAACATGGGACCTGAACGTAAAGTGCCGCTCTACAAGTACATGGGCATATTTAGTCTATCCGTACCCCCGGACCGAATTGCACGACTATGCAGTATCCAACGGTTATCTTGATGAAGAAAAATCAAATAAATTCCTTATGACCTATCATGATAAATCCATTTTAAATCTAAGGGACAAAAGAGAGATTGAAAATTTCCATAAATTATTTTCTATAGCCGTGGAATTCCCCTTCCTCATTCACATCATCAAATTTATGGTCAGACTACCGTTACATAATTTTTATAACCTGATCAGGAAAGTATGGAGAGGATACTCATCCTACACCAAAGTCTATCCGAAAACAGCAAGGCAGTCTTTTGTGGAATTAGTATCAGGTGCCATTGACGTGGTTTTTAAATCAAAGGCTTGAGCAGTTCAGTACTACGACTGGGAAAATCACAGTATCTCGTGGTTAATTAAATATTCATAAATTGCCTCAGCAACGGCTTTATGACCTGAAGACCGCCAGTGTCCTGTCAACTTGAATTCTACTCCCTGGTTCTCTTTTTTAATAAAATAAGGTTTGGAGGATAAACATCTGACTTTATCGTTTCCCCCGCAGTATTCGTAAAAAAAAGCCTCACCCCGGGTAATATCGTCTGAACTTACAATTTCATTCCCGACCGGAAGGTATACAAATACCGGCATTGCTCCCATCGAATCGATCAGCCCGACCATTTCATCCAGTATGCATTTCGTTAATTCCTTAGTTTTCTTCTCAAATAATCCGTATCTCGACATAAACCGGTTATGAAGCAACCGATTATAAATTATTGTATATAAATCATATACCGCGGGCCTTGCCCACTCCCATCTTAATATTTCATCCGGTGAAGGTACCGGCGTGTTCGTAACTGCTATTTTCCCGTTTACAATCTCAAATCTGGGCTTTGCAAAATCTCTGAAACTCAGGATATTTCTATAAATATCTTCGTAAACAAAACCAAGAATAACGATATCCGGTTTATATTTTATACCCTCTTCTTTTAAACGTATCAGCATCTGGTCGTGACCGTATCCATGAACACCCATGTTAATGACCTCGCTGCCGGGTATCATTGTCTGAAGATAATAGGAATATGTTTCGGCATCGCCTACCTCATCTCCAAATGTAAAAGAATCTCCGACTACCAATATGCGTATTCTGTCGGGATCTCTATCATATGAATATTCCACATTACTCCTGATACCCCTGGAATTAGTGTTCAGGATTTTCCCGTCAAATACGCTTTCATTTTTAAGATTAGATTTAGACATCCATCCTTTTGAAGGGTCATATATATCAAATTTATAGTATATTTCAATTTCATCCTGATGCCTCTTAATCCATCTCAGCCGCCAGGATGAATTATCAGTGCCTGCAATTTTATTGAATGCCGGGTCGATTGACAACACCAGTCTTGATACGCCCTCAAGAAACACGAGCAATATAAAGAGAGCGGCCAATATAAACGCTATTTTTCTTTTAATACTCATAAAAGGATGTTCATCCAGGGCCAGTTATTCGACAAAAACCCCGATATACTATCAAACGTCTTTATGTTTTGCAATCAACATACGCCACGGTATGTCGTGATTAACTATCGACTTCCATAAGTAAACGGTAAGTGCAACAACTAAAAGCAGATGATGTCCAAAAGTGAAATCAAAGTAGCTTGATAATGCGTAGACCCCGGCCACCACAGCAATAAAGACGATATCGAATTTAAGACCTTTTGCCAGTGTAAGCAGCGATAATCTCTTGTGAATAATATAAATACATATTATATCGACCATGGAAAGAGAAAACGCCGTTGCCGCCGCCGCACCAATCATTCCAAAACGGGGGATCAGCATTATGTTTAAAATAATATTTATTATACCCCAGAATATATTTATCTTCATAAATATCTTGTGTTCTCCGGTCATTTGAAGTATAACGCCGATCAGCCCGGCACCGGCCTTTATCATCTGTCCGAATATCAGGATCAGCAGCGCTACATAGCCAACTGTAAACTCCTGGCCATAAGCATATTCCAAAATATATTTTCCCTCGATAACCAGTATTAAAATTATCGGCATCGCCATACTGAGTATCCAGCGAGTACTTTCGCTAACCATGTTATTGAGCTCATCGGAATTGCCTGAGGCATGTATGGATGATATCAGAGGAGGTATGATCGCGTTAAAAGCCATCATCGGGAAATATACGAGAAGGACAAGCTTGGCCGCGATCCCGTATATACCTACTATTTCCGTCGGCATATACATGCCGAGTATCCAGATATCCGCCTGAGTATAAAGCAGTATGCTCATGCTCGTAAAAATAACTGCAAATGCCACATTCAGAACCTTTTTACGTTCACATGTGCTTTTAGCGGGTTTCAATTCTCTGATCCGGCTTTGCAGAAAGACGATTGAAGTCGTAACTGCAAGCACCTCTCCGGCAACAAATGCGATCACTGCATATAATGGAGAAGCTCCCATTAAAAGCAGTATAAGGAATATCCCCAGCCTGAAAAAAGGTGAAATAAGAGACTCCGGGATCAATGCCCTGAGTGCATCGTGATGTCCCCTCAAAATCCCACCGATCACGTCCCTTATTACCCAGGCCGGGATGGATAAGGCTACAACAGGCAGTAATATTAAAAGCCCTTCTGAATGGAAAATATTTATCGCAATAAACTTTGAGAGCCCTACAATCAGCAGCATGAATACAATAGAAAATATAAGGCAGAACTGCAATGCAAAAGATATGGTCCCTTTTAATTGCGCAGGGTCTTTCTGATCAATAAAGCGAGGCACGAACTTCATCATAGCCTCTTCCATCCCGAACTTTGCGATCTGTGCGGATATTCTCACTACAGTTATCGCGAGGATGACCTCCCCTATTCCGCCTGCGCCCAGAACCCTTGCCAGCAGGATCTGGTTCATAAAACCTAAAAGTGTTGCGAATACTTTCAACACAAAGGCTATTGCCCCGCCCCTGGCTCCAACCGTAAGATTGACTTCGATCTGTTCCGAATAGTGATTACCCATCTATTTTATTATAAATCAATTGAACACAGGTTGCCTACTACATCTAAAACAGTTAAAATATAAAAGATGATTAATTATATAATCTGGATATTAGTAGCAGCCATTTATACACCAAGCTTTATTAAGCTGTACAGTGTACGTTGGGATATGCTCGATTACACCCATGCTTATTTTATCCTTCCTGTATCTTTATGGTTGATTTGGCGCAAACGGGACCAGATAAAAGAAAGCGTGCAAGGACACAAACCCGGGGAAAACCTGCTGGGTCTTATCGTGCTTTTCTTTAGTATCATTTTGTTTTTATTCGGATCTCGCTTTGATTATTCACTTATAATCACTTTTTCTATTATCCCCTTCATATTCGGATTGAGTTATTATCTTTATGGAATTAAAACTGTAAAACTACTATCGTTTCCGGTTCTTTATTTATTGCTTCTAATCCCCCCCCCTATGAGTCTTTTAGATAGCATCACACTTCCGATGAGATATGCCATTTCTTCTGCTACGGAAATAGTTTTGAGATTTGCTAATTACCCTATATCAAAAGAAGGCCTTTTACTAACAATCGGATACAACGATATTTTTATGGGACAACCATGCAGTGGATTCCGTTCTCTGATCACATTATTGTCTCTGGGGATCGTCTACATCTACATATCTGATACCAAGCTATTCAATAAATTTATTTTGGCCGCTTTTATTGTTCCCCTTGCCCTACTGGGCAATCTTATCCGGGTAATTACGCTTTGCCTGATAACCTTTTATTTTGGAGAAGCGGCCGGCCAGGGATTTTTCCATAATTTTAGCGGCATCGTAATGTTTATTATTACCATACTCGGACTTATAGGCATAGAATCGGTATTAAATAAAATAAGTTCTATTAATACATAACCTAATGAATAAATCCAAATACATAATTGTTATTGCTCTACTTTTATTAACTGTAATTGCATCTTTCACAATCCCAGTAGCAAGATATGTCGGCACTGGTTTCATTTCTAAACTCGATCTGCCTGAATCAATGAACAATTGGCATGGCAAAGATATTTCAAGTAGTCTAAATTTAGACTTTGACAAAGACTGGAATAAGTTTATCAGTGAGGCACTAATTTATGAATATATAAACAAGGCAGGAAACAGGCTTAATTTTATTATACTGGATGCGGGTAATTTCCATAATCCTAAAGTATGTTTTACTGCCTCAGGTTTTGAGATAGAAGCACTCCCTGATACTGAATTGAATATTGCAGGTAGGTCCATTAAGGCTAAAACACTTTTTACAACAAAGGAAAATCAAAGCAACCTGAGCCTCTACTGGATAATAATTGATAAGAAAATATCACAAAATTGGGTTGAACAAAAGATAAAACAACTCTACTTCTCCCTGTTTAACAGAAAGAGGGTCGGCCTTATGGTAAGAGTAGACATTCCAACAGAAAGAGATAATATGAAGCAAGCTCTTGTAATTGCAACCCAATTTATGAATGATCTAGGATCACAATTCAATAACGAACAAGCCAGCTACATCTTCGGAAACGAGTAATTTTTCTTTTCAATATTACAAGGAAGCTATGTCAAAAACATTACTAATAGGCTTGGACGGTGCGAGTTTTGATTTTTTAATGCCCTGGATCGAAGAAGGGAAGTTGCCAGTCTTTAAGAAAATCCTTCAAGAAGGCACCCATGGCATATTAAATAGTACAATTCCCAGTATTACCTGCCCTGCCCTTCCTACTATATATACTGGAATGAATCCGGGCAATCTTGGAATCTTCAGTTTCTTAAACCCTGATGGTTCTGTTGTATCTTCCAGCAATATCCCGTATAAATCAATATGGCATTTTCTGAGTGAAAATAATAAGAAGTCTCTAATTTCTAATCTCAGAACAACATTCCCGCCTGAAGAGATCAACGGGGTTATGATTTGTAGTCTTCACTCTATTGCAGGCAAAGGTCTGGGTTCATGGGAAAATGCTGAAAGCCACTGGGTCTATCCTAAGGAATTACAAAAAGAATTGGATGGATGGGCTGTTGATATCGATAGTTTTACAGAAAATGTAATAAACAAGATTTTGTCCGGCGATCCACAAGGATATCAAAATGTTAAACAACTCGAAGAGCTCAGGGCATCAAAATTCAAGAAGTTGTTGTTAAAAGCAGACTATGATTTTGCTTTTCACTGGATTGAACACACTGATACAATGAACCATCTATGCTGGGGGAATAAGAAGTTGATCCTGAAGTTTTATCAGGAAGTCATCGAGCCTATTATGAGTGACTACTTAAATACTTTCAAGGATTGGAATATTCTCTTCATTTCAGACCATGGCGCAGCAGATCAGGTATTATATGATTTCAATATTAATACCTGGCTAATGAATAACGGTTATTTAGAAACTACCTGGCTTCACAAAATCAAACTTATTTCCCATATATTATCTTTCGCAAAAAAACACCTTCCATACAAGTATATTTATTCCAAGTACTTCAATATGAAAAAGGAATTATCAACAACAACTAAAGAGAAGGCTATATTACCTAATGAAAAAAATAGTATTTTGGGAGTCAATTGGGATAATACTATTGCTTATTCCGATCTAAACTGGGGAATCAGAATAAACAGGAATAAAGCGGGAGATAATTATGAAGCTATAAGAGAAAAAATAATCTCTCAATTAAAGGAATCGAAAAGTGATTCGGGGTGGAATATAGTACAAAATGCATGGAAAAAAGAGGATATCTATAGCGGCAAGTATTTAGATCAACTTCCAGACATTATTGTCCTGCCTCAAAACTATATCAAGATGACCAAACAGATATTCCATAATGAATTAACACAGGCTAACAAATCTAAAATTGGAAGTCATTTCTCTGCCATTAATGCATTATTTATGGCTTATGGACCTGATATCGCACAACATAATATTATTGAACGCTCTAATTTGTATGATATACTGCCTACGATATTATTTATGCTCAAACAGGAAATCCCGAAGGAACTAGATGGAAAAGTACTTAATAAAATATTTGCAGAGAAATCAGAATATTTTAATTATCAGGCAAAATATACTGATGAAACAGTTGTAAGGACCCATCAAATAAGAGATCTTTCTGATAAAGAAGAAGAAGATATGAAGAAAATGCTCAAGTCATTAGGCTATTTTGAATAATATTAGTGCACTGAACCTTAGACTATTTTTCTGTAAACCTTAAACGTTTCCTCAGCGATTTTCCTCCAGTTATACTTGTTAATTATCATATTTATTTGTTTCTGTCTTTCTGCTTCATTCCATGGTTCATGGATATATTCTTCTATTTTTTTTGAAATAGCTTTTATATCGCCTGTTTTAAAAAATCTATTTTCTTCCAGGTTTACATTTCGATTTGCCGGGATGTCACTCGCGATACAGGACAATCCGTAACTCATGGCTTCAAGCAAAACAATAGGGAGCCCTTCATAGTAGGACGCAAGCACAAAAAGCCCGGCATGGCTATAAAATTCATGAAGCGGCTCACCCTTTAAAAAACCGGTCAATACAATATCGGGATTATTTCCAGTCTTTGCCTTTAGACCCCTACTGTACTTGTCTTCATGATCAGCATCACCGATAATTACCAGCTTCCATCCCGTAAACCCACCCCTATTAAAAGCATCGATCAAATCATCAAACCCTTTTTCAGGAACAAACCTTCCGACAGAAAGAGCATATTTACCTTTTTTTATACCAAAGTTTTTTAACGACGTTTCCGTCTCGGCCAGAGAAGGAATATTAACACCATTGGGAATTATTGCAGAGTCTCTCCCGTACTTGTTTTTAATATTATCAGCTATGTTCTTTGCTATGGTAATCACCTCATTGGCAAAAACCATCCCCATTCTTTCACAAAACCTGAGAAATATTTTTGCAGGGAGGTTCCACTTCTTTCTCATGTAATCAGGACCATGGCTTGTAACAACAACCTTCATTCCCAGTATTCTGGCTAATGGAGCAAATAGTGACGGGCCGACCGCATGTATGTGCACTATGTCGGGGTTCAGCATCCGCGCCTTTAGAACAGACATAAATGTATGTACAATGGCTTCAAGAAACTTGTTGCGCGGACAGTCTAAAGCCACTAACTTTACGCCTTCGTATATTCCGCCATTGCCGCCAACATAAGGGCTTCTGGAAAACACTGTAACATCACACCCCTGCTTAACAAGCTCGGGATATAAATTTTCACAGTGATTTTCCACTCCTCCCTGTACACCAGGGAAACCCCTTGTACCTATAACAACTATTTTCATATTAACATGATGCAAATAATATAAATTCGATGTTCAAGCCTTTTTATCCGGGAAACATAGGAGAGGTTCTTTATTGAGCATAACTCTTATCTTATTCTTTAAGACCCAGAATGTGGGTTTGAGTAGATATTTCTTCATGACAGGTGCTGCACTTCCAACCATCCAGCACTGCTTCTGACATGATTTGACAATATTACGAACGTTATCCGCTTCCGCACTGTTCCATATTTCTTCAAAGGAATTTTCCCTTATATTGCCCATTGGCACTTTTTCATCCATACCGTTACAGGCCAAGACGTCACCTGAAGGGTCTATGAAACAGGATTCCGTTCCCATCTCACAGGGCAGAAACCTTTTTCCGCCATAAATATAGTTCATAAGTCCGAAATTAAAATATGCCCTGTACCATTTCTTTAAGGACCTGGATTTCAGCAATTCCTTTATCAGCTTCGAGAATTCATTACAAACCATTTCCTTGTCTTTTATCATATTATCCAGTTTATGGAAATAGTGAGAATTATGGAGTGTTGCTGTTGCAAATTCATAGCCTAAGGCATCCGATAATTCATAAAGAGGGAGCAAATCTTTGCAGTTTATATCCTGCACCGTCATTCCGAATCCAATATCCTTAACACCCATTCTACGTAATGTAAGAAGTGTTCTCAGTGTCCTGTCAAATCCATCGGGTATCCTTCTGATAGCATCATTTGTTTTCTGAAGACCTTCTGTGCTTATCCTTATTCCAAGATCAGGGTATTTTGTACATAGCTGAACAATTCGATCGGTAAAAAACCCATTATTACTTATTACAATGCGATTCGTTTTCTTCCTTACCGCAGTAATAATATCCTCAATATCACGCCTTATAAAAGGCTCACCGCCTGTTATATTAATAAATCTTAATCCTGAAGGAAGTTTATTGATGTCTTCAACAATTATTTCCTCACCAGCTTTTGTAGGATAATGCCACACATCACACATATTGCACTTAGCATTACATCTGTATGTGAGTATTATGCAGACTTCTTTAGGCAATCCCTGTTGTGCGTTCATTTAGCCTGCAATCCTCTTAATTTCCAAATCCATATCAATCAATATATATGGTTTCAATAGTTCAAGCTGTTCCCTTCATTAAAGATATCCCAAGTTCTTTAATTGATCTTTTAACGATTCCGTCTCTTCATCACTCAATTCTTTTTTAAGGCTCTTAACGCCTGCGTCCTCTGATGAGTTGCTTTCATAAGAATCAACAAATCGTACTGGATACTTTTTCATAAATTGCTCATCAAATACCCCTTCTATTACATTTCCATCCATGTCGTTACCAACAGGCATATTACATAAAGCCAGAATTGTTGGCATTATATCAGTAACCTGAACAGACTCTTTCTGATGGTAATTTCGCTTTATATCAGGACCGCATAATACTAGCATCCCATCTTCAATGTCATGGACACCGGATGAAAAGTCATGATCCAGTACAAAAATATCTATAGCAGAAAGAACGCGCCCATTAATATCAATCCGTTTTCCTGAAATTTCACGAATGTCCTTGTTATTAAAACTAAGTACTAAATTCCCGTGATCAACTTCGTGAATATTAAATAGATGTTTGCCATCCTCAACAACAATGGCGGATTTAATGATCTTCTTGCAATATTCATTTTTTTCAGGTGTGACATTACGGATTGACAGGTGTATAAAGGGTAAGATAAGGCTAAAATTAAGGTCTTTTCTAATATGCTCATCGAATATTTCTTCAAATTTATTCACATTCAACGTTACATTATTAGCCCAATGCATATCTTTCTCAGGGGCCTTAAACCCATGATCAGAAGCTAATATTATTACTGTATCGGAATCGGCACAATTGACAATTTCTCCGATTGTTCGATCAGCACAACAGTAAGCATCATATATTTTTGATCCATGTTGAGCAATTTTATTCGGGGATACATTTTTGTAGTGCTCGGGCTGCATATGTTTCCAAAACCTGTGTGAACATCCATCAACCAGGTGAATATGTAAAAAAGAATATTTTGGAATATATTGTCTATATAATTTCACAAAAAGGTCTTTATGAAACAGTGTTTTTATTATTCGTAAGGAATAATAGGAGTCAAGTTTATCAGAGACTACTATTTTTCTTTTAATATATTCTGCTGCAGCTTTAATTAAAGTTGACAGCTTGACCCCATTTTTATAAGAATTCACAAAATACCCGAGCAGCTTACCTGGACTCGCACTTTTTTTGTTCTTTTCATTATTTGTAATATCCCACATGAAGCCATATTTCTCAGGATAACACCTGTTGTCCAATGCCAATAAGTCAGGAATCAGGAATCCATTTAATTTTTTCGGTGGCCATGAAATAAAGTGACCAAAAACCCCTACGGGAAATCCAAGTTCATCAAAGATTTCCCATATTCTCTTTGCGGTAACGTTTTCAGAGGTACCATAAAAACTGTTTATCCCGTGTTTTTCCTGTTTTTTCCCTGTTGATATACTGGTCCAAAGAACAGGAGATGCACCGAGACCATCAGAATGAGAAGTAAAATAAGAGCCGTTATTTATTAGCTTTTCTATCACAGGCAACTTCTTCTGCCGCAATAATTCATCTACGATCTTCTTTGATCCTCCATCAAGACCAATAAAAAGGAATTTCTTATCAAGGATTTCTTCCCTGTTGATGATTTTCATTAGTTTTTCATTCATATGATAACTCTTCGGATTTTCTCTTTATTAGACTTTAGTTTACTCGCCATTTCACATTACAAAAATCAATTAACGCTAATTGTTTTATCGGTAGATCTCTGTCTGATTTCGATTGCTGTTAGCGAATGGGGCTCAAAAACAAACCTAAAGGCAGAATCCTTTAGAATAATTTTTTTATGCTCAACTCTTACATTATCTTTTTTATACTCATTTGTAGCATCAGGTGAAGGACCATTCAGTATCCAAACGTCGGCTTTCTGTAATGGGTTAAAATCCACAAGTTTTATGAAAGATTCCACAGTCTCATCCATATTCTTGTTTATAACCATCAAATATAATTTATCTCCTTCCCTGCTTTTACTGGCATTAACTGACAGATATGGTACTACTGTATCAAGATGCAAATCATCTTCAAGTCTTTCCTCTTTAATCATGGCCCTTGCTTTATCTAACAAACCGCTATTATTGTTTGCATTACCCTTTATTGTAGTATTAAGCGCTTTCATATATGGTTTATAATTCCTCATATCATAACTATCGCTCTTCACATCAGTCTTAACCAGTATATCTCCAAAATGTTTATTGTAGAGTTCATAAACATAGTAATTAGGTCGTTTTGTGTACTTTACAAGTCTCCGATAGTCACGGGTCATGAAATTACCTTCAGATTTAATGCTTCCCCAGTAACTGCTTAAGAAATTCCAATTATTCGCCATGAGAATTTTATTTGATGGCTTCGTAAAGATTTTCAAAAGTTCGGCAATCACAAGAGCATTACCAAGTGAATGTCTGTAAGGAACAGGTTCATTTTGAATAAACCATCCATTAAATTCATTAACAGCAAAATAAATATCATCTCTTCCTGTTTTAGCCTTAATAAGTCTCAACGTCTCTAAAAGATATTTTTCTGTAAATACACTCGGTGAACCAAGAACAACCTGAAACATATCCTTCATTTTGAGACCTTGCCAAGGTTTATATAAACGCATATCATGAGTGGGATAAATGTGCTTTACGATAAAATCCACATTACTGCCAACTACACCTAATATTCTTCCATCCCATAATTCATCATATGGATGTTTAAGCATTAATCCAAGCTGAATAGAGCTATCAACCTTTTTTATTGCCTTCTGATAGGAAAGATATCGTTCACCATATTTCTCTGGCCTCACTTCTTTTATATTCCTATAATTCCCTTTCCATACCTCATTGCCAAGCTCAAAATATTTTACTCCGTATGGCTCCGGATGACCATTCTCTGCTCTCTTATCTGCCCAGAAATGTTTTCCGTCACTCTCGACATTCAAATATTCCACTAGATCTGCAGCATCCTGCTCATTCCCAGTAAAATAGCTTATTGTAATAAATGGTTCTGCCCCTATTGCATGTACTGTTTTCATGAACTCATCGAGTCCGAATAAGAAATGCTCTCTATTATTACCTATAGACTTTTTCCACTCATTATGATTCATAGTCGCAAATCTAAAAATAGATAAACCTGCTTCTTTTGCTAAATTCACAACTTCTTCAACATATTCATTTTTCCGGGGGTTCCATATTCCTGCACCATAATCTATATGAGCATAACTCAGTCGTAAACTAGGTGCCGTTCTACTTGGCTCATCCCCTACTAAATTACTGCCAAATACCTTCTTATTCACTTTCCCTATCTCTTTATTAGTAAATACGCTTATAACGTTTTCATCAGCATACGCAAGCCCCGACATGTAAAATATAATTGATATAATAAGCAATAAACTATTTCGCACAACCTATACCCATGCCAGCAAATGCTGCAAATGAAAATATAATTGGAGTAACATTTAACCCGCTACCAAAAGAGTAAATAATCACAACCATAGTATATATCATTAGTCCTCTCAATAAACCATCCAATTCAGTATTGGCGCTTCTCCCTATTAATGTATAGAATATTATAAACAATGATACGAATAGCGCAGCAAACGCTGATATGCCAACCAAACCGGTCTCAGCGAGCGCTTGCGGCCAAAACTGGTCAAGACTTCCATATCGCTTTGTGTATAGCTCATAACCTTCTAAAGCATACGCTTCATAAATTGGAGATTTATATTTTATGGAAATTACCCCCCCAAACATACCTG
>BDTH01000051.1 GCA_002923195.1 bacterium BMS3Abin15
TCTTTAACCAGTCACTGATGGTTCTGCGATGAACACCATAAACCTTGGAAGCCTGGTTCTGTGAAAGCTTTCCATTCTCGATGCTTTCGACAACTTCCATTTTAAAGGCATAACTATACCTGTTTTTCCATTTGTCCTTGTCAGGAATCTTGTAAATACTCATAAATTGACCTCCTTTTTCTTTTGAAAAAGTGTCAACCTATTTCAGGACAAGACATACGGTGAGGTGATGCAATGCCTCGAAGCCCGCCTCCTCCGGGAAGCCCTCGCTGACACCAACGGCAACCAAAGCGAAGCCGCCCGCAAACTGGGACTGAAACTCTCCACATTCAGGGATAAGCTGAAGAAGAATGAGGTGTGCTAGTGTCAAGTCAAGTTTATTATATCTTTAATAATGATTTAATATCAAGTGATAAAAGATGTTAACAAGGGAAGAGAAACTTTCGTACCGGCGACTTTAGTCGCCGTTGTTTAGTATGCTGTTTCAGAGGAGAGCGGCGGCTAAAGCCGCCGGTACGGGAAAGTCAGATACCTGCTTGAAACCTGCCCGTTCCCATCAGACGGGTTTCCACGTTTAAAGTTTTCCGTACGCTTTTTTATCTTGCCTCCTTAAATTCAAACATGAGATCGTCCCGGAAAAATCAATACTTAAACATTTCAGATACCGGTGATTTTTCGGTCCTTTTCCCCGGTTGAAACCCTACTCATTATAAACCGCTAAACCGAACCGGATTTAGCGGATTGGAAAACTACTTTTTCAAAAATCTTTTGCCGGCGACATAGTTTGGCGCAGGCAGGATCTAGTTTTGCCTCTGAACAATATTTATTCATCAAAATTGATTTGCTATGAAAACACAAAATGATTTTCAAAATTTCGGAGATGAATTCTTAAGAAGTATTCGTGAAAAAGAGGTATGGAAAAAAATTTCAGCGAATAAGGATATTCCCTGGAATATGAATTTACTTGAGAAGTTTGCAGATAAACTGGACTGGAAAGCATTGTGTGAAAATGACGGGATAGACTGGGATGAGGAGATGCTTGAACGGTTTAAAAGACGCATTGACTGGGATGTGCTTTCAGAATATATATTCTATCAAAGAACGTATTGGTCGCCATTGCGCGATTTGAGTCTTTTGAAAAAGTTTGAAAACTACTGGAACTGGCAGAATATCTCCCGGTCAATTAAATTTCTTTCTGCTGAAATCATTGAACAGTTTGCCAAACGGTGGGACTGGAAAGAGCTGATTGATAACAGAAATTTTAACTGGACATTCGAGATGTTTGAAAGGTTCAGGAATTATATCCCGCTTACAGATATGGATGTGCTGTTTAAATCAGAATTGTGGGACCAGCTTGTTGAAATAGACGAGAAAATACTTACGGGGAAGTTACTTTCCAAAGTGTAAGATCGGATAAGGTAAAATATTAACGAAAACTTGGAATATGTTAAATACTGAATTCAGTTTTTTAATAACTTGCAAAAATATTTGAATGATGGAAAAAGAAATTATCGCCCTGGTGAAACGTCTGACCGATCTTGAGCATTACGTTGACGATGCCGAGGAAACAGATTGGGATCATATAGAAAATGAGCTTGAGTATATTGAAGAAAATTACGTGTTGCTGGATTATGATTTTATTGAAGAATATACTCCTGAATCTTTTGAAAAAAGAATATTGGAACTGAAACGTTACCTAGGACTTTACGTTCAAGAGGATATGCTGGATATGATGCTCCCAGACAGGTATGACCCGAATTCTGATAACTATGACTTCGATTGATAATATTTAAGAAGACAATTAAAAAAATGTTGAAATCAAAATAAGAAACATGGCAAAGATTTGGAAGGTTTCATTGCCCCAAGAAAATAGTAAAAAAGAAGAACCAATAAATAATTATGTGTGTTCCCAAGGATGGTATGGGGGTGATTTATCATGGCTATACGATAATTACCGTAAAAATAAATTCCAAGACTGTCCAAGTTATATTAGAGACTTTATGATTAAAGACGATGGATTCAACGCTTGTAAATTATTATGGAAACCGGTTGATTCTAGCTTTGACAATAGTAAACCAATAAAAGCAAGGAATGCATTTAAAAATCTTTTAAAAAACATCGACGCTGGCGATATTATTATTCTTTATGATGGAAAAGCGCATCAACCAAGCTATATTGGCGAAGTGCCAAAAGATTTTATTTATGTATACAAGGAGAATCTTGAATATCCTAACTGTTTATTTCCTATAAATTATTACAAAGCAGAAGAGGTTTTTAAAGATGAAATTACGAAGGTTAAAGGTCCTAGCGGCCAAGGAATTAAAGGTATTGAAAATTATGGTGGCGATAGGGATTTTATTTTTAAAATCTGGAAAAATTTTAAAGATTCAAAGGGAATCAAAGATGTATTCCCCGAAGAAAAACGAAATGAATTTGATGAATTAATGAAAAATTGGGAAATAATAGTTAACAAATCGAAAGAGGAAATATTAAAAAAATACAATAAGATGAAAACAAAACCTTATGAGGATTTATTAAAAGCAAACAAAAACCTCATCCTCACCGGCGCCCCCGGAACAGGGAAAACACACCTCGCAATTGAAATAGCAGAAGCAATAACGGGTGTTAAAAAACAAGACAAATCAGAACAAATCGGTTTTGTCCAGTTTCACCCTTCTTTTGATTACACAGATTTTGTGGAGGGCTTACGACCAACTCCACCAGATGAAAATGGAAATATTGGCTTTGAATTAAAAGACGGAGTTTTTAAAGCATTTTGTAAAAAAGCAAAAGATGATCCCGAGAATAAATACGTTTTCATCATAGATGAAATCAACCGGGCTGAACTTTCCAAAGTTTTCGGTGAGCTTTTCTTTTCCATTGACCCTGATTACCGTGGTAAAAAGTGGAAAGTCACAACACAATATGCAAACCTGATAGATGAAGATGATCTTTTTAAAGATGGTTTTTATGTTCCGGAAAATGTTTACATCATCGGCACTATGAACGACATTGACCGCAGTGTGGAAAGTTTTGATTTTGCTATGCGGAGGAGGTTTGCGTGGGAAGAGATTAAACCGGAGGATACAAGAAATGAAATATGGGCTGGCAAAATTGATAAATGGAGTGAGGAAGCAGGAAAAAAGATGAAGGCATTGAATGATGTTATAAAGAATATCCCTGAATTGGGTGAACATTATAAAATTGGAGCAGCTTATTTCTTAAAACTTCAACAATACAACGGCAATTTTAATAAATTATGGGAAAACCATCTGAAAGGCCTGTTAAGAGAATATTTGCGCGGTTTGCCCAAGATTGAGGTTAATTTAAAAAAGTTGAAAGACGCATACGATAATGACGGAAAATAACCAACACTTCAAATTCAATATTTTTTGTCGGGATAATAATCGTGGAAAAAAAGATGTTTTTTCTTCCGATAGTACATTTGATGGAAAAAAACAGGCTGTAATTGAATCACTAAATAAAATAGCTAATAAGAATCTGGAAAAATTGACAGAGGATTATACCGATTTACTTGTTTTCCCTGCTAATTTTAAAATTCATAAGGATGAAATAGGGAAAAGCCAGATTCTAGGTATAAATTCTGATAATAAAATAACTACCCATAATTTAATGGGTTTTGTTGGCGTTGACAATGTGAGGTTAACCATCGGCTCCCGTTTTGATAAAGATGAAAAAAACCAGTTCTTACTGCAATATATGCTGCAAAAGGTTTTTGCTATCAATCTTGTTAACCTGCAAACCACTGTTGACAATGAAAACATTTGGGATTTCCTGCTTTTTTACATCTTTCCGTATTATCTGAACAAGGCGCTGAAACAAGGCGTTTTTAAACAATACGTCAGAAAGCAATACAATGATAGTAATGTGAAGGGTAGTGTGGACGTGGCAAGACATATCAGGCAAAACATCCCTTTTATGGGAAAGGTGGCTTACAACACGCGTGAATACAGTTACGACAATCCGGTAACGCAATTGATCAGGCATACCATCGAATTCATTAAGGCGACAAGATTCCGGAATGCTTTATCGCAAAGCCCCCAAACCGTTGAAAATGTCCGGTTGCTACAGCAGTTGACACCGGTTTATTCATTAAGGGACAGACAAAAGGTAATTTCGCAAAATCTTCAACTGGTCAGTCACCCTTATTTTACTGAATATGAGCCGTTGCAAAAAATATGTCTGCAAATTCTAAAGTATCAGGGACTGGCATTACGCAAAAGCAGCCGGCGGGTTTACGGGGTGCTTTTCGATGGCGCCTGGCTGTGGGAAGAGTATCTGAATGTGGTGTTAAAAGAAAATAATCTTGATTTTACACATCCGGAAAATAAAACTGGTAAAGAGCCAGTTTACTTATTTAATGGCAATAAAAAAGAAACTTACCCGGATTTTTATAAACAAAACGAAATCGTCATTGATGCCAAATACAAACACCTTGGGTCAGAAAGTAACGAAGAGGTTACCAATGATTATTACCAGGTAATCACCTATATGTATCGCTTAAAAGCAACAATAGGCGTTTTGCTGTATCCGAGAGAAAACAAAACAGAACTAACAAAATTTTCAATGCATACGGAAAGTTATGGAGATCCATATGCAAGATTTATTAAATACGGAATGGAGATTCCACAAAATCGGGAAAATTTTGTCCAGTTTGTTTCGGAAATTAAAGGAAGTGAAACAAAGCTGAAAGAATATTTAGATGAATTGTTGGATAAAATCGAAGTAAAAACGGCAGAATTGACCTCCTGAATTTTAAAACCAGTTCTTTTCCCCGGTTGAAATCATGACTGATCATTTAAACCAAGATTTTTTTAAAAAAACTTTCCCCCACCGCCACCCCTTGTCGCACCCCTACCCTATTTTTGCCAAAAAAGTAATCATGAAAAACAGGACAGAAGAAGAACAATTAGCACGAAAAAATAGTCATATAGTTGTTCCCTTTGGATTTATTATGCTGGACAAGATGACAAGGGGGTTTTATAACGGGGAACTCACTCTGCTGGCCGGTTATCCGTCGGCAGGAAAAACGGCTTTTACGGTAAGTGTGATAAATAACCTCACCCTTGATTTTGAAAGGTAGTATCCCTTTTTGTGTGTAATGGCTTCTTAAGCTAAAAGCAAAGTTATTCATTTTTTTGTCTTTTCTGTGGAATGAATGGAAGCGAAGCGGAGGCGTAGCCGGAGCGAGCTTCCATTCATTCT
>BDTH01000052.1 GCA_002923195.1 bacterium BMS3Abin15
CCTGAGGTTTTTCTTTCTATTAAGGTTACTGAAGCTATTCCTAAGGCAGAAATCAGCAGCATAAATAACACTAGAAGAGTGAACACTAGAACTGATCCTTTCCTGCCCGCCATTGCTACCTGTCTGCTCGTGCCTCGCAGCGGCAGGCGGGCACTCAGGCGTTGGCAGGCGGGGGATAGTTTTGATTTTAATTTTTTGATTGTTTTCATTGGGTTTTGGTTAATATATTACAGCTACATTATATCATATTCTAGTAATTTTCCGTAAACTCCTTAAATACCTGCATCAGAATTTTTGTATTTTCTCCTATTTTTCCTTTATTTACTTTTTTATTATCAATTTTAACAACCGGAACAATATCTTTATTGGAAGCTGTTAAAAATACTTCATCCGCCGAATATAACTCTTTTATTTTCACATCCCTTTCCTGAATTTTATATCCAGCTTTACGGGCTAGTTTTACAACTAGATTTCTGGTTGTACCTAAAAGAATATCCTCCTTAGGAGTGATCAAAATATTATCTTTCACAATAAAAAAATTGGAAGTTGATGCTTCAAGCGCTTTGCCATCGTTGGTATAAATTATTTCCAGTGCTCCTTTTCTATTCTTATGCGCATGGCTCCTTATAGCTGCTATATAATTGGAAATTTTAGCCTGGGGAAAATCACGCTTATGATCAAGGGTAATAACGCCAACCCCTTTTTCATAAACAGATATTGGAAGCGGCCTAAATTTTTCTATTAAAATACAAAAAGTTTCTTTGCCCGGCGACATAGCATCAGTGCTTATTCCTCCGGTAAGAACAGTTCTTATTATGGATTTTTTAAACTTATTGGCTGCTAATAGCTTCTTTGTTGTTTTTTCATATTTTTTTCGGCTAATTGGAACCCTTAGCCTTAATTCCTTGGCCGAATTATGTAGTCGTTTCCAGTGCTCACTTAATAAAAATGGTTTTCCATTCTGAGTACACATTACATCAAAAACGCTGTAGCCGCGAAGAATCCCTAGGTCATAGGGATTTATTCTTACCTTATTAAGAGTGGTGATCTTTCCGTTGAAGTGGCAATAACTTGTCTTCATATTTTCAAAAGTAATTATACATTTAAATCTAATAATTCACAATCGGGGCTTGCCCCGTTAGAGATACAATATCTCTAATGGGGTTGACAAATAGTATTCTTATTGTTACTATACTCACATCTTAAAAAAGGAGGTTCTAGCAGCAACTTTACAATTTAAAAAAATAAAAAGGAGAGATGTTTAGAGTAAAATTCCAAGAAAGGAGGTGAATGGCATTTAAGGTTTTCCATCAGTTGTAAGTTTAGTCTTATAAAATTTATTATCAAACCTGAATCAGAAAAGGAGTATTACATGAGATCAGCGACAGTAATACCTAGAAGACACGAAGTAGACAGTGACTCATTCTTGCTTGATCAAAGTTCCGAAGATGACAGTATCGGAGACTGCGGGAAATCAAAGGATGCTTGTACCGAAAGCGCAAATCTGTGCGGCTTGGACGTCAAAACTGTTTTTGCCTGTTTTAAGGATCCAGGCCAGTGTCCACAGGAGAATTGTTAACAACGTCCCCACATTTTCTCTATTAAAAATGCGGATTAATCCAAAGGCATGTTTAATATAGAAACTGGGCTTGGGCAGATGAATCGTCTGCAATTTTTGGAGTTCATTCTGTCTAAGGGGGAAGGTGGAAAGTCAAAAATAATCCACTTTAGTAGTGCGGCGACATGTATTACATGTCGCCGCATCTACCACTCAAATCCAACTCATCGTAGTTGGATTTTTTTATGCCATTTTTTCCTGCAAGCTATGCGAGTAGATAAAAAATGAGCACCCCGCATTAATTCTTTACAGTAATTCAATCTTAAATCAGGACTAAGCCGTTCAGGCGATTCTGTGGTACGAGCTACAAATTATTTAAAGTTTCTCTTTGGAATTTAGTGCGGGGTTTACAGTGCATATTATCTTTCGTGCTATACTTTCAATATGACGGATCTAAATACCCCCATTAAAAATCTGCCACGCATAGGAGAAAAGTACGCTAAAGCACTGAAAAAGTTGGATATTTTGACTGTGCGGGATTTATTATTTCATTTTCCTTTTCGCTATGATGATTACTCTCAAAAGTTTTCTATAAAAGACATACCCCTTGAACAAGATATAACTATTGAGGGAAAGGTAACTGATATTAAAACTACAAGAACCTGGAAAAGAAAAATATTTCTAACTGAAGCAATAATTACAGATGATTCCGGTTCGATTAAGGTTATCTGGTTTAATCAACCATACATCAGCGATACTTTAAAAATAGGAAAGAGTGTGCGAATCAGCGGTAAGGCCACAACTGATAAAAATAAATTATTTTTTTCCAACCCGGCTTACGAGTTAGCCAGCCGTGTCCCTACTAATACTGGCCGACTAGTTCCGGTCTATCCGGAAACAGGCGGAGTAACGTCACGCTGGTTACGTTGGCAGATTCAAATGCTGCTTAAATTAAATCTTAAATTAACCGATTCTCTTCCTTCCGACCTTTTAGAAAAATTAAATTTACCCCTCTTAGAAAAGGCCGTACAACAGATTCATTTTCCCAATGATTTAGACCGGGCTGTTATATCCCAAAAAAGATTCGCTTTTGAAGAAATGTTTTTGATTCAACTAAAAACTCTTCAAGTGAAATCGTCCTGGAAAAAAGAAAAGGCAGTTGATATAGAATTTGATGAAGAATTAGTTAAAAATTTCATTGATTCATTGCCATTTAAATTAACCAACGCACAAAAAAAATCTAGTTTTCAAATATCAAAAGACTTAGGGGAAAACCGTCCGATGAACCGACTGCTTAATGGCGATGTAGGCTCCGGAAAAACCATTGTAGCTGCCATGGCCAGCTTGCAAACTATGGAGGCTGGATATCAGGTGGTTATCATGGCTCCTACCGAGGTCTTAGCTCGACAGCATTTTGAAAATTTGAGTAAATTGTTTGCTGGCTATAATTTTAATGTTGCTCTACTTACTAATTCGTACAAAATATTAGCCTCTGATAATACAACCCGTCCTAATCTTCTTAAAAAAATACAATCCGGAGAAATAAATTTGGTCATCGGTACACATGCCTTGATTCAAAAGGATGTTCGTTTCAAAAATTTAGCGTTAATTGTTGTTGATGAACAACATCGCTTTGGAGTAGCTCAACGCGCCTACCTCCAGCAAGAAATTTCAACCATAAACGACGGAATAAAAGATAAGGTGCCGCATTTTCTTACTATGACTGCTACTCCGATTCCTCGAACGTTAGCGTTGGCATTTTTTGGAAATTTGGACATTTCCATTCTCGATGAAATGCCTGCTAAGCGCAAAAAAATCATTACTGAAATTGTTAATTCCAAAAAAAGAGGGCTTACTTATGAATTTATAAGAAAAGAAATTAAAAACGGCCGGCAGATTTTTGTAATTCTTCCATTAGTTGAAGAATCTAAAGTTCTAACTGAAATTAAAGCAGCTACAGAAGAACATAAAAGATTGTCAGAAAAAATATTTTCTGATTTAAGACTAGGACTATTGCACGGGAGACTGAAGTCTGGTGAAAAGGAAAATGTGATGAAGGACTTTAAGGACAAAAAAATAGATATATTAGTCTCTACTGCTGTGGTAGAAGTGGGTATTGATATTCCTAATGCCACAGTGATGCTAATTGAAGATGCTGACCGCTTTGGGCTTTCCCAGCTTCATCAGTTCCGCGGGCGAGTGGGACGAGCAGAACATCAATCTTATTGCTTCCTATTTACTTCTAGCGACTCTTCAAAAACTAAGGCTCGACTGAAAGCTTTAGTAGAAAGTGAAAACGGATTTAAAATCGCTGAAAAAGATTTGGAGCTTCGAGGACCAGGAGAGTTTTTCGGTACCCGGCAGTCAGGAATTCCGGACATCGCTATGGAAAATATCACTAATGTAAAATTGATTCAGGTTGCCCGTGAGGAAGCTCAAAATATTATTAAGTCCGATCCGGAATTAAAAAAGCATCCACAATTAGCAGAGGCTCTTCAAAAATTCAGCCAGAAAATTCATTTAGAGTAACTTAAAGAACCCAATTGATTATCAATTAGGTCCTTTTATTGGTCATTGATCAAATGTCTTACTCTCACGATGCGCTTGAGTTTTATTTATTTAAACTCCAATTTCTTGATAATCACGACAAGGGAAAATTTTCAACTTTTCCCCATTAGTATTTGTATTGGCCTCCTCAAGAATGGCTAAAACATCATCATCTGTCGATCCTGGGTCATGGTGAGTAAGTCCAAGATTTTTGCACCCACGATTTTTGCCAGTTCGGCACAATAGCCCGGGGTGCCATGGCCAAAACCAGCAGTACGCAATTCGTATTTCTTTCCTGAATATTGCGCATCCATAACCAAGAGATCAACTTTCTTGAGATGATTCTTAATCTCAATAGATGCAGCAGCTTCGTTTTCATGATCAGTCAGGAATACAAAAACCTTGCCAGTAGTTTTCTCTTCAAATCTGTATGAGATTGTGTATTCAGGATGGTGAGACTTGTACATTGTCACTACAAGACATTCTCCTACAGGGTATCTCCCCTTGCCTATGGGCAAGAACTTTTCGTCTCTTATTAGGCGTTCGTATTTATCTAGGTTCATGAATTTGTATCCGCCTTGGGGATGAATAAGCGTCACTAGGGTTTTGGGAAACTCAAAATTCTTATGATCAATATGGCTCCTTACTTCTTTACAATGAACCGGAAAATACGGAGGCCTCATAAGATCTTCTACCATCTCTCTAGCTCCTTTTCCATTTTCAACGGGACCACAGAGTTTCATCTTCACGTTTTTTATAAATACTAACGGTGATAAAAATAATCCCTAGGTGTGATCATGATGATAATGGGTAAAAAGAATCAGAGTTTCTTCAATTCCTCCTTCTTGAAGAATATCATTTGATAAAGGAACAAACCCAGTTCCCGCATCAATTATTAAGGCCATGCTTTCCGGTATACAATCAGACATAACCCTAACACAGGTTGTGTTTCCTCCAAACTGAACGCTTTTAGAATTAGCAACGGGCACTGATCCTCTTGTTCCATAAAGCTTTACTTTCATTTTAACCTCCTTCCGTCTTATAAGTGAGGCAGTTTCATTTTGTTAATGACCAATGGTGCTACTATATAATACAACTGTTGTTAGCTATATATTCACTTGAGATGCGTAATATTAATACAAACTAGTGACTTAGTCAATATTACTGACTAGCGCTTATTAATTTTTCGTAAACTTTTAACATTTTCTCCGCGCAAACAGTGCTGGTATATTTTTCTCTTGAAATTCTCGCTGATTCCCTTGAAAATTTATCTCTTAATTCTTTATCATCAATCAATTTATTAATTGCGGATATAAACTCTTTTCTGTCTTCAGAAACCAAATACCCATTAATCTTGTCTTCCACTAAATCTTGAATTCCGGTAGCCCGTACCGCAACTATGGGAAGCCCTGAATACATCGCCTCGCTTATTATCATCCCCTGGGTTTCCGACTTGGAGGCATAAACAAAAATATCTCCAGCGGCATAATAATCTTTAATTTCTTTCTTATTCACTATTCCCGCAAAAATGACTTTATCTTCAATACTATTTCGACGAACTATTTTTTTTAGCTCGGGGACTAAATAACCCTCACCGGCAATAAGAAACTTTACCTTGCTTTTGGATTTTAAGATTTCAGAAACAGCTCTTAATAAAAACCTGACATTTTTCTCTTTAGTTAGCCGCGAAATTGAAAGCAGTAACGTCTCGTCTTCATTAATCCCATACTTATTTCTCACTAAGCTCCTGTCGGGATTTTTATAAATCTCTTCTTCTATGCCGGTAGGTATGGCTTTAATATTCTCGTTAACTACGCCCCAATTTTTAATAATATTCTTGAGTGATTCAGTAGGAATAATAATCTGATCACAAGCATTGGCATATTTAGCCGCCTTCCTTATTATCCATTTCGCAGTCAGTTTATCCGGAATCAGAGGAACGAAGTTTGTGTATTGATCATACAATGTGTGCCAAGTAAAAACCAATGGAATATTTTTTTTCTTTGCCCATTTCATCGCTGATGTCCCCATGAGTGCGGGGTGCTGGGAGTGAATTATGTCCAGATTCAAATCAGAAATTATTTTATCCATTTTCCTAGAATATGGAACAGCCAAAGGGAACCTGAATTTAAATTTAATGTCAACAGACGGATATCGAAAAACCCGCCCGCTAACGCCTGAAGGCGCAGCCAATGGCGGGCAGGCATTGGGATTTTCATCCTTATATCCTTTCCACTGGGGAGCAAAAATATAAACATTGTGCCCTTTTCTTTCAAACTGCTTGCGAAAACTTTCTACCGATCCGGTAACACCATAGGGATTGGGAAGATAATTGTTGGTAAAAATTCCGATATTCACCCCGTTAGAAATTTTACAAGATTATCATTAAAAAAATAACACTTGAAAATTTAATAGTTAATTATTTAAAACCCAGCAAGTTTTCTAA
>BDTH01000053.1 GCA_002923195.1 bacterium BMS3Abin15
ATATTCAATAGAGCCTTGCCGGTTTATCTGGAATACTACAACACTGAAAGACTGCATATGGGGATTGATTTTAAAACACCAATCCAATTAATTAAGTGTTTCCAAGCTATTGGTTAGAGAACGCCCCTGTTAGAAATTTACATTTCTAACGGGGCAAGTCCGCGCCAACCCACAGACAAGTATTGCCTTTTTCACTTTTTACTTTACACTTTTCACTCTTGATTTTGTACTCTCGTGAAATACCATTCGTATATGTCTTTTGTGACCGGCACAGCCCCGAAAGAATCTTCCCTCCCTCCCTCTACCAATACCACTATCGCGATTTTAGGATTTTCATAAGGAGCATAAGAAACAAACCAGGAGTGGGTTCTTCCCTCTACTCCAAACTGGGCCGTTCCTGTTTTTCCAGCCACCTCAACTGGCAAACTATTCAGCATCGTGGCTGTTCCTGAAACTACAGCTTGCCTCATTCCCTCTTGGATTATTTTAATATTCTTTTCAGAGACAAGATTTTCCCTGATGATCTCGGGATCATTACTCATTTTTTCTCCGTCAATTTTATTAATGTAAGAAACTATTCTAGGCTGATAAAGAGTTCCGTCATTAGCTATGGCCGTAATGTAGTTTACCACTTGCAAGGGGGTGGCGGTTATAAATCCCTGGCCAATGGCTGCGTGATAACTATTTCCTATATACCATTTTTCACCTAGCGCTTCTAATTTCCATTGTTCGTCAGGAACAAATCCGTCCGTCTCCCCTGGAATATCAATTCCCAGCTTTTCTCCCCAACCAAACAAATTTTCATACTTTTTCATACGACTCATTCCCAGTCCTTCAATTCCATAAAATCCCCCTCCGACAGAGTAGAAAAACACATCGCAACTCTCAGCAATGGCCTTTCTTATATCTGTTACTCCATGCGTTTTCCAGTCTCTAAAAACGTAGCTTCCAACATTTATTGCTCCGCTGTCAACAACGGTTGTATTTTCGTTAATTATATTTTCCTCTAAGGCAGCAGCCGCAATAAGAGGTTTGATTGTTGAACCAGGCGGATATTCACCAGAGATTGCCCGATTAAAAAGAGGCTTATCCGGATCATTAATGAGCTGGGAGTAATCTTCCTGCGACATTCCTTGGGAAAACAAATTATTATCAAAGCTAGGGAGACTTACTAATGCTAAGACCTCTCCATTCTGGGGGTTAATTGCAATAGCCGCAGCGGTTCTTGTTTGAGTCCTTTCTAAGATATTACTAAGTTTATCAAAAATCGTTTTTTGTAATTCGGCGTCGATACTTAAAAATAAATCGCCTCCTGGCTGAGGAGCAACTGTCCCTATTTCTTTTTTGACATCACCCAATGAATCAACTTCTACCTGCCGCCCTCCATGAATACCGCGCAAATATTCCTCATAAGACTTTTCCAGCCCCTGTTTTCCGATATAATCGGTTAAAAGATAGTCGGGATGAGTTTCCAGCTCTTCTTTCTTAATTTTTCCCTCAAATCCGAGGATGTGGGAAAAAATGGTGCTGTCAACATAATCTCTAACGGCTGTTTTTTCAATTTCTATTCCTGGAAGTTCGCGTCTTTTTTCTAAAATAACTAAAGATTCTTCGTGAGAAATATTTTCTTTTAGAAGTCCAGGATTCAGAGATTTACCGTTTAGGTTTTCTATCATTCCCCACGTATCGCCCCCATTTAATCCTAATATTTTTGCCACCTGTTCAGCAACTTTTTTTCGCTCAGATGATTCATTGGGAAGATCAGCAGGAACCACCACTGCATCTATGCTGGGAATATTATTAACTAATGTATTGCCAAACCTGTCATATATTCTTCCTCTTGGCGCCTTAATCACAATAGTTCTAATTCTGTTTCCTTCAGCTACTTTCTGATAATAATCCCCTTTTATGACATTGAGGTAAAAAACTCTTCCCGACAACACTATTAATGAAATAATTATTATCCACCAAAAAAAGTTCATCCACTTCTTGTCTAGTGGAGATTCGATTCTGGCCGCTTCCGGCCCCGTGGTTGATAAAATCGAATCCTCAATCTCCATTCCTCGGGAGTCATCCTGTTTATTTATATATCTGTCCATCCTAGTGTCTACGAATTACGAATTATTTACGAATTTACGAATACATTTTATCCCCCTCTCCCTTTGGGAGAGGATTAGTGGTGAGGGATTTGTATATTTGCGATTGATTTGCCCGCCTGCAACGCATTATCTTTGGTAACTTAGTGTAATAAACATTCTTAACATACTATTTGCGTGCGTTTAGATAAATTAAGCATTGCATTGCGGGCAGGTAAATTTGTAGGAGATTAACCTACTTTATTTTAACCGTTCTATCATAAAACGCGAGAAACTCTTCTATTTTCTTTAATGGAAAATAGATAATCAAAAATAAAATTAGATTAACAATTGTTTGTATTCCTACGTTTCCCAGAGAAATATTGGCCAGAGCGTTTTCTGAGTCCGCGATAAAAACATTTACAGAATAATAAAAGAATGTGGATATAATTATAAAAAATACTATTATCAAGGTGCCCCATCCGCGATGCTCAAGTAAAAATCGGCGCGAAAAAAAGCTAACAAAATAGGAAATCATCACCAGAAGTATTATATTAATTCCTACCGTTTGGAATGACACAATGTCTAAAAAAAATCCCAGCAGAATAATCCAGGGAAATATTTGCTGGAAACCAGATATTATAGTCCAGGAAACGACTAATGCCAAAGCAATGCTAGGAACATTATATTGAGGGAAAACAACAGCTAAAAAAGAGACTTGAATCAATACCGCCAGTATTATGATTATAGTTCTGATTGTTTTTTTCTCCATACATTCTTAATTAGTTTGCAGAATTATTGTTAGGTAACTCCCCCTACCAATGTACAAATCCATTACAAATTTACAAATATATTTTATCTCTCTCTGGGAGAGGATTAGTGGTGAGGGATTTGTACATTTGTATAAAATTCGTAATTTGTAAGCTATTTTACCACAAAAACTACTCTTAATTTAGAAAACTTAACTAATGGTGTTATAACTGCTTGCTGAAAGAGGCGATCCTCAGAGGAACGCACTTCTTGAATCTTCCCGACTAGTAAGCCGCGAGGAGTATTTTCCCCTATTCCTGAAGTTACTACTTCATTACCTTCCTGAATAATATCTGTTTGTAAGACCATGTCCAGGATTAATCCCAATCCGAACTCGCCCCTTATTATTCCTTTGGCATCAGTATCGCTAACAACTGCATTGACAGAGCTTTGGGGGTTGGTGATTAAAATAACCTTGGATCTTCCTGAATGTGCTTCTTCTATTCTGCCAATTAAAATCCCGTCAGAAACAATGACTGGCATTCCCTTTTCAATACCATCCCTTGTTCCCTTGTTGATTGTCAACCAGTTTCCAAAGCCATGAGCGTCTTGGCTAGTGACTAGCGCCGATCTGAGTTCAAGTTCTTCACGAGGAGCTAGATCTAGTTGTTCCCGCAATACAGCATTTTCTTTTTTCATATCCCGAAGCATTGCATTTTCCGCAGAAAGCTTCTGATTCTCCCTAGTCAGTTTCTCATTGTCCCTTTTTAATTCGCCGATAGAAGAAACGAAATCATTAAACCGATTTATCTTGTAGGACAAAAAATAGAACGATTTTTGAAACGGATAAGTTACACCAAAAAATATAGAACGCACGGGATTAAAAAGATTATAGGGATTCGAAAAAATAAGCAGTCCGAATACTGCTATAACTAAAATCACTTTAAATAATTTTGTAGAAAAGAAATTTTTGGACATAAATAAAACTAAAATATTAAATCCAAAGCTCAGAGCTCAAATCAATATTAAAATGACTAAATATCAAATTTTTATTATTTTGGTTTTGGATTTGATTTGGAATAATTTTGATTTTGATATTTGAATTTCCTATTTCAATGGTTTTTCGTACTGGTTCTCTACCAAAACATCTTTAAGATTTTCTAAATCCTCCAAAACTATTCCTGTTCCCCTAACAACAGCGGTTAAAGGATCCTCCATCATTCGAACTGGAATTTCTGTTTGGTTGGCTATTAATTTGTCCAGTCCTTTAATTAAGCTTCCTCCTCCAGCCAGAATAATTCCTCTTTTCATAATATCAGAGAGAAGCTCTGGCGGGGTTTCTTCAATAGTAGTTCTAATGTTATTAACGATAACCCTTATTGATCGCGACAATGCCTCACGTATTTGTTCGTCATTAACAATCACTTCTTTGGGGAATCCGCTAACTAAATCTCTCCCCCGAATCGGCATAGTTAGCGGCTCTTTCAATGGAGAAGCGCTTCCAATGGCAATCTTTACCTCTTCGGCAGTCCGTTCACCTATCAATAAATTGAATTCATCACGGCAGTAGCTAATAATATCTTCATTCATTTCATCACCGGCTATACGCAAGCTTCGTGATGCCACTACGCCTCCTAGGGATATAACCGCAATTTCTGATGTTCCTCCGCCGATATCCACTACCATATTTCCGGCTGCCTCGTTAACAGGAAGACGCGCTCCAATAGCTGCGGCCATCGGTTCATCAATTAAATATGCCTCTCTAGCCCCGGCGCTTAATGCCGCGTCAATCACCGCTCTTTTTTCCACTTCTGTAACTCCGGAGGGGATTCCGATGAGAACCCTCGGGCGAGGCAAAAGAGAAAAAGATTCGTGATGAACCTTTTCTATAAAATACCGCAACATTTGCTGGGTTACTTCAAAATCACTTATTACTCCGTCCACTAATGGACGGCTAGCTACAATATGACCGGGGGTTTTTCCAACCATTTTCTTAGCATTTTTTCCAATAGCCAGAATCTGGCCTGTTTTTTGGTTAATTGCCACCACTGATGGTTCATTAATGACTATTCCCTTATCTTTAACGTAAACCAGTGTATTAGCAGTTCCTAGGTCAATTCCGACATCCTTGGAAAGATTGCCAAAAATATTACCCATTATTTTTCTGTGTATATTTTTAATTTTATTGAGCATAATTTGGAAAACAAAAAAACATGATTCGAAAATTCATGAATTTTTTGTTTTTATTTTTGTACCTTTAAATATGATACCTCAATCAAACAGCAGTGTCAAAACAAAGAAAAAGGAGATGTTAACTTGTAACATCTCCTTTATTTTTAATACAGCTCTAGATCTTCTTTGACTTCAAGAGCTGCCTTAACTACATGAGGATATTTGTGATACTTTTCCCTAAGGATCCCGGATAGTGTCTTCCCTTTACTGGCAGCATCTTTTAATTTAGTTCCCCTTGTGAGAAAAGAATCAGTAAAATCACACACGGAAACTATTGCCGCAATTTTTTTCATTTTCTTGACTGTTCTGTCGCCAAAGTTATGCGGGAAATCATCCATGGTTATTCCGTAGCCACCGTCGTAAACGTTATGAACCAAACCTACGCAAACGGCTATAAAAAGATGGATATCTTTAAAGAAATTGAATCCAAGCATGGCGTGTTTCTTAACCTCAGCATAGTCTTCTTTCGTAAATTCATGATCATCAAACAAATCATGATTCAGCGGTATTTTTCCAACATCATGGAAAAGTCCCACATAAAAAGGAATCTTGCCTTTAATTCCCATCTTCTCAGCAACCTTTTTCGCGAACAGAGCCACTTTTTCGGAATGCTCTTTAAATTCGGGAAGCAAATAAACCAAGAGGACCATCATGATTTTTGCTGTGTGGGCTAAATTACCACTTGGCTCACCCTCTTTTATCTCATCCAAAACATCCTTGTTAATCTTCATTGTAATACCTCCTCTGTATTTGAATTGGTAACGTGCTATTTTGATTTTCGGGTAATAATAGCATATAAAAATCCTATTGTCAAGAAAAGCGGCCACTGGCCGCTTTTTAACTCCTATATATCGTATGATTAAAAAATACTATCCATTATCTTTTTCGCCATCCACTCATGTCCTTTTGAATTTGGATGAAGCCCATCTTCCAGAAGTTTTTTATAATCCATTTTTATCAACTTGGCATATAGATCAACAAACTTAACTTTTTCCTTCTGGCAAATAGTTTTTAACGCACTGTTATATCTTTCTATATAAATGTTGTTGTAAATTTTATTAGTATCCCAAGGTATCGGAGAAGTTCTTTCTTTATCTACTGGGGTGATTCCAACAAAAACAATGTCCTTGGTATATTTCCTGGCTTCGGAAATGAGTTTATTAATATTCTTTTCAAACCTATCAATCGGCACCCGATTGCGTTTTTCCTTGATAAGATAAGCGGAGTCATTGCCTCCAATTGAGAAAATTATAACAGTTTTCTCGTCTTCATCAATTCTCCGCTCTAGCTCAAATTCAAATCTTTCTAATAAATCTTCCGTCGTGTTTCCTCCTATTCCAAGATTATAAACTAAAAAATAAGCGTCAGGATCCGACAGATTTTTTTCATCCAGTAAACTTCTTATTCTTTGGACCCAGCCACCATTCGTGTCTCCAGATCCATAGGTTGTACTAGCTCCAAATATACAAATATTCATAAACCTGAATTATTAAACTTCCTCCCCCTCAGACGAGGGGAGGTGTCCCGCAGGGACGGAGGGGTGGTGAAAAACTTTTTGAATCAACACCTCCCCTTCATTTCCCCTCCTCATCTGAGGAGGGGCGAAATAAAGCTAAAATTTTAAGTTATTTTACTAACTAGCTCACTAGTTTTAACAATCTCACTTTTCTCACTATCTCTCTTCTTCACTTCCACTCCCCCGACTTTTAACGATTTGTCGCTTACTACCACTCGATAAGGAATTCCGATAAGATCAGCATCGGCAAATTTTTCTCCAGCGCTTATGTCTCGATCGTCGTATAATACTTCAATACCCTCGCTTTGTAATTTATTATAGATATCTTCCGCTTCATTTTTGATTTTTGATTTTTGATTTTTGATTTCAATCAGGTGCACCTGATAAGGTGCGACTGATTGTGGCCAGATCATTCCTTTGTCGTCATTATATACTTCGACGATTGTCCCCATTACCCTGCTTGGTCCAAGCCCGTAACAGCCCATTATTAGCGTAACCTCCTCGCCCTTCTCATTTTTAACTTTCAAATCAAAAGGTTTGGAGAATTTATCCTTAAGCTTGAAAATATTTCCCACTTCAATTGCTTTTTTCTCTTCAAAATCATCTCCCCCGCATTCCGGACATTCTTTTGTTTCACCTTTTATTTCTTCATTTATTGCTACGGAACACTTTTTGCAAATATGAATTAAATCTTCTCCAGCCTCACTTAATGTCTGGAACTCGTGAGAATACTTGGAGAAAGATCCACCGGAAGCGAAGGTGAGATGTGTAATTTTTCCTAATCCTATCTTATTAAAAATATTAACATAAGAATTTTTTGCTTTTTCATAATAATCTTCCAGATCTTTTTCATCCAGGTGAAAAGAATATAAGTCCTTCATAGAGAATTCCCTTCCGCGAAGCAGTCCTGATTTTGACCGCAATTCCATTCTGAATTTAGTCTGAATTTGATAAGCATAAAATGGAATGTCTTTATAAGACTGAATGTATTTCTGTACTAAAGGAACAATGATCTCTTCATGGGTCGGGCCCAGCGCCAATTCCTTCCCGCTAACGTCCTTTATTTTATATAAATCATCCATCATGTCCCATCTTCCGGTTTTTTCCCACAGATCCTTAGGATGAAGAGCAGGCATTAGAATTTCCTGTCCGCCAATAGTATTCATTTCTTCACGGATGATATTTTCAATTTTTTTTAAAACCCGCAGACCTAAAGGCAAGAAAGAATATATTCCCGCTGCCAATTTGTCTATAAATCCAGCTTTAATAAGAAGCTGGGCGTTAACGCTTACTTCGTCCTTGGGAACTTCTTTTTTGGTTTTAGTAAAAAGCTCTGATTGTCTCATAATATTATTAAACACTAAACAAACTAATATGTACACTAAATAAACAAAGATTTTTAGTTTTATTCGTCAAATATTAATTCAATTCGTGTTTATTTTAAAACAGCCCTTTTATGCCTCCAATTACATCAAGCTTCATGAAATCCCTGACAGTTACTAGGATCATGATGGCGATTAGAAAGACAAAGCTGGCTGTGTGAAACATATGCTCAATTTTCTGGCTGATCGGCGATCCTTTTATTTTTTCAATTAAAACAAACAATATTCTTCCTCCATCCAATGCAGGAATCGGAAGACCATTAATAATTCCTAAGTTAATAGATAGAATAGCGGCAAACTGTAAAATATATACCAGCCCCAATGTTGTCACTTGATGCGTAAGCACCGCAATGCCTACTGGACCGGCTATATCAACCGCCACCGGCATACCCAATATTAAATCCTTGATAATATTATAAAGGGCAAGGATAATGACAATAATCAATTCATAAGTAGACACCAGACCACTCCAGATTGCTTCATACCAAGAATGGCTTACCATAGCTGTCCTCACCAGTGCCGCGCCAAGCGGACCCTGATCCTCTGGAAATTCAGCTCTCAGCACTCCGCTCAGTGCTAGAATTTCCCTACCTCTCTTAATTTCTATAACCACTTCTTCTCCTTTGCTGTCGCTGGTAAATTCTTGCAGCTCACTGACTAATTTTATATCATTCACTGATCCCTGATTAATATTCGTTGCCCTAACCACCTCATCGCCCATTTTTATACCCATCTCATCCGCCGGAGAACCCGGAATAACTTGAGAAACCTGTACCTTTGTGTCTCCAGCATCCTTTATAGAATCATCTATCGCTTCCGGAGCTCCAATCATTAAAGCAATTGATATTAACACCCAGGCCAGAATGAAGTTCATAATAACCCCGGCTACCAAAACTTTTATCCTTGTCCAGGCCGGTCGGCCGGCAAAACTGTCAGGAGATTCACCATCCATTCCGTCCTCGCCCTTAATTTTTACAAATCCGCCCAGAGGCACCCAGTTTATCGAATAGATCGTATTTTTTGACTCAACTTTTTTATTTCCAGGGACAAATTTATATTTACCGCTTTCTTCATCTTTGATAAATCCAAAAATTCTGGGAGGAAAACCAAATCCGAATTCTTCAGCTTTTATTCCATTCCGGCGCGCAACCAAAAAATGTCCCAACTCGTGGACAAAAATTAGGAGTCCTAAAATTATAATAAAAACAATAACTGTAAGCATAAATGTACTCGCTAATTATGAACGAATTACAAGCTAATTGGTGCGAATTTTTACTAAAACCATTCGTTTTAGTTCGTTTTTTATTAGTTCCTAATTCACGAGTTGTTAAACTGTCATTATTTCTTTTTCTTTTTTATCTCTAATTTTCTCTACTTTATTATTATACTCGTCAGTTGTTTTCTGTAACTCGTCCTTTCCCCTAAATTTATCATCTTCGGAAATCTTTCCCTCTTTTTCTGTGTCCTGAATTTCTTTCCACGCTTCTTCCCTGGCATTACGAACAGACACTCTGGCTTCCTCCGCTTTTTGATTAAGAACTTTTACCAAGTCAATTCTTCTCTCTTCCGTCAGGGGTGGGATATTCAGACGAATAACCTGTCCATCATTATTGGGATTAAGTCCTAGGTCTGATTCTTTAATTGCCGCTTCAATATTAACAAGAGAATCGGCATCCCATGGCTGAACCACTATTAAGCGAGGCTCTGGAACATTGATGCTAGCTACTTGCTTAAGAGGAGTTTTGGTGCCGTAATAATCCACCATTAAAGCTTCAACCATTGCCGGATTAGCCCTTCCGGTGCGAAGTTTGCCAATTTCCGTTTCCAGATGCTCTATTGCCTTTTCTAGATCGGACTTTTTAGATTCAATGATTTGCTTATACATGAATTTATACTACTACACAAAAACAAAAAAATCCAGAATGACTGGATTAACTTGTCCCCACACTAATTTCAAGTAAAATTTTAAATAGTATGATTACCGGGACGAAACATTTTTTAGGTTCTTACGAAATTGACGTCCTTAATAAAAATTAGTGTGGGGATTAACACTCTTTTTTAATCCACTTAAAATACTTATTATTAGACTCCACCGGAATTTTTGTTATACAGGGAATTGAATAAGAATGAATTTTTTCAACTTCCTTTTTGATCTTTTCGAAATTTTTGCTTAAGGTTTTAGCAATCAGAATGTGTTCTCTTTCGTCAGCAATCTTATTTTTCCAGTGGTATAAGCTGTCAACAGAAAATATATTAGCGCAAGCAATTAGTTTTTTCCCTAACAAATGCTTAGCTATTTTCTTAGCCTCTTTTTTTGAAGGATTGGTTATATAAATGAAGATAAGGTTGTTCATAGTGGTGCGCTATTCTGAAAATAGTTCGAACGCATTTCGCCGCCGAAGGCGGCGAGGAAGCCCCCCAAAATTCGGAATGGCTTCGCCACATTCTTTAACAATTTCAAGTTTTTCTATGAGTTAATATTAATTCATAGCAGAAAATTTTTCAAACAAAAATTTTCTGATTTGGCAGTAAATTTTTTTTTCTGGAAAAAAAACCCGCCAGCGGTCAGAAGACATGGCGGGATAGTTAGACTATTTAGTCTAGTTAGCCCAAGCTTATTTTTTGGAGTTGACGAATATGGCTAGCCGTCGGATACCAGTCGAATAAGTCTTGACCTCTTCTTTTTATAATCTCGCGCGAAACAGAAGAAAGGACAAACTCCTTAGAAGGTTTGAAGACGATGATTTCTAATTCATCAATCTGCCGTCCAAAGAAGCACTCATTATGTCCCGACTCCCGTACGAGAATAACATGTTTTACATCGTCCCTCTCAACAAAATATGAAGCGACAGGCAAGGCCTTGATTGCTTCATGATCGTTGGAATATTCATAGTTAGAGCCTTCGCGATGAATAATGCAATATTTTACCCCAATCCGGTCGCTTTTCTCAATCCAATCATTCGACCAAACAATGTAGAGATGAGGCACTTGGTAAGTCGTATAGTCAGATTCATCCGGATAGTTCGCCATTTCTGTATCGCAAGATTCATTAAAAATAGTAGCCAACAGCCTCCGGTCGATCCGTTCAACTGTGATAGAAGTAATTCTTTTTATCACCCTACGAGTAATCTTACCATTGCCGATTTTCTTAATCGCCGTTGCAATACCGTGAAACTCCTTACTCCAATTTTTAAATGTGCTTTTATTCATTTTCCACCTCCCGTGGTTGTTATTATACCCTCATTAAAGTGGGCACTTGTTTAGGATAAGCAATTAGACTATCTAACTGCTCTAAAGTAAGTATAACATAAATACTACATAAATGTCAAGGGGTGGTACTTATTCATTTCTTGACTTCAAAATAATAATGAAAAAATTTTCTTTTACTAAAATGTGGTTCGAGCCGATATTTTTTACAGGTTCTTTGGCAGTTTTAATAAAGAACGCGGCGAAGCCGCTCCGAATTTTTGGGGGCTTCCTCGCCGCCTTCGGCGGCGAAATGCGTTCGAACTATTTTCAGAATAGCGCACCACTTAGGAAATGTCAATAAATTGGTAGTCGCCTCGCTTCGCTCGGCGACCAAATCATAAGGGGTTTTGGGCGAAAAAATCAATTGGCGATTTTGTGTCCTGCTACGCAGGGCGGTAAAAGGAAATTTTTTCATTATTATTTTGTAGAAGTCCTGATGGATTTTTTTAAATTTTTGAAAATTGGACAGCTATTGACATTTGTGGCGTAATATGATAAGCTGTGATGAAATCTGAAATTGTAGATTTTGATTGAAATGGTGTGATTTCTGCACCTTAATAAAAATAAACTAACTTTTTAAGGAGGAAAATTATGATAGTTTACGGTCTTACAATGCAGGGAAAATCAGAAGAAATTCCCAAAGAAGTAGCGACATGGGTATTTGATAGAGAGTCCAAATATCCCAATATTGAATTCGTTATTGATTGTCAGAATCCCCATTCTTCACAGATTAATGAATTTAAATCTATGGCTCGCAAGTACTCCCGACTTCACTCATTCTGGAGTAAGTTTGTTAGCACTCGTGTTAGTGGTGTTAACGTGGTTGTATTCCCATATTTATCTGAACAATGGTTTGTAAAAATTGTTGGGGGTATCAACCAAAAAGGAGAAATTGCGGACTTGAGCGTAGACGAAGTAAGGAGTCCTCTTCCAGCAGCGCTAAGGGCCGAAATCGCTGAATTGCCAGTAGTGCCGGAATTACCTTCGGAAATAGAAAAAATCAATGAGAATATCCTGGGGATTATCAGAGAAAAAGATAATTTACCCTTGGAGCGACCAAATGAAATGATTCCATTCTCTCCTGATGGGAAATGGACTTCTGATTTTTCTCTTTCTGGCGACGAAATTGAAAAGTTTGCGGAATCAGCAAAACTGCTTTTGGATCCTGCCATACAGAAAGAGGCAGAAAGTGCAATTCGCGCAAAGGACTGGGAAAAATTAAAACAGTTAAAGGCGCAACGATATAATTAATCGAGCCTTGGGCTTCGAAGAAATTTTCTTCGAAGCCCCTTTTTTGTAAAAGAATTTACTGCCAAATCAGAAAATTTTTGTTTGAAAAATTTTCTGCTATGAATTAATATTAACTCATAGAAAAACTTGAAATTGTAGCTTCCTTTCAGGAAGCGAAAACTGCCAAAGAACCTGGGCGAATGAAATTCGCAGAAATGTTGTCGTTGATTGAAAAAGGGAAAGCGGATGGAATCATTTCATGGCATCCTGATAGATTAGCGAGAAATAGCGTTGATGGCGGAAAGATAATCCATTTTGTTGATCGTGGCTTGATTAAGTCCCTAAAATTTCCAACTTTCTGGTTTGAGCCAACGCCTCAAGGATTGTTTATGTTAAGTATTGCTTTTGGCCAGAGTAAATACTTTGTTGATAGTTTGCGGGAAAATGTGAAACGAGGATTACGCCAAAAAATTCGCAGGGGCGAGTGGCCCGGAAAAGCGCCGATTGGATATATTAACGATAGAAATACGCGTAAAATAATTCTCAACAAAAAGAAATACTCTTACATCAAGAAAGTGTTTGAGATGTATGCCACCGGCAAATACACACTACTTCAGATTCGGAATTTCTTGCGAGAAAAAGGAGTGCTTTCTAACACCAACAAACCAATCAGTATTTCTATGACCCAGAATATCCTCACTAATCATCTCTACTATGGGGCTATGATATACAAAGGCGAATATCATCTGGCTACTCACGAGCCGATTATTTCAAAGAAACTTTTTGATAAGGTGCAAGAAGTAATGAAAAATCGAGGCAGGGTTCATGAGATAAAAAAACATAACTTTTCATTTCTTGGACTAATGAAGTGCGCCTCGTGCGGCGCTTCAATTACTGCCGAGAAGCAAAAGGGGCATCATTATTATCGTTGCACAAAAAAGAAAGGACTTTGCCAAGAAAAACATTTTTTGCGAGAGGAAAATTTACTTGAGCAAATCAAAACCTATCTTCAAAAAGTTTCTTTGTCGAGCCAAGACACCGAAAAAGTTTTGTTTGAATTGGACAAAGAAAAAGAACAAGCAAAAGAACAAACCAAAACCACTGTTCAAAATCTTAAAATCCAACTTAAAGAAATTGAAACAAAACTTGAAAAACTTCTGGACTTACATTTGGAAGACAACTTATCCACAGAAGAATACTCCGTGAAAAAACAAAAATTTCTAACCGAAAAATTAGAAATCCAAGAAAGAATTAATGATTTTGAACAGAAAGGTTTGTCTTGGCTCGAACCGGCTCGTGAGTTCGTTTTATCCTTAAATCAAGCCACGAAACTGCTATCTTCCGAAAACAAGGAAGAAATGAAAACATTTCTAAAAAATATCGGCTCGAACCACATTTTACAAAATCGCCAATTGATTTTTTCGCTTAAAATTCCTTATGATTTGGTCGCCGAGCAAAGCGAGGCGACTACCAATTTATTGACATTTCCTAAGTGGTGCGCCCACCAGGATTTGAACCTGGGACCATTTGCTTAAAAGGCAACTGCTCTACCAAGCTGAGCTATGGGCGCATATTTCTTATATTCTCTTTTTCAAAAATCTTCTGCCAAATCCTGTTT
>BDTH01000054.1 GCA_002923195.1 bacterium BMS3Abin15
CACAAGTAACATCGTCCACTCGGGCGAGCATAACAAAAAGTACAGAATTTTTACCCGCCTTTGGAGGGAATTCTGTACTTTTTAATTCGGAATAATTTGGTTATCAATTCGCAAATATTCGCATTTAATAATCTTTAAGCTTTTTAATCGTTGCATGTTCTCTGATTTTTTCCAATGCTTTAGCTTCAATTTGACGGATACGTTCACGAGTAACACCGAATTCCTGTCCTACTTCTTCCAAAGTATGAGTAACTCCGTCTTCCAGCCCGAAACGGATCTTGAGAATTTTTTGCTCCCTGGGAGATAGCTCATCCAATATCTCAATGACATGATTTTTTAACAATTTTCTGGAAGCCACCTGATGAGGCATGACTGTTTCTGTGTCTTCAATAAAGTCACCCAAGACACTATCATCATCATTATCTCCCACGGAAGTCTCTAATGAAACGGTTTCCTGGGATATTTTCTGGATATGCCTGATTTTGTCTACCTCTAAACTCATTTCAGCCGCAATTTCCTCCGGTAATGGTTCACGTCCTAATTCTTGAACCAATCTTCTAGTGACTTGGGTATATTTATTTATCGTTTCCACCATATGCACAGGAATACGAATGGTCCTGGACTGGTCAGCCAGTGCCCGGGTAATAGCTTGTCGAATCCACCAAGTAGCATAAGTAGAAAACTTATACCCCTTGCGATAATCAAATTTTTCAACTGCCCGGAAAAGACCTATGTTTCCCTCCTGGATCAAATCCAATAAAGAAAGGTTGTGAGATCTTCCTACATATTTCTTAGCAATACTAACCACTAACCGAAGATTGGCTTCAGTTAATTTTTGTCTGGAAGCCTGGTCCCCTTTTTCAATTCCCTTAGCTAATTTAACTTCTTCCTCTGCTTTAAGAAGATTAACTCGTCCTATTTCTTTAAGATACATCTGGACTAAATCGGCAGGACCTCCTCCTGTATCATGTCCAGCGAATAATAATTCTTGTGATTTCAGCTTTCCCTTGTCATGATCGCTAGCTATCTTATCTGTCTCCATTTTTAATATTTCGTCGGATCTGACTACCTTAATTCCCGAAGACTCCAGTTTCTCGTAAAAACTCTCCAGGGTTTCCAGGTCTTTTTCCACATCCGGTATGACATGAATTATTTCGTCTTCAGTTACAAAACCGCGTTGCTTTCCCTGGGCCACTAATTCACTGATTAAATCTTCCCGGGACACTTTCTTTTCTTTAGACTGAGCTTCTGCCTTGGCTTTCGTTTTTTTAATTCTTTTCTTCGCCTTTTTTCCTGCCCTGAGCTTAGTCGAACGGGTTGCTTTCTTTCTCTTAACTTTCTTGCCGGATCTAAATGGATTTTTTGTATTCTTTATTTTTTTCTTTCCCTGTGACTTATTTTTTGATGTAACAACCCGGGACGTTTTTTTCCCTGCCCTGAGCCTAGTCGAAGGGTTTTTTTTATTTTTTTTCATTATTAGTGCCTACTAATTTACAAATCAGCTGCAAATATACAAATTTCATCCCCTCCTTTCCTTCCTCCCCTTAGCAAGGGGAGGACGTGAGGTGGGGTATTTGTGGATTTGCCTGCCCGAAACGCTTCGCGTAACGAAGCGGGCGGGTAAAGGATTTGTATATTTGTAGGGGATAAGTGTAATTATTAATTTAACTCCCGCGATATTTCCGAAAATTCTTTCATTAAGAAATTAACTGCTTCTTTATCTCCACTTTCTTCCGCTTTTTTAAGGTCTTTGCTAATCGTTTCTAGTCTCTTTTTGCAGATCTCTTTTTTTATTTCTCCGATGTATTGTTCGGTCAAAGGCCAATTGTCCTCTTCGGCATTTTCTTTTATGCCCTGCTGGATATCAAAATGATACTTTGTATCAAAGTAAAGCTTCCTGGCCCTATCGCTCATTTCCTTACTTTCTATTTCCGGAAGAATATTATCGTAATTAAATTCAACTTGTTCTCCTTTGTCCGTTAGCATATTAAACAATTCATCTTCCTTTAGAAAAGCCGTGGTATTGCTCTGGTCTTGTCCGATCATTTTTTTCCAAACATCACTGTCAGCCAGCATTAGACCGACTACTCTCTCTCGAATGATTTCTGATCTTTTTTGAGGAGCAATTTTTTCTTGCTCGTCTTCTTTTGAAACGCTTCTTCTTTCTGCTCTTTTGTCTTTATTTAATATATTCAATAACACTTTTTCTTCTACTTCCAATCCTTGGGCTAATTTTTTAATCCAGTGGGTTTTTTCAATTTCATTATCCAGATTACTCATAATATTGAGTAATTCCTTAGCAATAACTTTTTTGTCTTGGGCTTTAGTTTTGTCGTATTTTTCAAAAATCTGATTGAAAAAGTATTCCATAGCTGGAAGCGATTTTTCCACCGCCTGCGAAAGTTTACTGGAATCCTTTACAGCCACCTCGGCAGCATCCTTTCCTTCTGATAACTCTGTTACGTAAACATTAAACTCTTTTTGGAAAGCAACTTGGGCGCTTTTCAGTGTTGCCTGCTCACCAGCCTCGTCCATATCAAAAAGCATCTTAATATTTTCTGAGTAACGCTTTAGAATGTCTAATTGATCGGCAGTTAACGCTGTCCCTGAAACAGCCACGGTATTTTTTAGTCCCGCTTGGTGGGCGGCAATAACATCCGTATTGCCTTCTACTAGCAATGTGAAATCTTGGTTTTTAATTTCTTGCTTGGCCTTATCGATCCCATAAAGGACCTTGCTTTTGTGATAAGCCATCGTCTCTGGAGTATTGATATACTTGGCTTGGGATTCATCTCCGCCAGGAGCCACTCTGGCCGAGAAACCGATTATCTTTCCCATAGGATCGGCAATGGGGAAAATTATCCTATCCCTAAATCTGTCGTAGTATTTGTTCGTAGATTCGGACTCCATTCGTTGGTTCGCATCGGTATCAGTTTTTTCAACAAGCAATCCTGTTTCCATAATTTCTTCTGCCTTATATCCGCGGTCAAGCAAAAATTTTAGAATATTTCTCCAACCATCCGGAGCATATCCCAGACGGAAGTCCTTAATACTTTCGTCTTTTAATT
>BDTH01000055.1 GCA_002923195.1 bacterium BMS3Abin15
TAGCCCAAAACTCAAACTCAATCCATACTGCACTCAGGCTACCAATAATAATGAATTTCCATTTGGCGTTGATTTTCCAGACCTCAACTTTAGCCGAAATTGGTTTTCTGAATATCCAAAACAGCAGTGTTGAAAGGCCAGCTATCACAATTCCGACTGCCGAGAAAATTGACACTGGATCGCTGGAAAGCGACCATAGCCCTAAAGCAAGTATAGTCCAGGTGAAAAAAAAATATCTTAAATAATTTCATTTGATAACACTATGTCTATTATTCGCTCTGTCCGCCTGATTCTTTTTTCTTTCTACACATACAGCCACCAGCGCCTAAAATTATTAATGCAGCTAGAATTGTAATCGCAATATTAGCCCAAGACGGGGCAGTCCATACTAAAACAATAATTAATATAGCTAGTAATGCCTTGCAATGACAAAATCCTGAATGTCCGCAACATGATTTTCCTTCTTCCACTTTATAACACCTCCTTTCTTTTTTAGATAATTATTTAAATACTTATCTGGCTATTGACCCCGTTAGAAATATGTTCATAACGTGCTGCAACTGGATAAAAATTTAAATAGTTCTCACAATTAGATTTCGTGTTCTACGCAAATTTCTAACGGGGTTGACCTATTGCTTTAAAGGGACTAAGCTTATATATTAATTATAGGCTAAAACAGCATAAAAATACAAATAAATATAAATTGGGAGGATTAATATGAATTTAGGCACGTTGTCGTATGATAAATTAAGAATGCCGATGGACGATATTGCTGCAAGAAATGAGGAGATTAAAAGACGTATAGCTCAGGGTTTTGGTGCTCCACTTGGATTTAACTGTAAAGTGTGCGAATTCGTGCCTTGCACCACGACGGAAGCCGCAACCCATATTATTGAACACGAACATAAAGGAGAAAAGCCAGCATAAATAACAGCTACTGTCAACAACCCCATATATTATATGGGGTTTACTTTTTTAAAGTTGACTCTAGTCCTTAAGCAGAGTAGGATTATGTGTTAAAATATTAAGTATGAAAAGCCAAATTGACGAGATAAAAAAAGAATACGAAGATATTCAAAAACAACTCGGTAATCCCGAGGTTGTTTCTGATACTCAGAAGATGGCTAAACTGGGAAAAAGGCAGGCAGAATTGGAAGATACCGTTAATCTAATTAACGAGCTGGAAAAGACAGAAAAGGAAATGAAAGAAAACGCTGAGATTATTAATACTGAAAAAGACGCCGAGGTAAAACAAATGGCGATGGATGAAAATGTTAAGTTATCCCAGAAAAAAGAAGAACTAGGAAAAGAATTGGAAGTTAAATTAATTCCCAAAGATCCCAATGATTCAAAAGATGTCATTGTCGAAATTCGCGCTGGCGCTGGTGGAGACGAATCAGCCCTTTTTGCGGCTAACTTGTTTAGAATGTATTCTAAATTTGCTGAAAAGAGCGGCTGGAAAACTTCTATTATGAACTCTAGCAGAATCGGGATTGGCGGATTTAAAGAAGTAATTTTTGAAATAAGCGGAACGGATGTTTTTTCTAAGATGAAACATGAATCTGGGGTTCATCGGGTTCAAAGAGTGCCTGAAACGGAAAAAATGGGAAGAGTGCACACTTCTACTGCCACCGTGGCTGTGCTTCCAGAAGCTGAAGAAGTGGAGCTTAAAATTGATCCTAAAGATTTGCGCATTGATACTTACGCCTCCTCCGGCCCTGGCGGACAGTCGGTTAACACCACTAACAGCGCGGTGAGAATTACCCACATTCCCACTGATACGGTAGTATCCTGCCAAGATGAAAAATCCCAGTTAAAAAACAGGGATAAGGCCATGAAGGTCCTGCGATCCCGTCTGCTTCAAGCTGAGCAGGAAAAACAAGCCAAAGAACTGGGAGATGCCAGGCGAAGTCAGATTGGAACTGGCGACCGGAGTGAAAAAATTAGAACATATAACTTTCCGCAAGATCGCATAACTGACCACAGGATTAAAAAGAATTGGAGTAATATTGAAGGAATACTGGATGGTGATTTTAATGAAATAACTGAAGCATTGCAAGAAGAAGATCAGAAAATCAAAATGTCAAAATGAAAACAATAGAAGATATAATAAAAAAATATAAATCAAAGATTGATTACCTAGACCTAGAGATTATCATATCCCGCGCCATTAATAAGTCGCGGGAATTTGTTTTGGCGCATCCGGAAAAAAGGCTAACACCAAATCAGAAATTAAGAATTGGGAATTATGCGATGAGAAGGATAAAACATGAGCCGTTGGCATATATTTTGGGAAACAAAGAATTCTACGGATTGGATTTTAAAGTTAATAAAAATACATTGATCCCCCGCCCGGAAACTGAACTATTAGTAGATGAGACATTAAAAGTGTTAAGTAACTTGCCTGCCCGCCGCACTGGAGGGTTCAGTAATAAGTTCAGCAACACTTCTGTTGTTGATATTGGGACCGGATCGGGAAATATAATAATTTCCTTAGCAAAAAATTCCAAACAAAAAAGTGGGTGTTACGCGACCGATATCTCTGAAAAGGCTCTACGAGTTGCCAAACAGAACGCGAAACTACATAAAGTTTATGAAAAGATAAAATTCTTCAAATCAAGCTTGCTGGGAAACAAAAAGCTTCTTAACAATTTAACAATGAAGCAATGTAACAATTTAGTTATAGTTGCCAATCTCCCTTACCTCTCTGAAAAAATATATATGTTGTCCCCTGCTTCTGTAAAAAAATATGAACCTCAGTCTGCATTACTAAGTTCCAATAGAGGGTTGTTCCATTATGAAAAATTACTCAAACAACTTAAAAAACTACATACCACATACTACCCGCCCGCAACGCCTGAGCGTAGCGATGGCGGGCGGAGCATACCACATACCACATGCATATTAGAGATAAGTCCCGAACAAAAAACGAGATTAAATAAACTTATCAAACAACACTTCCCGAAACCCAAGGTGATCTTTAAAAAAGACCTGGCCAAAAAGTGGAGGGTTTGTATAATTACTTTATAAATACCAAAATCCCGCCATAAAGCGGGATCTTAGTTAATACTTGGGCTTAACATCAGTCTAATGTCAAGCCGAAAAAAGAAAATTTAATTAAAAACTATTTTTTCTTCTTCCTTTTTTTAGCTTTTTTCTTAGTAGCTCTTTTCTTGGTAGCTTTCTTTTTAGTTCCTTTTTTCTTAGCAGCTTTCTTTTTTTTCTTTTTTGCCATTTTACTTCACCTCCTTCTATTGTTTCTTCCTTCGACATATCGCCGAAGAAAAAAATTATTAAAACTTATTTTTACCTGCCCCGCGATCTCACCTTGGCGGGGTTTTGAACTTTCTATATTTTTATTACAACAAGAACTTTGCAAAATTTCAAGTTTATATTCTAATTATACAACATATTTTTTAAAAATCAATGCAAAAAAGTTATCCACAGCGCAAAAATAGAAAAAATTTCTATTTTTTAAATTCTAAAAGCTACACCCTAAATTATAAACAATATCAAGATTCAAATTTAAAAAATTTAAAACGTTTTTAGTATTGAGATTTATAATTTTATATTTGCTTAGTATTTCGTGCTTAGGATTTCGAGTTTATAAAAATTTTGCATGCCAAGCCTGCGAAATTTTTAGTATTTATTACACCAAAAATATATACTTTTGTCTAGTTGACGCTGGGAAACGGCTAGGCTAAAATTGTTAGACAGGTCACAGAATCGATTACCCAATAATCAATATCGGATCGATCTGTATTCGAGCTTCAATCAGAAGCCGTACTTTAAAAAGTAACTTCCCCGTTTTTTTCAATAAAGATCGGGGTAAACTAGAAAGGAAGGTGACGTAAATGGAAGAAAATACCCAGGGCAATGTAGATAATGCAAAAAGATGGTTACAGGATAATCTTCGGATTATCATCAGCATTGTAATCGTAGTAGCCATCGCTGGAGGAATCTACTCTTACTCAAAACGTTCGCAAGCTCCCGTTGTTAGTGAGGAAGCAGGCATTGAGAAACAGGCAATTGACGACACAGACTTACTAATGACCGACGAGGCTGGCGAAATTAATGGAGGTGAAGTGACTGAAGAGACAGGAGAAGCTGTCCAGCAAGAAGAAGCCCCCCAAGAACAAGTTACATCTGCTGCTACCAGCAATGAAACAGACGGGTCATTCATCGAGACAGCTGGAGCTGGAGATGGCAGAACTCATTTAGCTCGCAGAGCGCTAGCGAACTATCTGGAAAAAAATCCTGATTCCGAATTAAAAGCCGAACACAAAATCTATATAGAGGATTACTTGCGTAAAAAGGTAGATTTCCAGGGAAGAGTATTTGTAGGAACTTCAGTGGAATTTTCAAAAGATTTGATCCAAGAAGCAATCGGAGAAGCTAAGGGATTGAATGATGCGCAGATTAAAAATCTGCAGAAGTACACAGTTCTAGCACCGTCATTATCTTGATGCCTTAAAGAATCATCGATACAAATCCCGCAATTCTTAGCGGGATAAACCCCGCCATTTCAGCGGGACAGGCAGAAACAAAAAAATCCGCTGTTCTTTGTTCTAGTAATATAAATTACTTTTCGATAGCCCCGCCATTTCAGCGGGACAGGCAAAACCCCGCAACCGCGGGGTTTTGCGTTTTTATGAAAATAAAAATAAAAGACCCCCTCAAACTTCTGCAAGATTTTGCAAAAATTCAAGAGGGTCAAAGTGTCAAAGAATCAAAGATTCAAAAGATCTAAGATTCAGAGGAATTGCGGGAGAACACCCGGCGGCCATAGTACCGCTCACGCGGAGTCCCAACGGAGCAAGCATCCACGCTCCAGCCGACGCCACCCCAGTCGCAGCGGACCGCGCCCAGCACACCGTTTACATCGTGGATATAGAAAATATTGGCGTATCCGTTAGTAGGCAGTGCGCCTTTTTCGCCATTCGGCTGCATTTCCATAAGGGCGAACATTTCAGCGAGGGTGGTTTCCGCTTTTTTTTCTCCGCCCAGTTCGGCGATGATTGGCTTATCAGCCGAACTTTTCCGCAGTTTGTGGTAGCGGAGAGTGGTTTCAGGAATTGCTTTTTCTGTTTTGCCAAGGAAATTTTTCCGGAAGTCATCGCCAAGGTAAGAGATTTTCACTTTCGTCTTCCTGCTTGTGTCGACAATGAAGTTATCCTTGGCAACGAACTTTTTGGTGATTGCCGGAATAATGATTGTGCCAATAAATTCCAGCGATTTAATCTGAACGATTTTGGCATTACCAAGCACAACCTGTCGAACATGGGTAAGGACATTGCCCTCGCTCAGCTTTTTTATTTCAGCGTTTGTCCAATCACCGCGTCTGAACGCGGATTTTAATTCTCCTGCTTGGTCAACATCGAGCATTAAATCACTCATAGTTGCCTCCTTTTGCAACAGTGTTTTTGCAAACATGTTGCTATTTTTGAAATTTATACTGCTAAAAGCAGTATTTGTTAAGTTGCAATCGCCCGTTTTAAGACGATGCTCCATTATATATCAAAACGCGGAAAAAGTCAATAGTTGGTTTTTGGCTTAAATACGGCAAATTTAACGGCTAACACGACGTTCTAGCCGTTAAATTACCCGGTAACGATTCGGCCACTACAATCTTAAAATACGTTACGACAATAAGCTACGACTGCGTAAAAGCGACGTGGTCGCCACGCGACTTTACGTCGTGAGTTAATGGAATAATAAAAGTTGCTTATAAATCTCTACTTGGAAGTTCGACTTCCAAGTGGGCTTACTTAACAATAACTTTATCCCCTTCTTTAATTCCATACTCGTCAGTCATTCCGGCATTAATTTCCAATACCCTGTTGGCTTCTATGTCAGAATTAATGCTTCCTTTGAAATTGTAAGAAATATTTTTAACTATATAAACTATTTTGTCGCCCGAAATCCAAATTATATCCAGCGGAAAATTCATATCTTTCATCCAAAAAGAATACTTTTCTTTTTCGGGAAACTCAAAAAGCATCCCGCAGGAATCACATAAACTTTCTCTTTCTCCCAATCCCTTAGCTCTTTCTTGGGCATCGTTTACAATTTCAACCCTAAGCTCGTGCTTATTAATGGAAACTATTTTGTCTTTATTCTCCGGCATCGGCGACTTCTGCAAGAACAAATAAAAAACGCCACCTGCTAAAATGATTAAAACTAAGATTATAATTATTTTTTTCATCAGATATCTACATAGTTTATGCTATTTTTTTCTCGCTTTTTTTACAACGATTTCTTTAATTTTAAAAACACTTTTTCCCGAAACTTTCATTTTCGGTTTCTTTTTAATTTCGCGTTTTTCAGCTTTTATAGAACGCTTCATACCACTACAAAATTAATTAAATCCGTAAAAATTCTTGCCCAGGCAATATGTTTGATCTGAGATCTCTCTGTTCATTTCATAATGGAAGCTGAATGGATATTTAAAAGCAATATTGCCATCTGGCGCATTTTTTAATAAAAAATTATTAGAAGATATTTGAAAGCCCGCGCATCCCTTTCCCAATGGACTGACGCCTGCCGGCCCTTCAATAAATATGTCAAGTAATATCAGAAACACAATTATAAATGCAATGACTACCAATAATTTTTTCATACTTTTAAATTTATCTTATCTATAACAACATACTCTGTTTCGGGTATAACATAAGTCTTTAAGTTTTCCTTGTGCTTTTCTAATATCTTTAATTTTTCTACCTTCTCTTCTGAGTAATGAACAAAAACTTTGATCGGCAATATGCCTAACCCTTCTTCAATTCTATCCCTATGATAAGAGTAATAATATTTAGCAACTATATTAGCTCCAGCTGAAGAGCCAGCCAGTATTTTTCCTCTGAATAAGTTAGATAAATTTTTAATATTCTTAAGTTTCTTATATAGGGGCTGTGTGCTTCCGCCCTTTATGTAAATTGCGTCAGAATCAACAACCTGTTTAGGAAATATTTCCGGATTATCATCAGCCAAAATAAATTCTATGTTTTCATTTAGAAAAGTAAATTTTTTCTTTTCCCATTCAAATTGATCGGGCCACGTATCTTTTTCTGTAGCGAAACAAACGATAAGAACTTTAATTGGTTCTGAAAAATCGGATACAATTTCCCTAAAAAAATTTATTGCTATCATGAGGTGTTCTTGTCTCCCCACCGTGGAGAATAAATTTTGTCATATCACTAATCCTATCACTAACAATTACTGAAATCAAACTGTTATTTAGAAAGTTTTTGCTCTTTTGCAGCTATTTTTTTATTAACAACAAGAATCACACCAATCATAATTGCCACAACCAAAATAATAGTGATTGATTTTCCCATAGCCCTGGTGTTCAAGGCTACGATAGCGATAAGAATAGTAATCACATAGAAAAATAAAGCGATTTTTTTTTGAGACCATCCCAATTTCATAAGCTTGTAATGCAAATGACGCTCGTCTGGCTCATGAACAGCATCGCCCGATCTAAATCTTTCCCATACAACCCAAAGGGTATCGGCTATTGGAATTGCCATCACCAGTAAGGCAGTAGCAATCTTGATTCCAGCAAAAATTGCCAAAACGGCCAGGATAAAACCCATAAACATTGACCCGGTAGTGCCAGCTAAAATTCTGGCCGGATGAAAATTAAAAATTAAAAATGCCAGAACTGCCCCAGCTAGTGCCATAGATATTATGCCCACTGGCGGCTGGTTAACTTCCGGCTTCATGCTTAAAAGAAATATGGTTATTGCCCCAACAAAAGCTGCTCCACCGGAAAGTCCGTCAATTCCGTCAAGCCAATTCATGGAATTCATCATAAGCACTACCCATACAATTACAAAAAGTAAGCTAGGCAACAAATACTGTCCTAGGTCTAAAAATATATATCCCCCAAAAGGGTTGGTTATATACTCTACTTGCGTTCCAGTTATAAAAATAAGAATCACAATGGCAACCTGATAAAAAAACTGATATTTCCAGTCAAGCTCGCTGAAGTCGTCCCAAAGGCCTACAAGTAAAATAAAAAAAGATGCAATCATTATGCCCCACAGCGGCTGGGAAATAACTAGATTAGCATCAGTAAGAATTGAGATTAAGAAAGCCACAATTATTGCCACTCCGCCTAAACGGGAAATTTTTTTGAGGTGAATATGGCGGCTATCTTCTCTTCCTCGACACGCTATTTTTTTAGAACACCAAGTGAGAACTATCGACAATACGATAGTAATTACGAAGGCCTTAAGAAATGGAGTAAGATACAATTGGATATCCATAAATTTCTAATTCCTGCTTAGTGTTTCTATTTTTTCATCTTTTCTGTCACCCAAAACTCTCCAAAATACTTTTTAGTTAAAATCCTGGTTTGAGATTCAATGGCTGGCATAGCGCCCAAAAACGGAGCAATAATCGGAACCAAGAACCACTGCAGAAACATATAAATATATTTCTTACGCGAGTGCTTTTTAGGACGGGGCGGGAGCATCAAAAAGCTTAAAAACATAGAAATAACCAGGCCTGTCATTGCCAGGGTCATAAGGTATCTAGTAATAAAAGGAAGATTGTGAGCCAAAACGCTTTCGTTAAAAGCTGATCCACCAAAAATTAGAGGCATCCAACCGAGAATGGCTAAAATAAAAGGAGCGGTGGCCCAAGAATGGTGGCCTTCCAGCATTTCAAAGGCTATTCTTAATTTACTGAATAATTTAATCTTTTTATCTGGTGATATAGAACGCATAATAACTGGAAAATTTTCTATTCCGTACGCCCAACGCCGCTTTTGTTTATATTGGTTTTTTATCGTCTTCCAGTAAGTTTCTGCTAAAACAGCATCTAGGGATATGGGAAGATAAATAGGAGTTACCTGATAATCCCCGTGATAATATGAATAACACTTCCAATAAATAATTGAGTCTTCGCTTATCATGTTGACCGGCCAGAAATCAACTTTCACCAGAGTATCAAAGGGCTCACTATGGGAAGAAAAGGTCACCATTTCCTTCCTGGTACTCTGATACATATGCCAGAAAGAAGAGCTGGTGACAATTACTCGAACAAAAGCATTGGTATCCCAAAGGTTGTTGTGGTACATAGGAAGCGGTTGATAAGACCGCTGGAGACGTTTGGGATCAATAATATAAGAGTAAGTAAGAGCAGCAAAATACTGGGAATGACAAACGCTATCGCAATCAAAGTTAGACAAAAGCACCCTCTTGTAATCAATATTGTGCTGATTTAAATACTTCATAAGCTCGCGAGCTGCAAAAGTAGCATTTGATGCTTTGCACTTCATTTCATTATCTCTAACTATGTGAGTAGTCACCAAAAAATCACGAAACACGCCCTTAAATTTATTTCTCAAATAATTAGCTTTTTCTAAACGCTGTCTTTTCGGCTCACGCTCTTCGGTGGCCAGAAGAATTATAATTTGTTCATTGGGAAAGTTGCTGTCTGCTACTGCTTGTATCGCCGGCTCAATTGTCCCGGTCGATTCTCCGGCAGTAGGAAGAAGAACAACATGAACAATTTTTCTCCAGTCTAAGATTTTATCTTTGATTTTTTCCAGAGCTTTTACTTCCTTATAATATTCCTTCAGACGCCCTATTTCCTTTTTCACCTTTTTTCTTTCTCTGTATGACAGCCCGTTTTTCAAACTGTCCTTCATTGTTTTAATGCGCTGAGAAATACTCTCCGCATACTCTTCAGGATTGGAAATATTTTGGCATTTTTCCCACCAGTCAATATTTTTTCCTTCCTTGAGCTTGCGATAAGCCATAATTGAATAAGAAGCGATATAAACAGTCCGATAAATCCAGTAGATATCAAAAGCGATTATAAAAATCGCTACCCATATCGGAAGTAAAAAAGAAAAAACAAACATACCTATAAGGGTTCCCCATGTTAAAATACCTGGAATTACTTCCAGGATTCTTTGAGTTCTCGCTCTTTTTGGGTCTTTAGTTCTGGGATTGGGATAAGTAAACATAAATTAATAATTTATCAATACTATTCCGACACTAGCTATAATTAATCCAATTTGTATCATAAGGGACGCTAAAAGCAGAATATATGAAGCAATTCTTTCCCCGCTCCGGTAAAATTGGTGAGCTAGGAAAAAATTTATCAGCAAAAACACAATTCCCATTGACGGCAGTATATAGGTTTGCCACCAGTCACCAATAAGATCAACTCCGAAATAAACATTGTAGTGCAGAATTATATTAAAATCAACTGGATGTATAAAAATAGCCAGAAATACCCAATTAGCTACATTCAAAAATACCGTACCTACCAAAAGCCAACGAACGATGGAATTCTTCATAAATTCCTGAGAAAAAAAAGACCTGATTCTGCTTTTCAGGCTTGATATTGCTCCTGTTTTCATTTTGCTTAAAATATTCATACGCAATACTTTATTCCTCAGTCGGCTTATCTAATGTCATCGGGTCCATTTTAGATTCCCCCTCGGTTATTTTAGCTACATCTTTATCAATTTTCTTAAATTCCTTGTAGGCACTGTTATAGTGATTTACCGTTGTTCCCATGCTAACGCCAAGTCTTTTCATAAAATCTTCATAACTTGAAATATGTTTTTCTAACTTTTTGACCCCAATCATAATTTCTTTTGCGCTTTCTTCAATTTTCATAGCACGAAGTCCCTGAAGAACAGTTTGGAGATATGCCAGAAAAGATGTCGGGGACACAATAATAACCTTTTTCTCCTGAAAAGCATACTCAATTAAATCTCTTGCATTTACATTTGCTCCTATCTTATTGACAAGCAGGTCGTAAAAAATAGCCTCGGAAGGAATAAACATAAAGGCAAATTCCATTGTTCCATCTTCTGGTTTTATGTACTTTGATGTTTCATCAATGCGATTCTTGAGATCTTGCTTGAATATTTTCTCTAGCCGCTCTTTTTCTTCACTGTCGTTGGTGTTGAGAATTTTTTCATAATTTTCTAGTGAAAATTTCGAGTCGACTGGCACTATCTTTTCTTTTATAAAGATTGCAGCATCTACGATATCACCATCCTTGAAAGCATACTGCATTTTGTAAGAATTTGGCGGTAAGACATTCTTAAGAGTCTCCTCAAGGAAGTATTCTCCCAATACGCCTCTCTGCTTAGGATTTTTCAATATATCCTGCAAGCTTTGTAACTGGGCAGAAAAATTAACAACCTGCTTATTGGTCTCGTCTAATTTTGTTAATTTTTCAGTTACACTGCCTATCAGTTTTGCAGACTGGTCGGTTATGCCTTCTACCGTCTTCATAGTGTGTCCAATTTGATCCTGGGTAGCCTTATGAGTTTCTGACAACTTATCATCCATCGCTTTCCGCAAGTCTTTATTTTCTTCTGATATTGACTTTAGTCTCTCTAGTACAGCTACTAATTTTTCATTTTCACCTTCATCTTTTTTTCTTAAAAGCAGCAATATAACAATTGCCACAGCAACAGCGAGAAAAATTAATAGGATAGTATCCATTTATAAAAAGTTTTTAATTTTTATTTTCTAGCGAAGTGAGTGAAATAATTTCGCGTCAGCAGAACATTTCCGAACGAGCGACAAAAATACAGAGTTAATATCTTTATTTTTTATACTTGCAAAAAATCGGATTATTCGTTTTTTAGAGCGAGGATTAAATTTTTCAAGCCAGAAACCTTATTAATGATTTCATCATGGGGGCCTCGAAGGAACTCTAATAAGAATCGATCAGTCATATTAAGCCTGTATTTCAACTCTTCACTGTTCATTAAAACATAGTTGATTTCTTTTCCAATTTCTGCTTCCAAGCTGTTCATTAAATTCTTTAATTTACTTCGGCTAACATTATTGGCTACTAAAATCATATCAGCCTTACTTCTGGAATAGTTTAAAAACACTCCGCTGACGACAGCCAGCTTCACAATTCCAATATCTTTAACTTTTCCTAAACTTTTGCACTGGGGATAAACATTGGATTTTACTATTAAGTTTCTAAGCTCCGGATAGAAAGAAAATTCAGTATTGACAGTATAAAATTTCTTCCCTTTCTTTATCCGCTCAACAACAAATTTTATCTTTTTGAAATTATTTATTTCCCGTCTAGTCTCCTGTTTTTTGAGCATATTTTTCTTGGCCACTTCAGCCGGCTGGTATTCCTCTCCAGCATTGAGCAAAAAGAAGCGCAATATACGCGCCCTAGCTTTTGACCCAAATAAAGATTCTAAAATTTCAGACATAAATGTAATTTTAACTTTTACTTACCCCTTAATTACTGTTAGACAGGAGCCAATTTTCCTTATTTCATGCTAAAAAAAGCATATCATCAAAGCCTTTAAAAGTAAACCCCCGCACTAAAATTTTTGGTGTGAGGATAAGCCCCTTTAGACAAGTATGACTAAGTTCTTACTACAACATAATTCATGAAAAACATCAAACGGCCACAACAAAACACTGTTTGCGGCGCAGTATACGTAATTCCTACTAGATTTATTAAAAAGGCCGTGTTACAATAAGGCTGAAATGCCCAAAAAGAGCGCAAATAATATAAACAATGCGGGGGAATTGAAAAAATCAATTTCCACTATTTTAGTTGCTAACGACAAAGACCTAAGGCCTTACATTGAATTATTTGAATATACTGGAGAAAATATTGTCCAGCAGCAACTAGGCACTTTGCTGGGAACTTTCGAGATACGAGATGACAGTGAAGATTCCGCCTATATCGTAAATTTCCTAACATCGGTCGCAAAAAAGGAGTATTTTATTAATACTAAGAGGCCCGCAGCAGAAAGTTTTGAGGCCGCTCTTCACAAAGTGAACCTGGCCTTATCCGAATTAGCTAACCACGGAAATGTAAGTTGGTTGGGAAAATTGGATGCCGCTATTTGTGTTTTAGAAAGAAATTATTTTCATTTTAGTGTTGCCGGCAATGCGAAAGTCTTGTTGCTGCGCAATAATATAATAACAGACATAAGCGAGGACTTGGCATCTGACGAGTCGGAACCCCATCCTATCAAGACTTTTACCAATATTTCTAGCGGGAAACTAGAAAAAGACGATAAATTAATTATAACCGGGGAAGATTTGTTCCACGTTTTTTCGCTTACTGAAATTAAGAAGGGGGCATCGCGCTTTGACAATGAAAAGTTCGTTCAATTTATAAAAACAGCTTTGATTAATGAACTCGAGATCGCCGGCACTATTATTATCAATGTCTTTAAGGAAAAATTAGATACAGAACAGGTGGATGAAAAACCAAAAAAGGAAAAGAAGGGAATACTTAACGCTTTTAGTGAAAAAGCTTTTGAGAACCCCAAGACTCCGGAAATAATACAGGGGGAAGATAAAAAAAAGAAAATAGAATACATAGATCAGAAAACTGGACATATCTATGTAAAAGGAGAGTATCGCGGACGCGGAGAAGACAACTTTTTCAACAACTTACTGTTTATTGTTAAAGAGGGACTAGCTGATTTTGCCTATTGGACAAGAATCAAGGCAGCGAAAGCTAACGCTGGAATCAAGAAAATGCTCAAAGAACTAAAAGAAAAGGCTGCTAAAAAAGGGAGTGTGATTAAGAGAAGCCTTAAAAAAGAAGAAGTTAGAAAAGCAGTTGAGGATCGTCCAAAAGCTGAGTCTAATAAGCTTAGAGAAAAATTAAACTACTTTTATTTCAAAATTAAAAAAAATATTAGAAATATTCCTTATGGCAAGCTGCTCCCGGACTTTTCAAAAATTAAAAACGGGATTGCCAGGATGGATTATCAGCAAAGAGTATACACTGTTCTAATTCTTGCTGCTATAATTTTTCTACCTCTAATTTGGGTGAAGTATCAAAATAGTAAAAAAACCATTTTTCCTGAGGAAGAATTAGCAGTCATGCTTACTCCCGCAGAAATCTTTGCCCAAGACAAAAATATAAAATTAGACACACAAGCGCAGGTTTTATATTCGGGAGAAAATATAATTGATTTGACGCTATCCAATGATATCTTATTCGCCATTGCAAAAAATAGGGTTGTTAAAATAAAGAGTGGCCAGGAGGAGGAAGAGTTTTTGCTGCCTGAAAATTCGGGAAAAATTATAGCTTCCGCTCCAATGAAAGATCTCGGTTTAATATTTTTACTGACAGATAAAGATAAAATAATTTCCTTTAGCTCTATTTCTGGCAAGTTTCAGGAAAACAGCATTTCAATTCCAGAAAATTCTAAAATAGGATTCTTGGCTACATATCTTACCTACGCCTATTTGATTGACGCGCAAAACAATCAAATTTACCGCTATCCGCGAGCTGAGGGAGGTTTTGGAGAAAAATCAGATTGGCTTAAAGAAGATATTGTTCTGCAAAACGTGTCCGATGTTGCCATCGATGAGAATATTTATTTAACTAGCAATGATCAGATTATTAAGCTGTTTAGCGGTACAAGAGAGGATCTTAATATGGAACAATCTGCAACCGCTATTAAATCCAACAAAATTTTTACCGATATTGATACAGAAAATATATATATATTGGACAGCATCAATGGAAGAATAGTTAAGTATGGCAAAAACGGGGAATTAATCTCTCAATATTATAACGAGGAATTAAAAAACGCCAAAGATATTGTTGTGGACGAAAAAAATAACAAGGCTTACTTTATAACTTCACAAAATTTAATTTCGCTTGATTTATAATAACGCTGTTATAAGTGTTTATATAAAAAAACAGCTCCGATGTTACGTCGGAGCTTGTCTTTTCGATGATATAAGAATTTCCATTATAGTAACCCTAACCCTTTACGAATCCACTTTTGACCTAGTGTTAGATTAGATTAGGGATCAGTTATGCTGAATAGTATGGATTGAGTGACAATTTTTTCGTTATCATCATCTTTATCTATATATGTAACCTCTATTTCAAAACTGTAACTGCCAACCGGAGGATTGCTGGTTTTCGAGATGACACTCACAGTCTTTTTATCAAGATCTACCACATAATCAAAATCAATTGAGTTGGTTATTTTTTTAATCTCTATGCTTTTAATTTCCTTAACGCTACTTACTACTTTTATGACGACAATGCCATCAAATTTCCGGTTGGATGTGCCCCGTGAGGGCTGAGGATAACCATCAATTGTAATATCCTGACCAGATAAACTACCGTCCGATGTACTCATATTCTCTATGGAAGACAGGCTCCCTCCCACCAAATCAGGATTAATAACATAAAGCAAGAGCCAAGCGACCATAACTGCAATTACACCTATGATAGCATCCCTAATGACAGCTTTAGCTTTCTCTAGATTAGCGGTGTTGCCAGCACTGGTAAAATACATGAATCCGCCAACAGAAATCATCAGTAGGGCAGCAATTCCAATTGCCCATAATCCGAATTTATATATAGCAGAAATATAGTCAGGAAAATATTTTGCATCTTCAAATCCGGGAATCTTTTCCATAGGGGTGTATGTGTAAGCGAAAACAGAATTGTAAACCAAGAATAAGGAAGCGAGGATTAACAACGACAAAACGATGGTCTTTTTGGCGGACTTCATGTCTTTAAAATTTGAATGGCTTGTCCATATAATTAAGCTTTATTAAGCGTCTCACTCTCTTCACTAGGAACATTAGCTAGTTTGGTTTTTTCCATAATCTCCCGATTAACAATGTCTATATCGCGACCATATTTAAGCCGAGAAAGTTCTTTTAGATTGTTAGCAATTTCCTGATCGCCTGCAGTAGGCGGGTTAGTTTTCATATTAAAAGGCTTGGTAGACTCGCTATTTATCAATAGTCGCACGAAACAGTTATAGTTATCAACATTAACAAGATCATTAGCAGTAAATACTGGTTCGAATTGTTTTTCTAGGAATTCAGCGTCTTCCGGTCCTATTCGAAAAGTGCATATTGATCCAATGTTTCCGAAAACTGCTTTTGAGATTTCTTCACTAAGTTGTCCAATAAATTGGTGAGCGATAATTAAGTTTAGTCGGTATTTCCTAGCCTCTGAAAGAATTTGAGAGATGGAGTTAGTAGTAACATTTTGAAATTCATCGATATAGAGATAGAAATCTTCTCTTTGTTCTTGCGGTATATTAACCCGGGAAAGTGCCGCCATTAAAAGCTTACCTATAACCACCATTCCCAAGAGATAGCTATTGATCTCTCCTATCTTACCCTTGGAAAGGTTGATTAGTAGTATCTTTTTTTCATCCATAATTTGGCGGAAATTCAAAGTGCTTTTTTGCTGAGCAATAATCGGGCGCATCATATCATTGGCAATAAAAGTAGTAAGCTTGGATGTAATATAGGGAACCATATTGGCTAGAGCCGCCTCTCCTCCGGCTTTTTCTGCTTCCTTGGTCCAAAAATCAACCACTATTGGATTCTTACAACGTGAAAGTTTCATACGCCTAAAATCCTCATCTGCTAAAACTTTCGGGATTTCCATTAATGTAGATCCTGATTCAGGATTATCCATCACTAGAAGCATCGCGTTTCTTGCGTATTGCTCAAACATCGGGCCACCGGTTTGCTTAAGGTCATAAAGTTTGTCAAAAATACTAATCATCTCATTGATTACAAAAGTTTTCTCCTCTGGACGATCATACTCCAACATATTAAGTCCGAATGGGCGTTCTACATCAGAAGGATCAAAAATAATGACGTCTTCTGCTCGTTCTTTAGGAATAGATGCCAGAATATCCTCAATCGCATCACCATGAGGATCAATGAAGCAGACCCCCTTTCCATTCTTAACGTCTTGTTTTGCCATTTCCTGAAGAAATGATGACTTACCAGTACCTGTTTGCCCGACAACATACAAGTGTCTCCTTCTGTCATCATCCGCCAGTCGAATATCAGTCTTTACGCCTCGATAATCATTATATCCCAATACAATTCCTTCCTGGGGAATATTAGATGGAGGCGGAGCTGCTCCGGCTTTCAGCCATTTTATTTTTGGGGTTTCCGTAGTGGAAATAGGGAAATGAAAAATACTGGCAATTTCTTCAGTGTTTAAAATCATTGAGTTTCTCTCTTTAAAATTCCTAAAAATATAATCAAAGGAAACGTTTTTACCCTTAGTTCTTTTATTTATAGCAAAGTGATTTATGTCCGGATTCTCAAATTGGGTAAAAGCATTCTCTAGGTGGGACAATATTTCATCAGACCTCTGTTGTGTTTTCGCAGAAGCTATAAGGCGAATATTAACTCTAAACCCCGCTTTCTTAGACTTTCCTTCAATAGACTTGATGAGCTCTTGCTCTTCGGGAGTAAGTTGAACAGCTTTATTCTCCTGCCACGAATCTCTGTTTTTTCTTTCATCTCCATACAAAACACCCGCCACCTCTTGGCTCAAGTCCTTGCCCATATATCTTCCTACATTCTTAACCAAGGAATCCGCCTGTGCATCTTTAAGTTGCTTGCCTTGTTGCATCTTATGAGCAATTGACTTCCCCATCGTTCTCCACCCTTTTCCTGCTGTGCTAAGAATTAACTGTATCGCTGCTCCCTCTTCGGCTGACTGGAGCTTGCTTAAGGCATTGGAAATTTCATTGAGAGGATCAACATTCATCGCTTCATACGTTTTAATAGGAAGAGCATATCTGTTTTTTAGTTTTAGCGCCGCCACTGACGTAAAGCTGCCAGGAGAAAAAATCGTGTAATCAGGCACTTTTTCAATAGAAGAATTAGGAAAATAGCTATGGACCTGCTTTTCCACAGACTCCCTGAATTTTCTTGGAATAGCCAAATAAAAAAATATTTCTTCGCTGTTGGAAGGATTAACAATTTCTAAAGAGATATGGGGATTGCCATAAAACAAACGCCGCAAGGATTTCTTTTCTTTAATATTAGCCAGAGTAGTAAGAAGCTGTTCCATGGAACCAATTTCTTCCTTCCACGATTCTCGGCCCTTGTCTCCTTCCTCGGAATTTTTTAACACCTTGGCTACGCGGACAATCTCAATATCCATATTTACTGAACGGTTTATTTGGGATTTAAAAGTTAAAAAGCTGCGCATTATTAAAAAAACACCGCTGACAAAAGCCATCAGCGACAACATCGCTGCCAAGGGAACGAGAATTAAGTTGAAATCAAGGGATGGCATTTTTTGTTTTTATCCGTTCGAGAACAGATAAATTTTTCTGTTACTATTTTTATATTTGTATCTCCTCGATAAGTCCTTTTTTAATTAACGCGTCATGAAGTTCGTCTGCCAACAATTTATCATGGAACATATCCAAGACATAATTATCTTCTATGTGCTTGGCGACCTTAACAGCATGGATTACTCCTTTATTCATAGCAACATCTACGAGTTGTTGAACCTGGCTTTCAGCGTCAGTATTTTCAAAAGCATTCTTGGCGTCCGATTCAACTCTCTCTTTACTATTATCTTGAATTTTAGTATGGCGACTTTTTATTTTAGATAATATTTTACCATAGGCACTCTCTCTTTTTGCTTTGGCCACTTCTTTTGGTTTTTCTTTTTCAATTTTTGCAACATCGTCTTCGGATTCTTTTTTGGCTCCTTTGAATTTATTTTCTAAATCGAGATCTTTTTCATTAATGGGTTCTAAATTTGATTTTGGCATAAAATTATAAATCTCTAACCAACACTAATTTTATCCGTGATAATTAGCGTCGAGTTCGAGTAAGTTACCTGCTTATATCCTCCTTCATTTCTTCTTTAAAATCATCAATGACTCCCTGAACCATGTTTTCATAGTTTTGTATGTTGGATTTCAAAAATTCCTCAAGTTGCTGAGGTTCTGCTCCTTTCTTTATCATCTTTTCATATTCAGATCTGCCATGATCACTCAATTTTTCCATAGTCTCCAAAAAAATTCTTTTTAAGAGAACTTCTGTTGTTTTTATGAGTAATTCCTGTTGCCTATCTTCGGGAAGATTATCTAGTCCCAACTCTTTAACAAGCTGCTCTTGTAATTTGTCTTGGCTATTCATAATATTGTTTTTTATGACTTAATTATAGCACAAAGGCTGTTTTTTATCCTGTTTCTACTTGGAGAATAATTTATCAAAATTCGCTTTAATAAATTTTTCTACTGACATTTTTCCGGCCAATCCCTTTTCAGTCCCAGACAAATTATTATAGATATCTTTAATGCTTTTTTGAAGATTGCGAATCTCATTATAATCATAATCTTCTCCGACAACATATTCAGCGCCAAGGGTATGATAGGACCCTAACTTCATAAAGCTTCCCATTTTAATAGAGGAAACTTTATCATAATCTCCAGAAAACATATGAAATTTTTCATAAAGGCTACCTGTAATAACATTCCTATTGATTTCCGGAGCAACTTCCGCACTTGCTGACACTATAGCTTCTGCATCAGCTCCACTATCTACCACACTATCGCTCTCTGGCCCAATGATAGAAACATGATCTCCATTTTCTGATGCGATGCCTCCTTGTGATTCTGTTTCTGGAGATGCTCCACTTTCCGAAAGATATCCTAATCCTTCAGAATCACCAACTTCTGTTATGCTTATATTTTCCGGATTGATATTTATTTCCGCTCCTGGATGGATCAAACTGGGAGGACCGCCGGGAAATTCATCGGCATTATTTTCTGCAAATTCAAGCGCCATCCTATGGGCAATTTGTCCAGAATCAAAATTTACCCCTCCATGTAAGTCACTGTATTTGTCAATCATTTCCGGGTGGTTATTCAAATACTTTATTAATGTTCCTTCAAGGCTACTTCCTTTTTCAACTGTCAGTTCAACTGGAGCAGTGACATCAACTGGTTGCGGAACTATTTCAATTTGTTCTGGAGCAGATTCAGTTTCCAAGAAAGATTGTTCCGAGCTAGGTCCAGCCATAGATTCCGGGCTGGATCCCGTTGCTGTTTCTTCCCCTGCAGCAGAAACCGCTTCTTCTCCTCGAAAATGATCCATAATCTCCCTTCCTATATAATGCCCGGCAATAGAAAGCGCAACACCAGAAGTAATAGCTCCTATTGTGCGCCACCTGGCGGCTAATTTTCTTTTTTCAATTTCTTTGTCAACGTTTTGTATCCTTTTATTAAGAATATTATTTAGCGATTCAAAGTCTATTTTTCCGTTATTCAATCTTGAAGTTTCCACATTACTTTCTGCCTTACTCCTTGCTCTTTTTTCCCTTCCTTTTTCAGCCCTAGCTTCAAACATTTGTTTGAATCCAATTGAGGAAGCGCTAACGCTGAATATTCTCATGGCGCCTATGGCCAATACTCCGCCAGTAGCTACAACTCCTCCAACTGCCGAAGTTGCAAAACCGATACCCATCATTCCTATCCCGATTAAAAGCTTTTTCTTTCGCGGTAATCGGCGATAACTATTTACTATGCCCTCGTAGCTGTTTTTTATTTTCTCGGGCCATTTCTTATTTTCTATTTTTTTGCCAACTCTTACATTTTCGAGATTTAAATATTCAGTTCTTTGCAGCCAATCAGACATTATATCTGCCCCGGCTTCGTCGCCTGTTGTTTCCTTAATATAATCTTTATACTTACCTAGACTTTCTTTATACTCTTTTTTTGCCTCTTCATACTGATCATTAAATTTTCCCAGATCTACATCTTTATTTAAGCGAAAAACTTTCCTGAATACAGATATTTTCTTATCTCTTTCAAGGTCAAGTTTGACATACTTATCCCTAGCGGCCATTAATCTATCATCTAATTCTTCTAACTTATTATCACCATCCTTACCGCTCTCTCTTATTTCTTCATTTACTTCTTCTACTTCTTCAGGAAAGTGCCTACTTATTTCTTCATTTGCTTTTTCTTTTCTTTCTTTTTCCGTTTCTTCAGATGATCTTACTTCGGAAACAGTTTCTTTCTTCTTTTTTTCTTCTAGTGTTTTTGTTTCCTTTACCTTACTTATTTTTTCCGATTTTGTATCGGTTTTATTCGCCGAATCTTCTTTTTTTTCCGGCTTACCTCTTTTTTTTTGCAATTCACTAATAATCTCCTCGTTGGCTATTTCTATTTTTTCATAGACTTTCTTTTTTTCATTCCCATTTAGATTTTTGATATAATCCGTATGGATATTAATTTTCCATTTTCTCATTTGCTCGCCGTTTTTTATCTTTTCTAGTCTCGACTTTTTAAGCGTATCTATCGTATCAAGAGCAATTTCCAGCTCCTGTTCATTTCCAGCTTCTAGATTATTAAGTTTTTTGAGAAGTTGGTCTTCAACATCCTTTTTCAACTTTAAAATCTCTTTATTTTTTTTATCTTTTTCGCTCTGTCCTGCCGTTCCTTCAATATTAAGATCCCCAAGCTGTTCAGCAATGGAGTTATTTGCACGTTTTTCATCGCCTTCAGTACTATAGATTGTGTCGTTTTCTGGCTCTGTTTCTTTTCTAACTATAATCATGATTAATTATATGAATTTAATTTGAATTAATTATAACACAGGCCTCATATGCTTACTATCAAAAATTGTGATAACAAGCGAGATTATGGTATAATTGCAGGGTATTTTTGAATATTAACCAAATCAATAAAATAAAATGAATTTTCTCAAGAAATACTCCTCTCTTTTTGTCATAATAACTCTCGCTATTGTCTTATTTATCTCTATCATTGTTTCTTATCAGGAGTCAACTACATTTGATGAAAAGGCGCATATCGTAGCAGGTTATTCCTATGTAAAATATAATGATATGCGGCTTAATCCGGAACATCCGCCATTGCTTAAAGATATAGCAGGAGCTCCCCTTTTATTAATGGACATTGATTTCCCGGACAAAAATGCACTATGGACAGATGGAGTCAATGAACAATGGAGCCTAGGAGACGAATTTATTAATTCCAACAATGTTGACAAGGTTACTTTTTGGTCACGCTTTCCACTCATACTCATAGCCTTGCTTCTGGGATTTTTCATATTTCAGTGGACCAAAGAATTGGCTGGTACGGTTGCTGGTCTTTTTGCCTTAGTTTTATATTCTTTCGATCCTAATGTTTTGGGACATAATCATTACGTTACTACCGACATTGGAATCGCTGCTTTTATTTTTATCTCTTTCTACTTCTTTATTAAATTTCTTAAAAAGCCCAGCTGGAGAAATACCATCTTAGCTGGAATATTCTTGGGATTGGCACAACTTACAAAATTTTCCGCCGTGCTTCTATTTCCATTTTTCGCCTTAGTTATACTAATCTACGCTATGTCAAGAAAGAAGCCCGGATTTGTAAAAACATCCAACCTAAGGTTCAGGCTTGAAAATTTATGGAACTACATTGGAAAATACGTTCTCATAGCCGTAATTTGTTTTGCTGCAATCTGGATTCTATATTACTTGAATACATTTAACATGCCCTCAGATAAAATTGATGCAGTTGCTGATTGGGCGCTAACCAGTAAGGAAATAGGAGAAATAGCAAAAACAGTCATCGCAAATGTCAGTGGCGTAGCATTCTTCAAGCCCGTTGGCGCATATATGCTGGGTGTAGCCATGGTTTTTGCCAGAGTGGCAGGAGGAAATACTTACTATTTTCTCGGAAACGTTTCTAATGACGCATCCCCCCTATATTTCCCACTGGTATTTTTAATAAAAGAAACTCTGCCCTTCCTGTTTTTATTATTATTCACTTCCCTGTATGCATTTTTTCAGATAATGGCAAATGTGCTCAGTAGAAAAGGAAATATAATCAAGAAAGTGTGGGAAGTATTAAGCGACTATTTAAGGACTGGCGTAGCTCAATATTCGATGTTTGGGTTTATTGCCTTATATTCATTTTTGAGCATTACTGGCAATTTAAACATCGGCTTCCGTCATCTTTTTCCCATTATGCCTTTTCTCTATGTTCTGATTGCTAAGAAAGTGTTTGATTTTCTAAAGAATATACGTTCTGAGAGTACTAGAAAAGTTTTCAATATTATTTTAGTAGTATTTGTTATTTGGATAGTTTTAATCCCTGTTGTTAGTTTTCCTAGCTACCTGTCCTATTTCAATGAACTGGTTGGCGGACCCAAAAACGGATACAAGTATGTTACTGATTCTAATGTAGATTGGGGGCAGGACTTAAAAAGATTACGGGATTGGGTTGAGGAAAATAATGTTGATAAGATCCGTGTTGACTATTTCGGCGGCTCTAGCCCAGAGTATTACTTGGGGGATAAATATATTTCTTGGCACTCCAACTACGAACCGGAATCCGGGTGGTATGCAATTTCGATAAACTTTTTACAGGGCAACATTCACGAAAAAAGAGCGGCGGGAGAACAAGATTACAAATGGACATTAGATTATACTCCCATCCGCGTCGGTGATTCGATATTTGTGTATTATGTGAAATAGTTTTTTATAGAAAACACCTACGTAGTTTTTATCCGCCCTTGGCGGAAACCACGTAGGTGTTTTAATTTAGGTCATAATAACATTACAGGTGGTACAGCATGGAAGCACTGTTCCGGACTGCAAGGAAAGAGTATCAGCCGCAGAGTCATGTGCCGGCCTGTATTCGATGTGTACTTAATCACAGCCATCTTTGCTTCCATCATGATATTTTTTCGCAAGCAATTCTTTATGACGCTCCACGCAACAGCCTTTGTCCGCAAGCTTATGCGCTTTGCAATCATGCATATGCAAACGGCCGCTGCATATAGTGCAATACTGTTTTGGGCACGTACATTCGTCTTGCATAATTCCCTCCCCTTGTATCGGATTTTAAATGACCATTTTTAATTTCAGTAAAGCCTATCATAAAAAAAATTCCCGTGTCAAGGGACTAAAATCGGATTGAAATCGCAAAACTAATTAAAGAATTATTCTTCGGTATCTTTTTTATTATCTTGTCCGACGCGCTCCGCGGTCGGATCCCCGACCTTGTCTTTGTCGAGCGTCGGGGCTTCCTCATCACTATTTTTTACCTTATAATAAATTTTATTTTCTACCCTTAGGTCAACATATTCCAGTTCTTTTTTTATTTCGTCGGTTATTTTTTGCTCCAGGAAAGTCTTAAGAGTTCGAATGGATTGATCCAGTGGAATCTGAGAGCTAAGATGGATATCCCAGCCATCATTTGTGTTGATTTTAATCACTTCAGATAACTTAGTCGTAGTGCTGTACTCATCTGAAATTTTAATATTCAATTCCCTTTTAAGTTTTTCCCTTATTTCGGTCACAAACTTTACATAATCCTCATCCAATATTTTTTCTCCGATATCAATAGGCTTAGCGCTCATATCAACCAACCTGACTAGGTTGTTTTCCTTAATTTCCCTGGATTCAAAGTCAGCCCAAGCGTAAGCATAGCCCTGTTCATCAATAATATAGCAAGGCCCTTTGGAGCACCAAAGAATTAATGATTCTCTTTCTTCTATTTTGACATTTATAGTATCGGGAAAATTCTTTTCAACCTCTACCTGTCTTATTTTTTTAAATTCACCTGCCAACTCTTTTTTTATTTTTCCGCTTAGCACAAGCAGGAAATTATCTTTGGGAAATATCCATAAATATTTTCCGTCCAAAAGAGACTCCAGTTTGTTGTAAACTTTTTCGTATTCCAATTCTTCCACGCCCTCTAGGTTCAAATAATTAACTCGAAGAAAAAGCGAGAAAATAAGAATATAAATTACTACCCCTGCGAAAGCAAAAAGAAGAAAGAAATAGACAATTTTAAAAAAAAGCGATTGCCCCTCCCTTTTTTTTACTGATATTCTTTTTTGGGGTTGACTAAGCATAATACTAATGATGCAAATCTTATGTTTTTATCCCCCTCTCCCCTAGGGAGAGGGCTGGGGTGAGGGTTCATATAAATTCTTCTATTCTTAATAAGGTTCCCTCTAGATTATTATTAATATCATTATTCCAAAACCTCAAAACTTTAAAACCTTTATTTTTCAATAAATTACTTCTTTCCCTATCATATCTTTCATTATTTTCTTCTTTGTGCTGCCAACCATCTAATTCAATGATTAACTTCTTTTCCAAACATATAAAATCTACTACATATTTACCTATGGGATATTGCCTTCTGAATTTCAAGTTATTGAAACTTCTATTTTTTAATCTTGACCAAAAAATAACCTCTTGGGGTGTTGAATTTTTTCTTAGGTTTCTAGCTAGCTTTATTTTATCTTCCCTCATCTGTCTTTCGGACATCTTCTCCCAAAAGGAGAAGAGGAATTAAGTTTATAGATTTAGTAATAGGTTTTCCAATATCAATCTTGTATTGGCATTGGTATTTTTAATTTCATCCAAACTTTTTTCTATTTTTTCGATAACCTTAAAAAGCCGAATGTCTTTCTGTGCCGGATCGTGAAGCGACCATATCCAAAGCTCCATTTTTTTTATCGCTCCTGAAATATCCTTAGAAAGTTCTTCGGCCATCTTAAGACGCTGGTTAATTCCAGCTTTCGGTAAAGACCTTAGTTTCTTTAAAGCATCTGTTCGCAAGTCAAATTCTTCTTCATCTTTGTTCATCCTAATTGCCAGACCTGGACGACCAAGTGAGAGTGAGATAATTTCGTCACTGGCAGACGACTTTTCCTTTATTTCATTTGCGGGGACTAAATTAAATTTAATCTTCTGACATCTTGATTTTACTGTCGGCAAAATTTTTCCTTCTTCGTGAGTAACCAAAACTATAATTGATGTTTCATTCGGTTCTTCTAGAGTTTTAAGCAACGCGTTCTGCGATTCTTCCGTCATTCTGTGAGCATTGTTGACGATTAATACTTTATATTCTCCCTTATATGGAAAAAGAGAGAGTTTTTTTTGGATTTCTCGCACTTTCTCAATTTTTATATCCATTTCTCTTATTACTCCCTTTTTCTCTTCAATCTCCGGCTCTAGAATAATCAAATCTGGCAAGATAGCATTTTTGTCATTTACTTTCATACTACTGAGTATTGAAGCAAATGACTGTCTGGTCATAATACCTTTGGCGAATATTTTAGCAATAGCAAGCTTACCTACGCTCTCTGGTCCAGAAAAAAGATAGACATGGCTTATTTTGCCGCTTTTTATAATTCTTTCTAATAATTTAACTGCATTATTATTGCCGATGAACATGCCATTTTTATCTAGAGCGAAGCGAGTAGTCATAAAAATGAGCCATCCCGCACCAATTCTCTATATTAAACTTATGCTAACCCCAGCCAAGCCGCAGTCGATTCCGTGGTAAAACTATTCTTCTTCGCCACCGCCCTTGGCGGGGTCCCGCCGTGGCGGGAGAATTTGGTGCTGGGATAATTATCTTATTTATTAATTATGTAATTTATATATTTTATAAGTTCATTCTTGAATTTTTCTTTTGAAAATTTCTCCGCCCTTTGCCTGATAACCTCTTTGTCATATTTTTCCTCATTTTTAATAAATTTTCTTACTCCATCAGCCAAAACTTCGGGTGTTTGAGCGCCAAAAAATTCTCCGGTAACTCCTTCTTGTACAACTTCCATTGCTCCACCTTTTTTATAAGCGACAATGGGAACTCCGTAACTCATAGCTTCAACCATAGTGATGCCGAAGTCATCCTCAGCTGGAAAAATAAATGCTCGAGCACCAGCATAGTATCGACTGATTTTGTCGTCGTTTTGCCACCCCAGAACTTTAACATTTTCTCCCGCAATCTTACGCAGATATTTTTCTTGCCTCCCTTCACCGATAACAACTAACGGCAACTCTAATTTATTAAACGCTTCTATTGCCAAATCAACCTTTTTGTACGGAATCAGACGGGAAACAATTAGGAAATATTTGTCATTTTGAGCATTAATAGCTGGTGGACCCGCCCGCCGCGCCACATCGGAGCGTAGCGATGGCGTTGCGGGCGGGTATATAATCTTGCTTTCTCTCCGATAATATTTTCTAATCCTCTCCTGGGTGTATTTTGAATTAGCAATCAGATAATCCGGTCGATCAGCCGCTTGGCGGTCCCAAATGCGAATATAATTTAGAATGGGACGAATAAAAAAAATTTCCAATTTACTTTGAACTTTGAACTTTGAACTTTGAATTTCACGAATATATCTTTCGTTATAATCCCAGACATAGCGCATCGGGGAATGGAGATAAGCAATGTGAATAGTATTGAGCTTAGTTACGATTCCTTTACTCCAAGCGCCAGAAGAGGAAATTACTAAATTAAATTCGCGAAGGTCAAATGTTTCTGGCGCAGTAGGAATGAAAGGCAAAAGTAGCCCATGCCTCTTTCGCATAAATTTAGGAAACTTTTGCAGAAAAGAAGTGTGAATTTCCTTATCCTTAAATTTACCTTTCATTCTTTCCTGATCATGAAGCAAGGTATAAATCGGCGCTTCTGGAAACATTTCGCAAAGCACCTCTAAAACTTTCTCTGCCCCGCCGTATTGGGTAAGAAAATCATGTACAAGCGCTATGCGCAACTCCCCCTCTCCCTCTGGGAGAGGGTTGGGGTGAGGGTTATTGTTTGACACTCCCTCATCCGCCCTGCGGGCACCTTCTCCCATAGGGAGAAGGGATTTGTTTTGTTGTGCTTGACTTTTTTGCATAGATGTGCTATATTAACCCGAACTATTAAGTTCACAAATTTTAGTTCTTTAGGGAGAAAACATGGCCAATGAGACCGATAAAAAGCAAGATAAAGCCAGCACCAGCAACTGGATATGGATATGGATATGTATCGGCGCAAGCACTATATTTACAGTGATAGCCACTGGAAATCCTGCGGCGGGAATAGCTGTTCTTTCTGGCTTATTAGTTATCGTGATATCAATTTTTGCCGCATCAAATGAAATTAAGGGGGAATGATAATTACTTGGCCTTTCAGACTTGCTTGAATACTCTACTTCGTATTTAAGCAAGTCTTTTTTTATTCCAACAATTCAGCGACTTCACTCGCGCATTTTTCCCAACTAAACCTTTTCACATTCTCATATCCTTTGTTTATTATATCATTTTTCAAGTTTTCGTCCGAAATTAATCTATAGGTAGTTTCAGCAATCTGCTCATGATTATTTGGGTCAACTAACAAGGCAGATCTTATTCGTATGTTCGTACCTGATTCGTAATTCGTAGAGATCTCCGGAATTGATGAGTTATTTCCCGCTACCACTGGCGTTCCAACACTTTGAGCTTCTAAGACAGGAATACCGAATCCTTCATAAAATGTAGGAAAAAGGAAAACATCAGCATTTTTTAAAAGTTCCCACTTTTTTTCTTCACTTACATAACCAGTAATGATTATGTCTTTTTCGCTTTTCGCTTTTCGCTTTTCGCTTTCAACTTCCTCAAATCCATATCCCTTTCCCCCGACCAATACTAATTTGTGTGGAATATTATACTTTTCTTTTAACATTTCAAATGTCTTGATGATTCCGACTATATTTTTTCGTTTTTCTAGCCGCCCAACAAAAAGTAAATAGGGTTTTTCAATTTTTTCATTAATTTTGATATTTGATATTTGATATTTGATATTTTGCTCGTATCCTTCATAAATTACCGTGATTTTTTCTTCCGGCGTTTTATAGAATTTCACTAAATCTTTCTTAGTATTTTGAGATACAGCAATGATTTTATTCGCCCATTTACAGGAATTTTTAATTGACTCGCGCATATAAAAATTTTCCCAAGCGGAATAAGATCTGGGAAAAACTTCATATTCCAATCCATGAATCGTCACAATGGTATCTTTCGGCCCGTTCGCCATGCTACGCCACTTATTACTATCCTGAGAACTAAAAATTCTAACCAGTTTCCTAATCGGACTAAATAGTTTAGAAAGCAGGGCGTTGCGGGCGGGATGAATTAAGGGGGCCGTATGGGCTGGAACAAATAAAATATCGACTGGATTAAAAATCATTTCCAGTGATAAACGAATCTGAGTCCAAAACCTTGGCGCCCAAAGTTTTTTAACTTTCCAGCCTTGCCTGCCGGCAGGCAGGTTTTCCGACAAATCAAAATCCACTGCTTGATTATACCTGATATATAAAACCACCTGGTGGTTTTTTATTTTACCCCTCAGGTGTTTAATTACTTGATAAGAATATTCCTCGATCCCGGTACGCTTTTTAATAAAAGCCCTGGAACCGTCAATCCCAATAATCATAATACTAATGATGCAAAACCTTATGCCTGCCCGCCAATCGCCGTGCTCAAGGCACTGGCAGGCGGGCTAATACACAAACATGCAAATTTTCTGTTTTAATTTATTCGCGTATTTGTATTACTTTGATAGCATTATTGTCCTCTTATAAACATCCAGATTTTCTAGCACTGCTCCGGTTCCTTTAACTACACAAAATAGCGGTTCGTCAGCAACGTAACAAGGAACTCCGATCGTTTTGGTAATCAGCTGATCCATATTGCGAAGAAGCGCACCACCACCAGAAAGAACCATTCCCTTATCCATTATATCAGCCGCCAATTCTGGAGGGGTTTCTTGAAGAACTTTCTTAATTGTATTAATAATCTCCCTAAGCTCATCCTGCAACGCTTCAGTTATCTCATTGGAAGAAATTTTAACTGTCCTAGGAAGCCCTCCTGTAAGATCACGGCCTCGAATTTCCATATATTCTTCTTTTACTAAGCCTATGGCTGATCCGATTTTAATTTTAATTTCTTCAGCTGTTCTTTCTCCCACCGCCAAACCATGCTTTCTTTTAATGTAATCGGCTATCGCCTGATCTAACTTATCTCCTCCTACCCTAGCGCTATGCGACGCTACCACGCCACCGAGAGAAATTACAGCAATTTCTGAAGTTCCTCCGCCAATATCAACGATCATATTCCCCTGGGCGCTATGAATGGGAATGCCGGCTCCAATAGCAGCCAATACCGGCTCTTTAACAACATAAGCTGATTTGGCTCCAGCTTTTATGGCCGCATCAATTACCGCTCTTCTTTCAGTGGATGTTACGCCAGCCGGGATAGAAATCATAACCTCCGGACGAATAAGGCGGATTCTCCCGCTTACTTTATTTATAAAATACTTAAGCATTGCCTCAGTAATACGGTAATCAGCAATCACTCCGTCTTTAAGCGGCTTACTAGCCTTAATGCTGTCTGGGGTTCTCCCTAGCATTTCCTTGGCCTGATTACCTACTGCTAAAACCTTATTTTCAAAAATCGAAATAGCCACAACAGAGGGTTCATCAACTACAACCCCTCTGCCTGGGACAAAAACCAAAGTGTTGGCCGTCCCTAAGTCAATCCCAATTTTTCTTAAAAACATCTGATTTACAATTTTATATACTTTCCTTTAAGGTAGTTAATTATAGGTTCGCGAGTCGTTCGAGTCAACTTTTTAGGCAACTCCTTCAAATTAAACCATTTAATCTCCTCGCATTTATGCGGTTCCATTATTTTAGGCTTTCCTGATTTTAAATCTGCCAGATAATTAATAGCTAGCCAATGTTCTTTTCCTTTATTAATAACGTGGTCGGTGTGGGGCAAATATCCCCAAACCTTAACATCAATATCTAACTCTTCTTTTATTTCCCTTTTCATTGCCTTAATTCCCTTTTCTCCAAAATCTACAGTTCCTCCTGGCTTAGACCACCACCCAGCTTCGTTTTTTGATTTTTTCCCGCGTTTCATAAAAAGAGCTTCGCCTTTTTTGTTGAAAATTAAAATACCCCCTCCGACTCCGATATAATCTTTTCCTGGCTTTAATTTCTTCATTTGTTTTGTACTTAATGCTTTGTACTTTCTGCTCTCTTAATGTCCGCGCCTAATTTTTGCAGGCGTTCTTCAATTTGCTCATATCCCCTGTCCACCTGGTAAATATCCTTTATAATTGTCCTGCCTTCCGCAATAAGCGCGGCAATTATTAGCGATGCCCCGGCACGCAGATCATAACTGGTAATTATTTTGCCCTTGAGTTTTGCCGGGCCCTTTACACTTGCCTGGTGCTTGCTCAATATTCTGGCCTTGGCCCCCATCTTTTTTAATTCCTTAAGATAATTAAATCTTCCTTCATAAAGAGAGTCAAAGATAAGTGTTTCTCCCTTAGCTTGAGTAGCTAAGACTCCGAAAGGAGCCTGAGTGTCAGTAGGAATTCCTGGATAAAGCCTAGCATCAATTTTAGTAACCGCCTTGATATTTTTAGGCGGAATTATCTGAATATAATCCTTTCCTATTTTAAAATTAGCCCCAAATTCTCTTAACTTTTCAACAACTAAATCCAAATGATCTATATTGACATTTTTTACCCTAATCGGACTTTTGGTAGCTACTCCTAAAATAAGAAATGTTGCCGCTTCGTTAGCGTCGGCGATTATTTCATGTGTCGCGCCTTTTAATTCTTTTCTTCCTCTTATTTCTAATGTATTGGTTCCTATTCCCTTTATTTCAGCTCCCATTTTAGAAAGAAACTTAGCCAAGTCTTGAACGTGAGGTTCAGTAGCTGCTATTTTTATCACGGTCTTCCCTGGGAGGTTGGCCGCTAGCATCATTGCATTCTCCGTAGCCGTTACTGAAAATTCCTTCAGCACTATTTCGTTAGCTTTACAGTTCTTGGAATCAACCTTAAAAAAACCATTAAGTTGTTTTATTTTAACTCCTAATTTTTCAAGTGCACTAAGGTGAGTATCAACCGGCCTTGACCCGATAACACATCCGCCGGGATAAGGAATTTTAAAATTATCAAAACGGGCTGAAAGAGATCCTAAAAGTAAAATAGAGGAGCGCATTTTTTTCACCGCTTCATAGTCCATTCTTTTGGGATCAATATTTTTAGCGATAATGCTTATTTTTCTTTTTCCCAGCCACTTTATTTCTGCTCCCAAGCCTTTAATTATTTCAATCATTCGAAAAACATCCTCAATTAGAGGAATATTGGAAATAGTGCATTTCTTGTCAGTCAAAAGAGTAGCTGCCAGTATGGGAGTGGCAGCGTTTTTAGATCCCCTTACTTCAATTGTACCTTTCAGCTTTTTTCCGCCGTTAATTTCAAAATATTGTGCCATTTTTGTCTGTGAGCGGAGCGAGTAGCTACCCGCCTCGCCTTCGACGAGCGTCTCCGCGAGTCGAGGCGGGCAAAAATGAGCATCCCGCACCAATTCTCTGTTTTAGATTTAAATTATTTCTGACTAAGCCGCAGGCGATTCCGTGGATAAAACTTATACTTTTTCGCCACCGCCTCTGGCGGGGTCCCGCCATGGCGGGAGAATTTGGTGCGGGGCAGTCATTCGTATTGTTTTTACAGTGTACTTCAATTTCCGATTTTTTTCAAGCTTGCCCTCACACCAACTTTAACAAAAAATCTTGCTAATATAATTAGCGATTGGGTAAAAATATATCATCTATAAAATAATTAATAAACATAGCTAAAAGTTGGTGTATGGGAAAATGAAAACGGGCGAGGAACTTATGTTCCTGCCCGTTTATTTGATTAACTTACCCCTGCGAATGTAAATCCCGTGAGCGCACTTCCGCCATTTTTCATGCGTCTCAGATGCAATGGAAGTCCCTTCCGGAATGGTCTGGTTTTTCCGTTACCACGCCCCGCATTTATAGCCGCTTCTCTTTCATTTACTTCTATTATGACCTCTTCTTTTTCCAGTAAAATTTGGAGGGGATCTTTAGGTTGTTCCTGTTCGTCTATCAGATTCCTGACACCGACCTTATACTTTGTCGGATCTCCTCTTCTGAGACACGGAACCGGTTTTGTATCCCTAAGGGACTTGTTCTCATAATGCTCCGGAAATGCAAGTCTCAATTCTCCGGCCACAGTAATACTGCGAATGTCCACAAACGGATTATACCCACCTGATTTTTCTTTTTCCATGAAGTCCTCCTTCGGTTAAATTGTTTATATTTTTAAATTAAATAACTAAACAGGCTATTCTAGCATATATAATTATATTTGTCAACCCTCAAATATGGCTTATTTAAAATAAAAAAGCTTCTTTAAAAAGAAGCTTTTTTTTAATTTTCTCTATACAGTGTATAGAGCTAAGACAAGGATTCTTGCCTTTAGGTTATTCAGCTTTCGCTGTTTTTGTTTTTGTATTTTTACCCCCACACCAACTTCCAATAATAATTTAATTAACCATTGGCCTGCTATGCTTTTAAAACTTAATAATATTGGTGACTATGCCAAAAGTTGGTGTGGGGGTGAATTTTTAAAAGAACTCAATACACAACATTATGTTAAATGTTGCCTATTAAACTCTCCAAAATGCCAGGGTTGTTAAAATTGTCATTAAAATTACTATATTAACTGCCGTAAAAGGATTGTGCTGGCTGACTCCTGCAAGAACAAGCGTGTTGATAACAACAGTCAGAAGCAAGATCAGCATTATTGCCATCCAGGTAAATGTTTCCCAGAATTTCTGGTCTTGATATAAAACCCTCATTTGATAAGAAGACGGCTGGAAAGTTCCCGCGCTTTTAGGCTGCAGATTAGTCTTAGTTAGCCCGAAAACACGGCTGTCATCCTGGACAGCGTGGCCGTTATACAGAATGGACCTGCGATATAGTTCGCTGTCGGCTCCCGCTACCATATGAAGTAAATCTTGGTCTTTAGCGCCAAACATTTGAACTGTAACAGTGGCCAGGCGTCCGTCAATAACTCCTTCCTTCACAGCGATTCCAATTTCCTGATAATCGGGATTTAAAATATTTTTTCTGTGGCGAGAGCTTTTCATCCACGCATTGTGCTGGGATTCGGAACTGGTAAAGCTAATGGCCAGGTTTTCTCCAGCATATTTGTAATCATACCCACAGCTGCCAAACCAGTACCAGGGAGAAATTCCATCGGGAGACGTGTGGGCAAAGTAATCATTGGTAATCATATCATCGGCCTTCCACTGAGCGGCTTGGTTAAGTCGGTAGTTCATAGTCAACTTTTCTAGTCCCTCGGCTTTTCTGGATTCATTAACCAGATAGATAACATTATTCGGATCTATTTCACTAGCTAAAACACCATTAGATAGAGTCAGCGCAAAAACACTTACTATTACTAGAAATAGGGATACTTTGGTAAATTTATCAAGTTTTAGGCGTTTTATAAGCATTTCCTTTATTTTTAATACAGTTAGAAAGCAAAAAAAGTGTCCCACCCGTGCCTGCCCGCAATGCTAGCGATAGCGTTGCAGGCGGGGAAACACCCTTTATATATTTATATCTTCCCCTATTATAGCGCAGATTGGCCCTTTTGTCAATATTTATTGGTAATGTCCACATACATTTGGCGGTTTTTCCAGAATAGCGATATTCTGGTATATGTGTATAGATATACCAAAAACAATTAAAGGAGGAGAGGTTGAGATGGGTATTGCCTGTCTACAACAGAGAGATTAGGCTGGCAGACGCAGTTAAGGTATGCCCTCATAGTCTGGAGAGGTGGCTGGCTGATTACAGAAAATACGGAGAATCCGGATTAAAGCCAAAATCCACTAAACCTGGAAGTCATCCTGATGAAACGCCGATACGCATTAAGGAAAGAATCAAAGAGCTAAGGAGGGAAAAAGAAGAATGCGCTTTGAAGATCAAATGGGACCTAGAGGATG